>NZ_CAACUY010000039.1 GCF_900659615.1 Actinomadura fibrosa | reverse complement strand
GTCCGGCCGCCGTAGGCGAGCACCAGGCCCCGCGGCCCCGGGGTCAGGGACGCGGCGACGGGCGGGCCGTCGCCGACCGCGACGCGCGCGGACGCGGCGCGGCCCTGGACGCGGACCTCGACCGGATCGCCGCCGACCGGCGTGATGATCCACGGCGTCCAGGCGTGCGCGCCGGGACGCCAGCCGTCCGGGATGTCCCAGGGATCGGGCGCCGCCTTCTCCAGGGCGAGCATGCGCTCCAGCGCGGCGGCGGCGAGGACCTCGGGCGGGACGCCGGCCCCGGCGGTCAGACCGTCCAGCGACCGCTCGACCAGGCCCGTGTCGAGGTCGCCGGACACGACGTCGGGATGCCGCAGCAGCGCCCGCAGGAACGCGACGTTCGTCGGGACGCCGAGCAGCGTGTACGAGGCGAGCGCCCGGTCGAGGCGGTGCAGCGCCTCCGCACGGTCCGCGCCGTGGACGATCACCTTGGCGAGCATCGGGTCGTAGGAGCCGCCGACCTCGGTGGCGGTGTCGAGCCCCGAGTCGACCCGCACGCCGGGGACGTCCGGTTCGTTCAAGGCCAGGACGCGGCCGCCGGTGGGCAGGAACCCGCGCGCCGGGTCCTCGGCGTAGACGCGCGCCTCGATCGCGTGCCCGCCGAGCCGGACGCCGTCCTGCGCGAACGGCAGCGGCGCGCCCGCGGCCACCCTGAGCTGGAGCTCCACCAGGTCCAGGCCGGTGACCAGCTCGGTGACCGGATGCTCGACCTGGAGGCGGGTGTTCATCTCCATGAAGAAGAACTCGTCCGGGCGGTCGGCGGAGACGATGTACTCGACCGTCCCCGCGCCCACGTAGCCGACGGCCCGGGCCGCGGCGACCGCCGCGGCGCCCATCCGCTCGCGGGCCGCCGCGTCCAGCAGCGGCGACGGCGCCTCCTCGACGATCTTCTGGTGGCGGCGCTGGAGGCTGCACTCGCGCTCGCCGAGGTGGACGGCGTTGCCGTGCGCGTCGGCGAACACCTGGATCTCGATGTGCCGGGGGTTCTCGACGAACCGCTCGGCGAGCAGCGTGTCGTCGCCGAACGAGCCGCGCGCCTCGCGGCGGGCCGACGCGATCGCCTCCGGCAGCTCCGCCGCGTCCCGGACCAGGCGCATGCCCTTGCCGCCGCCGCCCGCGGACGGCTTCAGCAGCACCGGCAGCCCGATCTCCAGCGCGGCGGCCTTCAGCTCGGCGTCCGACAGGCCCGGCTCGTCCCGTCCGGGGACGACCGGGACCCCTGCCGCCGCCACGGTCCGCTTCGCGCGGATCTTGTCGCCCATCGCCTCGATCGCCGCGGCGGGCGGGCCGATGAACACGAGCCCCGCCTCCTCGCACGCGCGCGCGAACGCCGCGTTCTCCGCGAGGAACCCGTAGCCGGGGTGCACGGCCCGCGCGCCCGCCGCACGCCCCGCCTCGACCACCGCCCCGATGTCGAGGTAGGACGGGACCAGCAGCGCCTCGTCCGCCTCGCGGACGTGCCGGGCGCCCGCGTCCGCCGCGGTGTGCACCGCCACCGACCGGACGCCGAGGCGCCGCAGCGTGCGGAACACGCGAACGGCGATCTCCCCGCGGTTGGCGACCAGCACGCCGTCGAACATGGGTCCCTCGTTCCGGGCGGACGCGGTGCTCTGCGAGGTGGCGGACACGGTTCCCTCCGGGCTGGCTGACACGGTTCCCTCCGCGCTGGACGTCACGGTTCCCTCACATCCGGAAGACGCCGTAGCCGACCGGCTCCAGCGGCGCGTTGGCGGCGGCGGACAGCCCGAGCCCGAGGACGCGGCGGGTGTCGAGCGGATCGATCACACCGTCGTCCCACAGCCGGGCCGTGGAGTAGTACGGGTTGCCCTGCGCCTCGTACTGCTCGCGGATCGGGGCCTTGAACTCCTCCTCGGCGTCCGCGGGCCACTCCTCGCCGCGGGCCTCCATCTGGTCGCGGCGGACCGTCGCGAGCACGCTCGCCGCCTGCTCGCCGCCCATGACCGAGATGCGCGCGTTCGGCCACATCCACAGGAACCGCGGCGCGTACGCCCGCCCGCACATCGCGTAGTTGCCCGCGCCGAACGAGCCGCCGATCACGACCGTGAACTTCGGGACGCGCGCGCACGACACCGCCGTGACCATCTTCGCGCCGTGCTTGGCGATGCCGGACGCCTCGTACTCGCGCCCGACCATGAAGCCGGTGATGTTCTGCAGGAACACGAGCGGGACGCTGCGCCGGTCGCACAGCTCGATGAAGTGCGCGCCCTTCTGCGCCGACTCGCCGAACAGGATGCCGTTGTTGGCGACGATCCCCACCGGGTGCCCGTGGATGCGGGCGAACCCGGTGACGAGCGTGGCGCCGTACTCCTTCTTGAACTCCTGGAAGCGGCTGCCGTCCACGATCCGGGCGATGACCTCGCGGACGTCGTACGGGGTGCGCGGGTCGGGCGGGACGATCCCGTACAGCTCCGCCGGATCGGCCGCCGGCTCCTCGGACGGCACGACGTCCCACGGCCGCGGCTCGCGCGGGCCGAGCGTCCCGACGATGTCGCGGACGATCCGCAGCGCGTCCGCGTCGTCCTCGGCGAGATGGTCGGTCACCCCGGACGTGCGCGAGTGCAGCTCGCCGCCGCCGAGCTCCTCGGCCGTCACGACCTCGCCGGTCGCCGCCTTCACCAGCGGCGGGCCGCCGAGGAAGATCGTCCCCTGGCCGCGGACGATCACCGCCTCGTCGCTCATCGCCGGGACGTACGCGCCGCCCGCCGTGCACGAGCCCAGCACCGCCGCGATCTGCGGGATGCCGCGCGCCGACATCGTCGCCTGGTTGTAGAAGATCCGGCCGAAGTGCTCGCGGTCGGGGAAGACCTCGTCCTGCCTCGGCAGGAACGCGCCACCGGAGTCGACGAGGTACACGCAGGGCAGGCGGTTGTGCAGCGCCACCTCCTGCGCGCGCAGATGCTTCTTCACCGTGACCGGGTAGTACGTGCCGCCCTTCACGGTGGCGTCGTTCGCCACCACCACGCACTCGCGGCCGGCGACCCGCCCGACCCCGGTGATGATCCCGGCGCCGGGCGCCTCGCCGCCGTACATGCCGTCCGCGGCGAGCGGCGACAGCTCCAGGAAGGGCGAGCCGGGGTCGAGCAGCGTGTCGACCCGGTCGCGGGGGAGGAGCTTGCCGCGCGCCACGTGCCGCTCGCGGGCCCGCTCGGGACCGCCCCGCCCGGCCCGGTCGACGCGGTCGCGCAGCTCCGCGACCAGGGCCTCGTTGCGCGCGGCCGCGGCCTTGAACGCCTCGCCCGCGGTGTCGGCGCGCGAGACGAGCTCGGGTCCGGACATGGTCCCCTTCCCTGTTAACGCTCATTAACAAAACCGATGTTAAGGGTCATTAACAACGCTAGTCTAGACTGGCCCGCATGACCTCGCATCCCGCCTCGCCGCCGGTGGCGGCGAACCCCAGGCGGGCGGAGATCCTCGCCGCCGCGGCCGAGCTGTTCGCCCGCCGCGGCTACCACGGGGTGTCCATCGGCGACCTCGGACGGGCCGTCGGCCTCACCGGCCCCGCCCTCTACCGCCACTTCAGCGGCAAGGAGGCCGTCCTCGCCGAGATGCTGCTCGACATCAGCGAGCGGCTCCGCGCCGAGGGCGCCCGCCGCGCCGCCGCGCCCGACCCCGGCGAGGCCCTCGACGCGCTCCTGCGCTGGCACGTCGCGTTCGCGCTCGACAACCCCGCGCTGATCACCGTGCACGAGCGGGAACTGGACAACGTGCCCGAGCCGGAGCGCCACCGCATCCGCCGCCTCCAGCGCGCCTACGTCGAGGAGTGGGTCGCGGTCCTGCGGCGCCTGCACCCTCGGACTCCCGACGGTCGCGGCCGGGCCGCCGTCCACGCCTGCTTCGGCCTGCTGAACTCCACCCCGCACAGCGCCGCGGGCCTCGACCGCGCCGCGATGGGCGACCTCCTCCACGCGATGGCCCGCGCCGCCTTGGAGAGCGCCGCGCTGGAGAGCTCCTCCCTGGAGAGTCCCGCTCCGGACGGCCCGCGGCGAGATGATCTTCGTTGCGGCCAGGACCTTCCCAGTCAGGAAAATTGACCGGCCGGCGTCGGCCCTGATCCTGCCATAACGCCGTCCGGGCTGCTCGCGACGGACGTTCGAGGCGGCCGAAACCTTGACTGTGCGCCCCGATCCCGATGCTATTGACGCAGAGACAACTGGCTGGTCCACCCGCAGCAGAGGAGAGCCGTATGGGCGTCGAGGGCGTCGGCTTCTACGAGATCGCACGGAACAGTCCGGACCGTCCCGCCATCCTGGCCCCCGGCGTCCCCATGACCTACGGCGAACTGCACGCGGAGGTCAACCGCCTCTCCAACGCGCTGGACGGGCTCGGCCTGCGCCCCGGCGACGCCCTCGCCACCGTCCTCGGCAACCGCCCCGAGTTCCTGACCGTGCTGCTGGCCGCGATGCAGTCGGGCCTCTACATCGTCCCCGTGAGCCGCCACCTCACCGCGCCGGAGATCGGCTACATCCTCGCCGACGGCGGCGCCAAGGCCGTCATCACCGAGAGCGCGTTCGCGCCGGCGGTCGCGTCCGCGGCGGCCGAGGCGGGCGTCCCCGCGGAGGGGCGGGTCAGCGTCGACCCCGCCGACGGCTTCCGCTCCATGGCCGCGCTGTGCGCCACGGGCAGCGCCGCGCCGCCGGACAAGCGCCAGATGGGCTCGGTCATGCTCTACACGTCCGGGACGACCGGGCGGCCCAAGGGCGTCCGGCGGCCGCTGTTCGACGTGCCCCCGGAGTTCGTCTTCGACCTCCTCCGGCAGACCCTCGCCCGCCACCTCGGGCTCGAACCCGGCGACGAGGTCCACCTCGCGATCGGGCCGCTGTACCACTCGGCGCCCTGCGTCCACGCCATGCTCGCGCTCTCGCTCGGCCACGCCGTCGTCGTCGCGCCGCGCTTCCAGCCCGAGCACACCCTCGAACTGATCCAGCGGCACCGCGTCACCAACGCGTTCATGGTCCCGACGATGTTCCACCGCATGCTCGGGCTGCCCGAGGAGGTCCGCGGCCGCTACGACCTGTCGTCGCTGCGGCAGGTCTACCACAGCGCCGCGCCCGTCCCCGTCGAGACCAAGCAGCGGATGATGGACTGGTGGGGCCCCGTCCTCTACGAGTACTACGGCTCCACCGAGAGCGGCCCCGTCGTGGTCGCGACCCCGGAGGAGTGGCTCGCCCACCCGGGCACGGTCGGCCGCCCCGTCGACGGCGTCCAGATCAAGATTCTCGACCCGGAGGGCAACGAGCTGCCGACCGGCGAGACCGGCCTCATCTACGCGAGCGGGCAGCCCGGCTTCGAGTACCACGGCGACCCGGACAAGACCGCCGCCGCCATGCGCGGCGACCTCTACACCCCCGGCGACCTCGGCCACCTCGACGAGGACGGCTGGCTCTACATGAGCGACCGCCGCACCGACCTCATCATCTCCGGCGGCGTCAACATCTACCCCGCCGAGATCGAGGCCGTCCTGCTCCAGCACCCGGCGGTCGCCGACGTCGCCGTCATCGGCGTCCCCGACGAGGACTGGGGGCAGAGCGTCGTCGCCCTCGTCGAGCCCGCCGCGGACGCCGTCCCCGGCGACGCCCTCGCCGCCGAGCTCCTCGCGCACTGCGAGCCGCGGCTCGCGAAGCTCAAGCACCCGCGGCGGCTGGAGTTCCGCGAGACGCTGCCGCGCACCCCGTCCGGCAAGCTCAGCAGGAGCCGCGTGCGGGAGTCCTACCTGCGGGAACAGCCCGGCTAAGCGGCACTGTCGCGGGGGTGGGGGCGGGCGCGGAAACTCGTCGCCCGAACGTCGAACGCCGCGGTGCGCGGATGCGTACAACGGCACATGGAAGACCAGAAGGTCGCCCCGTTCGACACCGTCACCCCGACCCCCGCCGACCCGACGATGACCGACCTTCCCACCGTCCCCGACCCTGCGGCGTACCCCCCGGCCGCCGCGGACCCCGCCGCGTACCTCCCGGCCTCCGCCGGCCCCGCGTCGTACGGCGACGACGCGGCGTACGCGGACCACGCCGCCCACGCGGCCCGCGCCGAGCCCCCGGCGGGCGGCGAGGGCCCGACGGCGCCCCAGCCCGTCGTCCCGCTCGACCACCGCTTCGACCACCGCGCCGGTATCGCCCGCCCGGGCGACCCGGTCGCGGTCTGGCCGTGCGCCGGCTGCGGACGGCCCGTGCCGCAGCCGGTGCGCGGCGCCCGCACCGTCCGGTGACGGCTGCGACCCGATCGACCCGGCCGCCTGCCTGCTGCCCTTCCCGAGCAACTGGTACACGGTCCCCGACGCCGCCACCCCCACCGGCCGCCGCGTCAGCATGCGGACGACGCTGCGCAACGCCCTCGGCACCCCCGTCTCCCCCGCCGAGTGGAACCGCGCGGACGGGTTCTCCCCTGGATCGGCGCTGCTCAGCCGCGTCCCCGGGATCGACCTCGGCCGCACCGGCGCGACGCCCGTCACCGACATCGGCGCCTCGCTCCGCGCCGACGCCCCCATCGTCATCGTCGACACCGCGACGGGCGAGCGCTGGCCGTACTGGGCGGAACTGGACGCGAACGCGCCCGACGACCGCAAGGCGCTGATCGTCCGGCCCGCCCGCAACTTCCGCGAGGGCCACCACTACGCGGTCGCCCTCCGGAACCTGCGCGACGCGTCCGGCGCGGCGATCCCGCCGAACCCGGCCTTCGCCAAGATCCTCGGGCCAGCGCTGCCGTCCACCGACCCCCTCGCCGAGCGGCAGCGCGCCGAGAGCGCGGTGCTCGCCGACCTCGCCGCGCACGGGGTCCCGCGCGACGGGCTCTACCTGGCCTGGGACTTCACCGTCGCGAGCCGCCAGAGCCTCACCGGCCCCATGCTGCGCATGCGCGACGACGCCCTGAAGGACCTCGGCGACCGCTCCCCCTCGTTCCTCGTGACGCAGGTGACCGACGGCGTCGACGACCGCATCGCCCGCGAGGTCAAGGGCGTCGTGTGGGCGCCGAGCTACCTCGACCAGCCGGGCGGCCTCCCCGGCTCCGCCCTCCACCGCGGCGCGGACGGCCTCCCGTCCCGGCTGCCGGGCAACAGCCAGGCCGTCCCGTTCCAGTGCGAGATCCCGGTCTCGGCCCTCACCACGCCCGCCCGTCCCGCGCTGTACGGGCACGGCCTCCTCGGCAACGAGGGCGAGGTCGACGCCGGGAACGTCAAAGCCATGGCCGCCGAGCACGGCTTCGTGTTCTGCGCCACCAAGTGGATCGGCATGGCGGACGAGGACATCCCCAACGCCGTCTCCGCCCTCGTCGACATCACCCGCTTCAGCACGGTCGCGGACCGGCTCCAGCAGGGCCTGCTGAACTTCACCTTCCTCGGCCGCGCCATGACCCGCGGCTTCGCCCGCGACAAGGCGTTCCAGGACGCCTCCGGACGCCCCCTCATCGACACCGGCGCGCCGCTCACCTACGACGGCAACAGCCAGGGCGGCATCATGGGCGGCGCCCTCACCGCCGTCTCCCCCGACGTCCGCCGCGCCGTCCTCGGCGTCCCGGCGATGAACTACAGCACCCTGCTCAACCGCAGCTCCGACTTCTCGACCTACGCCAAGGTCCTGGACGTGTTCTACCCCGACAAGCTCGACCAGCAGATCGGCCTGTCCCTCATCCAGATGCTCTGGGACCGCGGCGAGGCGAACGGCTACGCCTGGCACATGACCGGCGACCCGCTCCCCGGCACCCCGTCCCACCAGGTGCTGATGCACGTCGCGTTCGGCGACCACCAGGTCGCGCCCGTCGCCGCCGAGGTCGAGGCCCGCACGATCGGCGCCCGGATCCACGCGCCCACCGTCACCCCGGGCCGCAGCCCGGACAAGGTCCCGTACTGGGGCATCCCGACCTTCGGCGCGTCCACCGACGGCTCAGCGATGGTCGTCTGGGACAGCGGCTCCCCCGCACCGCCCCTGACCAACACTCCGCCCACCGAAGGCCGCGACCCCCACTCCGACCCCCGCAACAACGCGAACGCCCGCAGACAAAAGGCGACGTTCCTGAAGACAGGCGAGACCGTGGACGTCTGCAACAGCGCCCCCTGCGTCATCACCCCCTGACCCACCTCAGGGACTACACCAGCGACACAGCGCTGCGATCGCGTGCGAAGCCAGTGCCGAGCTTGCGAGGCACTGATCGCGCAGTGAGCCGCCAGGCGAGCCGGAGCGATGCAGCGATCGCCGCAACGTCCGTTGAAGGAGGCGCGCCAGCGCCGACGCCGAGGGCGTTGCTATAAATACTCCATGCAGGTATGTCCTAATGGTTCTCGGCGGCGTCATGACCATCCTGCCGTGCCCGTGACGCCCGATGAGGTGGCCGCCGCCGTGCGGGCCGCCGTCGCGGCCGGCGCCGGGGACGTCCACCTGCATCCGAAGGACGAGGACGGCGCCGACACGCTCGATCCCGTCCACGTCGCCGCCGTGGTCACCGCCGTCCGGGAGGCGGTGCCGGGGATACCGGTCGGCGTCACCACCGGCGCCTGGGCCGCGCCCGATCCGGCCGAGCGGGCCGCGCTGGTCCGGGCCTGGACCGTGCTGCCCGACCACGCGTCCGTCAACTGGCACGAGGACGGGGCCGAGCGGGTCGCCGAGGCGCTCCTCGAACGCGGCGTCGGCATCGAGGCGGGCATCTTCTCCGGTACCGAGGCCGCGGAGCGGTTCCTGCGCTGGCCGCACGCCGGACGTGTCCTGCGCGTCCTCGCCGAGGTCACCGAGACCGACCCGGCCGCGGCGCCGCAGACGGCGAAGGTCCTGCTGCACGCTCTCGGCACCGGCCACGGGCGGCCCGTCCTGCTGCACGGCGAGGAGGGCGGCACCTGGCCGGTCCTGCGCCTCGCGGCCCGGCTCGGCCTCGACACACGCATCGGGCTGGAGGACGTCCTGGTCCTGCCCGACGGCGCGCCCGCCAAGGACAACACCGTCCTCGTCGAGACGGCCCGGGACCTCATCGCCGCGACCTGATCGGCCGCTGATCGGCCGAATCCGGGCGCCGACCCGGCCGTCGGGGCGCACCGGTGCGTATGTCCCGGTATGACCGAGACGGCTCAGCACTCCCCGAGGCGGCGCCCCGCTCGGCGCACGGCCGCCGCCCTGGTTCTCGCCGCCGCGCTCGTCCCGGCCGGGGCCTGCGACCTGAAGGCCGGTCCGCTGCCGGGCTCCACCCGTCCCGCGGCGCAGAACGCGCCCGCCGACACCGGTTCCCCGGCTCCGAGAAGCGGTTCCGGGACGTCGCGTATCCCCCCGGGCTTCGACGAGACGGGGTTCCAAGAGGACCTCAGGACCGCGGAGACGGTCACGGACGGCTTCTGGCGCAAGCACTGGACGGAGCTGTTCACCGGCTCCTACAGCTCCCCGCGCGTCCTCGGCCTCTACAACGGGCGCGACCCGTCCTCCGCGCCGCGCTGCGGGAGGGAGCGCCTCGGCCCCGACAACGCCTCGTACTGCCCCGCGGGCGACTTCGTGGCCTGGGACGCGGGCCTCATGCGGTCCGGCTACGCGCGCGGCGACGCCTGGGTGTACCTCGTCATCGCGCACGAGTGGGGGCACGCCGTCCAGAACCGGCTGCGCCGGGGCCTGGTCTCCTCGGCGGCCGAACTCCAGGCCGACTGCCTGGCCGGAGCCACGCTGTACGGATCGTCCGACGACGGCACCCTGAGGTTCGAGTCGGGCGACGAGCAGGAGATGGTCGACACGTTCCAGGTCATCGGCGACAAGACACCCTGGACCAAGCCCGGCGACCACGGCTCCGCCGTCCAGCGCCTGCGCTACTTCTCCCGCGGCGGGACCGGCGGCGTCCGGGCCTGCTTCCGCTGAGCCTCCCCAGAAACGCGGCCAACTCCGGCGAACCACATGGCAACCATGCGTATCCGTGCGATGCTTGTGCGTAACGGGCCGAGGACGCGAGGGGGCACGCCCATGAACGCCACCGTCGACATGGTCGTCGTCGACGACGACCGGCACACCACCGTGCGGCTCCGGGGCGAGCTCGACCGCGTGTCGGCGCCCCGCGTGCGGGACCGGCTGCGGGGCCTCACCGGGCGCCCGCTCGTCCTGGACGTCGGCGGCGTCTCGTTCTTCGACTCCGAGGGCATGCGCACCGTCTGCGCGTGCGCGCTGGACTGCGAGCTGCACGGCCACGCTCTCGCCATGGTGGGGCTCCGCCCGTTCGCGGCCAAGATGTTCCGCATCCTCGGCCTGCACGAGCAGATCCCGCTCTGCTCCTCCCTGGAGGAGGCGCTCTGGTGCGTCGTGCCCCGCACGGACGCCGAGATCAGCGCATGGCTCGCCGGCTGACCGCCGCCCGCCGCCCAGGACGGCCCGGGGAGCCCGGCGGCCGGAACGCGCGGCCGGGCGGCTCAGGCGAGGTACCGCTCGACCGATTCGACCTTGGCGTCGAGCGCGCCCGTCACGCCGGGACGCAGGTCGGCCTTCACCACGAGGCTGACCCGGGGCGCCCGCGCCGCGACGGCGTCGGTGGCCGCCTTCACCACCGCCATCACCTCGTCCCACTCCCCCTCGATCGTGGTGAACATCGCGTCGGTGCGGTTCGGCAGGCCGCTGGCCCGCACCACCCGCACCGCCTCCGCGACGAGTTCACCGACGTCCTCACCCGTGCCGAGCGGAGTCACCGAGAACGCGACGAGCACGACCAACCTCCACGACGTTGCGCCCCGCCCCCTCCGGCACCGGCGGCGCCGCGGTCAGGGCTGGACCACCTGCCGCACCACGATCTCATCCAGCCGCCGCTCGACGATCACCCCCACCGGCCAGTCGCGCACCAGGCACCGCAGCAGCGCCGCCTCGTGCTCGGCGAACGTCGCGTCGCAGCCCTGCTGCTCCAGGCTGGAGCGGATCGCGAGAACGTAGTCGTCGTCGGTGAAACCGGGGATCTCGCGGACCATCGCCGTGGTGGTCGCGCGGTGCGAGTTGAGCCCCGCGAACGAGCGGCCGCAGCCGCACCCGCCGTCCGGGTCGTTCGAGTCGCGGGCGCACACGACACCGATGTGCACGAGCTCGCCTTCGACGCACCAGTCGAAGTCGTTGTCGCGGAATCCCTGGCTGGAGTTGGTGGCGGTGAGCAGTTTCAAGGCCATACCCCCCTCGGCGCGTCCGTGGACGTGCCCACCGTACGACGCGGGTCCGACATCGCACCCGGATTCGGGGGTGTCCAGCGCGTGCGCGCGAGAATACCGTGACGTAACGTCACGGTCATGAGCGAAGCAAGCGACGTCCTCGTCCACCGCGACGGCGCGTTCACGACGATCACGATGAACCGCCCGAAACGCCGCAACGCGCTGTCCCGGGCCTTCCTGCTCCAGCTCACCGACGCCTTCCGCGCGACCGCCGCCACCGACGCGCGCGGCGTCGTCCTCGCGGCGAACGGACCCGTCTTCTCCGCCGGCCACGACTTCGCGGACATGGCCGGCGCGCCCCACGCCGACGTCCGCGCCCTCCTGCGGATCTGCACCGAGCTGATGGGGACGATCCAGTCCGTCCCGCAGGTGGTCGTCGCCCGCGTGCACGGCCTCGCCACCGCCGCCGGCTGCCAGCTCGTCGCGAGCTGCGACCTCGCCGTCGCCGCCGAGAGCGCCGGGTTCGCCGCCCCCGGCGGCAAGGGCGGCTGGTTCTGCCACACCCCGCTCGTCGCGATCTCCCGGAACGTCGGACGCAAGCGCGCCGCCGAGATGGCGCTGACGGGCGAGGTCGTCGACGCCGCCACGGCCGCCGACTGGGGCCTGGTGAACTACGCGGTCCCGGACGGCGACCTCGACAAGGCCGTCCACGACCTCCTCCGGCGCGCCACCCAGGGCAGCCCGGCCAGCAAGGCGCTCGGCAAGCAGGCCATGTACGCCCAGTTCGACCGCCCGGAGCACGACGCCTACGCCTACGCCATCGAGGTCATGGCGGCGTCGAGCCAGCGCCCCGAGGCGCAGGAGGGCATGCGGGCCTTCCTCGACAAGCGCCCTCCGACCTGGCCCGCTTGAGCCCGTCCCGGACGGGGGAGATCAACAATGGCGGTGGCCGCCGCCGAGGGGCCGCCGCTAAGATGACACGCGGCACGCCCCCGGCCTCCACGGCAGCCCACGGGGGTCGCCTCGGGGGCGGTAGCTCAGCTGGTTAGAGCAGGAGACTCATAATCTTCGGGTCGCGGGTTCGAGTCCCGCCCGCCCCACTTCGCCCCGCCCACGCGGCTCGTGTCCCGCCCTCCCGGGCCACCGAGCACGACCGCGCGCATTGACGACCGGCCGTCGCGCCGCCTCGCGCCCCGCACCGAGCTCCTCGTCAACGAGTTCCTGGTCACCCCTCGATGACCCAGCCCGCATCGTCGCCGACTCGCCCATGACTGTGGGACTTCGCTCTCAGCGGCAGCGGCGCTGATCGCGATCTCGCAGCGGCGCCGCGGCGAACGTGACACGAGGGATGGGTGTTCTCGATGCGCCTTAGAGGAGATTCGGATCAGGAGTCTGCGTGGATTTATACACACATAAAATGAAGTTACGATTTTGGATCGCAGCAAAAGGGTCCACTGTCCGGGCAACGTCGTGCGATCACGACGAAACCCCTGGTAGGTCCGTGGACAAGGATGATCAAAAGCGACAGGCGAACTTCGCGACGCGAGAAGATCTCCCGCCCGGCCATGATCGGGGCGCGGAAGGCGTCTACGCGAAGGTGCTCATCGACTCGAAGACAACCAGCGCAAAAGGTCTGGCTTTCGGACATATCTCATTCGGAGCCGGATCATGCGTCCCCGCTCACACCCGGCAGGTGGAGGAGTTCATCTACGTCATCGAAGGAACCGCCACGATCCTCTCGTGCGAGAAGGAATTCGTCCTCCACCCCGGCGATGCGATCTACATTCCCGCCGGCACCGAGCACCAGCACGTCAACAGGGAAGCGAGTCAGACCCTCCATCAACTCTATATCTTCTCCCCTCCGGGGCCGGAGCAGGGAGTAAGGGAGTGGCCTCTGGCCGACGACGGACCGCAGTGAGATGAGATGCCGACGTACTCAATTCTCCTGAAGTCGCGCCGGGCGAACAGGTTCGCCGGTCGGCTTGCGGGCGCGCAGGCTGGCCATCAAGCTCCGCCCAGGCCTCTTCGGCGAGTACATGCATTACTGCTTCCGCAGGGAGTACGGCGCTGACGCGGCGGCCGCCGCGGACTGAAGCGCCGGCAGTGAGTGCCCGGCAGGCGGGGCGCGTCATCCTTTCGGTGGGGGGATGTCATACCTGGTACCGAGTGACGCGTGTGATGACCCGTCGGTAGGGTCCGCGTATGCCACGACGATTTCTCGCCCTCGTCCACGTCCTGCTCGCGCTGGTGGCCGTCAGCGCCTGCGACGGCGGCGGGTCCGACGACCCGAAGCCCACGGCGGCGGCCTTCGACGCGGCCGGGACGCTGCGGCAGTCGTCGGCGGCCATGGCGGGCCTGAAGAGCGTCGCGTTCACGATGGCGACCGAGGGCAAGTCGCCGATCATGGTGAAGGGCGGCGACGTCAAGCTGCTGAAGAGCGGGGACGCGCAGGGCACGCTCACGCTGGAGCAGTCCGGCCAGAACGTCGAGGCGAAGATCGTCGCGCTGGGCCCGGTCGTCTACCTGAACCTCGGGACGGGCGGCTGGCAGCGGGCGCCGAAGATGCTCGCCGCCGCGACCTACGACCCGTCCGCCGTCCTCGACCCGGACCGCGGGATCGCGAAGCTGCTCACCTCGCTCCAGAACCCGAAGCCCGAGGCCGTCGAGAAGGTGGACGGCAAGGAGGCCTACCGGATCGGGGCCACGCTGCCGAAGGACCAGGTCTCCGGCCTGCTGCCCGGGGTGGACGCCGACCTGCCCGGCCAGGTGTGGGTCGCCAAGGCCGACCACCGGCTGCTCAAGGTGCGCGGGACGTTCCCGGACGGCGGCGCGGTGGTGATCTCCTTCACCGAGTTCGACGCCCCCTACAAGATCAGCGCACCGAAGTAGGCGCGGCGTGGCGGCGGGCGGAACCGGGATGAGAGCGGACGAGGACACGGCGCGCGAAGGCACGGCGCGCGCGGGGGCGGCGCGCGACCGGCGCCGGATCGCGATCGGGGCCGGCGGTGCCGTCGTGCTGCTGGCCGCGCTGGACGCGTACGTCGTCACGACCGTCCTCGTGCCGGTGGTGAAGGACCTCGGCATCCCGATCAACCGGCTGGAGCGGGTGACGCCCGTCCTCACGGGCTTCCTGCTCGGGTACGTGGCGGCGATGCCGCTGCTCGGCCAGCTCTCGGACCGGTTCGGCCGCCGGCCGCTGCTCCAGGCGTGCCTGGTCCTGTTCGCGGCGGGCTCGGTGGTCACGGCGCTGGCGCACGGCGTCCCGCTGCTGACGACCGGGCGGGTCGTGCAGGGCGTGGCGGGCGGCGCGCTGCTGCCGGTGACGATGGCGCTGGCCGGGGACCTGTGGGACGAGCGGCAGCGGCCGGTGGTGCTCGGCGCGGTCGGGGCGGCGCAGGAGCTCGGCAGCGTGCTCGGGCCGCTGTACGGGGCGGGGATCGCGGCGGCGCTGGACTGGCGGGCGATCTTCTGGATCAACGTGCCGCTGGTGGCGGTCGCGGTCGTGGCGGTGCAGTTCGCGGTGCCCGGACGGCGCCGGGAGGGGCCGCGGCCGGGCGTGGACGTGGTCGGCGGCGTGCTGCTGGCGGCGGGCCTCGCGCTCCTCGTCGCGGCCGTCTACAACCCGGAGCCGGAGGAGTCGGCGCTGCCGCCGTGGGGCGGTCCGCTGCTCGCGGCCGGCGCGCTCGTCCTCGCCGGGTTCGTGGTGTGGGAGATCAAGGCGCGGACGAGGCTGCTCGACCTCGCGGAGGTGCGGCGGGGGCCGCTCCTCGCGACGCTGGGCGTGAGCCTGCTGTCGGGCGCGGCGCTGATGGTGACGCTCGTGGACGTCGTCCTCGTCGCGCAGACGCTGCTCGGCAAGGACCCGGTCGACGGCGCCCTGATGCTGACCCGGTTCCTCGTGGCGCTGCCGGTGGCGGCGGTCGCGGGCGGGCTGGCCGCGCGGCGCGTCGGCGAGCGGTGGCCGATGGCGGCCGGGATGGCGATCGCCGCGGGCGGCTACCTGCTGATCGCCGCCTGGCCGGCGGACCTCGCGGGCGCGTCCTACGGCCCGCTGCCCCGGATGGACGTCGACCTGGTCGTCACGGGCCTCGGGCTCGGGCTGGTCATCGCGCCGGTCTCGTCGGCGGTCCTCGGGTTCGTGCCGGCGGCGCGGCACGGCGTCGCGTCGGCGGCGGTGGTGGTCGCGCGGATGATGGGGATGCTGCTCGGCATCTCCGCCCTGTCGGCGTGGGGGTTCTACCGCTTCCACGCGCTCACCGCGGACCTGAAGCCGCCGCTGCCGTTCCTGATGACGAAGGCGGAGTTCGCGGCGCGGCTGAAGGTCTACAACGCCGCCGTGCAGGACGCGCTGCGCGCCGAGTACCAGGAGATCTTCTGGATCACCGCCGGGATGTGCGCCCTCGGCGCGGTGCTGTCGCTCGCGGTCGCCACCCGCCGCGTTTCCTGATCATCACTTCGTTCACCTTTTTGTCACTTCGTCCGATTGGGGCCGGTGCCGCCTGGGGACTGATCCTTGAAGTCCCCCGGGCGACGACAGGACGGTGCGGCCAATGGAGCGCATGAGCGGACTGGACGCGGGCTTCTACTTCGCCGACTCGGCGAGCGCCCCGCTGCACATCGCGTCGGTGACGGTCTTCGAGGGACCGGCGCCGACGTACGGGGAGGTGGTCCGGGCGGTCATCGGCAAGATGCCGCTCGTCCCCAGATACCGGCAGCGGGTGCGGACGGTGCCGCTGCACCTCGGGCGGCCCGTCTGGGTGGACGACCCGCACTTCCAGATCCTCTACCACGTCCGGCACACCGCGCTCCCGGCGCCCGGGAACGCCGACCAGCTCCGCAACCTCGCGGGGCGGGTGCTGTCGCAGCGGCTCGACCCGGCGAAGCCGCTGTGGGAGGTCTGGCTGATCGAGGGGCTGGAGGACGGCCGCTGGGCGCTCATCACCAAGGTGCACCACTGCGTCGTGGACGGCGTCGGCGGCATCGACCTGCTGACCACGCTGTTCGACCTGGAGCGCGAGCCCGCGCCCGCGGACCCCGGGGAGCTGCCGCCGCCGGAGCCCGAGCCGTCCGCCGCCGAGCTGCTCGCCGCCTCGCTGCGGACGCAGGTCACCGAGCCGCTGCGGTCCCTCGGGCGGGTCGCCGGGCGGGCGCGCGGGCTGCTCAGCGGCGAGACCCTCCGCACGGTCGGCGCCGACATCCCGCGCACGCTCGGCCAGCTCGCGCGGCCGACGACGGGCTCGCTGAACGGGCCGCTCGGGCCGCACCGGCGCTGGATGTGGACGCACGCGGAGCTCGACGAGATCAGGGAGATCCGCAAGGCGTTCGGCGGGACGGTCAACGACGTGATCCTGACGGCGGTCACCGCCGGGTTCCGCGCCGTCCTCGACAAGCGCGGCGAGCTGAAGGACGGCACGCTCGTCCGGACGCTGGTGCCCGTGTCGGTCCGGGCGCAGGACGAGCGCGGCGACGTGACCAACCGGGTGTCGGGCGTCCTCGTGAACCTGCCGGTGGGCGAGGGCGACCCGCGGCGGCGGCTGTTCGAGGTGCGCCGGCAGATGAACGACGTGAAGCGGACGCACCGGGCGGCGGGCGGCGAGGTGCTCGCCGGGCTGGCCGCCTTCGCGCCGACCCTGCTGGCGCTCGGGTCCCGGTACGCGCTGAGCCAGAGCCAGCCGCTCGTGCAGACGGTCGTGACGAACGTGCCCGGCCCGCCGTTCCCGCTGTACGTGCTCGGGCGGCGGCTGGAGCGGCTGTACCCGTTCGTGCCGCTCGCCGCGGGCGTGCGCGCCGGCGTCGCGATCTTCTCCTACGAGGGGCGGCTGACGTTCGGGCTCACCGGCGACTTCGACGGCATGCCCGACCTGGACGTCCTCGCCTCCGGGATCCGCGCCGGATTCGACGAGCTCCGGCGCCGCGCGGACGGCGCGTAGCCGCCCGTCCCTGACGCCGCCCCGACCCCCTGACGCCGACCCGACCCCCGTGACGCCGATCCCCATCCCGTGACAGAGCGGCAGAAAGACGGTGAGCCGTGCATCGCATGAGCGGACTGGACGCGAGCTTCTACCTCCTCGAAGACGAGAACACCCCGCTGCACGTCGCCTCGGTCGTCGTGTTCGAGGGGCCCGCCCCCTCCTACGGCGACCTCGTCAGGGCGATCGTCGCCAAGCTCCCCCTCGTCCCCCGGTACCGGCAGCGCGTCCGGGGCGTGCCCCTGCACCTCGGGCGGCCCGTCTGGACGGACGACCCGCACTTCCAGATCCTCTACCACGTCCGGCACACCGCGCTCCCGGCGCCGGGCAACGACGAGCAGCTCCGCAACCTCGCCGGCCGGGTCCTCGCGCAGCGGCTCGACCCGTCGAAGCCGCTGTGGGAGCTCTGGCTGGTCGAGGGCGTCGCGGACGGCCGCTGGGCGCTGATCGCCAAGGTGCACCACTGCATGGTCGACGGCGTGGCCGGCATGGACCTCGCGACCGTCATGTTCGACCTGTCCCCCGACTACGAGCCGCCCGGCGAGCCCGAGCCCTGGGAGCCGCAGCCCGAGCCGTCCACCCTGGGCCTGCTGCTCGACTCCGCGCAGCGCGGCGTGACCCAGCCGCTGCGGCAGCTCGGCGACATGGCGCGCAGCGCCGGCGGCCTGCGCGAGTACGGGCGGCTCCGCGACTTCGCGCTCGGGCTCAGCCGCACCACCGCGCGGTTCGCCCGCCCCTCGGCCGGCACGCTGAACGGCCCCATCGGCCCGCACCGGCGCTGGTGCTGGCAGCAGGTGCCGCTCGCCGACGTGCGGAGGGTCCGGCGGGCGCTGGGCGGCACCGTCAACGACGTCGTCCTCGCCGCCGTGACCGCCGGGTACCGCGACCTGCTGAACTCCCGCGGCGCGCTCACACCCGAGACGGTCGTCCGCTCGGCCGTGCCGGTCTCGGTGCGCGCCACCGACGAGCGCGGCGAGTTCAACAACCGCGTCGCGGCGGTCTTCGTGAACCTCCCGGCAGGGGTCGACGACCCGCTGGAGCGGCTGCGGATCGTCCGCGAGCAGGCCGACGACGTCAAGCGCAGCAACCAGGCCGCCGGGACGCGGACGCTGACCCGGCTCACCGACACGGCCGTGGCGCCCGCGCTGCTGTCGCTCGGCGCCCGCATTCCGGTCAGGCTGCGGCAGGACGTCGTGCAGACGGTCACGACGAACGTCCCCGGCCCGGACTTCCCCCTGTACGTGCTCGGCCGCAGGGCGCTGGAGATGCACCCGTACGTCCCGCTCACCGGCGGGATCCGGGTGGTCACCGCGATCATCTCCTACTGCGGGACGCTGTACTTCGGCATCACCGGCGACTTCGACGGCATGCCCGACCTGGACGTCCTCACCAAGGGCGTGCAGGGAGGCATGGCCGAGCTGCTCCAGGCCGCCGAGCGGGCGACCGGCCAGGCCGGCGGGCGGCCCGCCGGACAGGACGCCGGGCGGGCGCCCGAACCGGCCGCGGGACGGGGCGCCGGGCGGGCCGCCGACGACTGAGTCCGGTTCGGTGCGGTGGCCGGTTACGGTCACCGCACCGGTATACCGGGCGCCATCTGGGAAGGGATTCGGCCACCGGTCCTGTGCCGAGCGGCGAACTCGGGAATATTCTGGGAATAGATGGCCAAAGGCCTCTTGGCGGGAGATCGCTCCCCGGGGAGGTGACGCGAAATGCGCCGGTTCGGCAGCGGCCGCGCGGGAACCCTCGCACGGCTGCGCAGGAGGCTCGGCTTCGAGCGCAACGAGCTGCGCCGCCGGGTCGACCGCGTCCAGCGGCTGGCCGCGCTGCTCCTGCTGCTCCTGCTGCTCGGCACCGCTCCCCCGCTCGCGCTGTGGACCGCGCACTGGTCCTACGACTCGGGCGTCGCCGCCGAGCGCGCCGAGCGGGCGAGCCGCCGCCAGGTCGTCGCCACCGTCACCTCCACCGGCGGCATCGGGACCGCCGGCGACCGCTACATCCACGAGACCGTCCAGGCGGCGTGGACGGGCGTGGACGGCAGGCGGCACTCCGGTTCGCTGCCGAGCTGGAAGAAGGCCAGGGTCGGCGCGCACCGCACGATCTGGATCGACCGCAGGTCGGAGCCGACCGTCCGGCCGCGCCCGCACAGCCGCACCGTGACCGACGCGACGTACGCGGCGGCCGCCACCGTCCTCGCCCTCTCGATGCCGGTCCTGCTGGCCTACGCCATGGTCCGCCGCCGCTGCGACCGGCACCGCGACGAGCTGTGGGAGGCCGCCTGGGCGCGCATGGACGCGGACGCCGGCCACAACCCGAAGAGCTAGCGCCCGCGCGTGCACCGCGCAGGCGACCGCTCGGTCAGGCGGGAGCGGCCAGCCGGGTCGCGTCGAGGGCCAGGGTCAGTTCCACGACGTCCCGCGGGCGTTGCAGGGAGCGGTTGGTGAGCTGCTCAAGCCGCCGGAGGCGGTTGAAGACCGTGTTGCGGTGGCAGTACAGGCGCCCCGCCGTGCGCATCGCCGAGCCCTCGCACTCCAGCCAGGTCTCCAGCGTCTCCAGCAGGACGTCCCGGTCGGCGGCGTCCAGCTCGGCGAGCGGGCCGAGGACCTGCGTCCCGAGCAGTCCCGCGAGCTCGGGCTGCGCGGCCACGAGCGCGGTGGGCAGCCGGTCGTCCAGCCGGACGATCCGGCGGTCGCCCGCGGGGCAGGTGGCGAGCGCGATCTCCGCCAGCCAGCGGGCGCGGCCGAGCCCCGCGAGCCCGTCGGCGACGGTGCTGATCCCCGCATCGCCGGGGACGAGCGGCCCGAGCGCCTCGATCACCTCGTCCAGGCCCAGCTCGCCGAGGGACACGACGCAGATCTCGGCGTCGGTCCGGATCCGCCAGACCAGGCGCAGCGCGCCGATCCGCTCGGGGCGTTCGAGGCCGGGGTCGCGGCGCGGCGACCGCAGGACGGCGATCGCGTAGCGGCCGTGCTCGGGCAGGTCGAGGGCCGCGGCGGCGGCCTGCGCGAGGCCGCCGTCGGCGCCGCGCCCTTCGAGCAGCGCGTCCAGCAGGGCCTGCACGCGCTCCCCGCTGCGCCGCAGCAGCTCCGACTCCGTGCGCCGGTACACCTCGGAGACGACGGTGGACTGGAGCTCGATCGTGTGCCAGACGGTGCTGGCGTAGCGGAGCAGGACGGAGAGCGCGTCGGGGTCGTCTTCGGCGACCACCTCGATCAGCGCCTCCCACACGATGCGCCCGCCGATGCGGTAGCAGCGCAGCAGCGACTCAAGCGGCAGGCCCTGCTCGGCGCGCCGGCGCCCGATCCGCTCGGCGACGGACAGGTCCGGGCGCTGGCCGCGGGCGCGCCGGGCCATCTGCTCGATGCCCGCCTCCAGGCTGTCGCGGACCGACTCCCAGAAGTCCTCGCGCGACACGAACTCCAGGTACAGCGGGTCCTCGGCGAGGACGTCCGCGACCAGCCGGTCGGACAGCTCGGGGACGCGGGCCCGCAGCCGCCCGGACGCGGAGCACGCGAGCCGGGCCGCCTCCCGCTGCTCCGCGGCGGCGGGAGCGGGGCCGAGCAGTCCGGCGGGGACGGGACCGAGGTCCCGGGCGGCATCGGTGCCGGCTGGCGCCATGGACGACCTCCGTGGTGACTCTGGTCACTCAGTGTCCGTGATCTGCGCCGGAGCCCGCAATGCCCTCCCGGGCGTCCTGTGCTCGGCACACAACCCGAACCCCGTTCGATTGGACGCCCGCCCCGTCTTGCCCGCCGCCCGTAGACGCTCCTCCGCGCCGCGTGCTGTGGTGCCAGCCACACGAAATCCAGGGAGGCGCCCATGGCGAGGGGGACCCTCGCGGTCCGCGATCTTTCGGTGAGCTACGGCCGGGCCGTCCGGGCGCTGCGCGGGGTGTCGCTGGACGTCCCGGAGGGGACGGTCACGGCCGTCCTCGGCGCGAACGGGGCGGGCAAGACCACGCTGCTCCGGGCGATCTCGGGCACGCTCCCGTTCCACCGCGGCGCGGTGGACGCGGGCACGGTGCGCCTCGGCGACCGGCCGCTCACCGGCCTGTCCCCGTCCGCCGTCGTGGCGGCCGGGGTCGTGCAGGTGCCGGAGGGGCGGCGGGTGTTCGGCCGGCTCACCGTCGAGGAGAACCTGCGCGCGGGCGCGCTCGGCGCCCGCGGCCGGCGCTCCGTCGATCGTGCGGGCGCGGCGGAGAGCACGGCGGCGGCGCGCGAGCGGGTGCTGGAGCTGTTCCCGGTGCTGGCCAAGCGGGCGCGGCAGCGCGCCGGGCTGCTGTCCGGCGGGGAGCAGCAGATGCTCGCGATCGGGCGGGCGCTGATGGCGCGGCCCGCCGTCCTGCTGCTGGACGAGCCGACGCTCGGGCTCGCGCCGCTGATGGCGGAGCGGATCGCCGAGACCATCCGGGAGATCAACCTCCAGGGCACCTCGCTGCTGGTGATCGAGCAGAACGCGGCGCTCGCGCTGGAGCTGTCGTCCGCGGCGCACGTGCTGGAGGTCGGCGAGGTCGCGCTGCACGGGCCCTCGGCGGAGCTCGCCGGGAGCGACGAGGTGAGGCGCCGGTACCTCGGCGTCAGCGAGGACACCCCCGAGGGCGTCGCCGTATCGGACGCCGCGGCCCCCTCGGGGGACCACGCCGGGACGTCCGGAACGCCCGAGGCGTCCGCCGGGCGGCCCGTCCTCGCGAGGTGGACGGGATGAGCGAGCCGGCAGTGACCGGCCTGGCGGTGACCGGCCTGACGGTGCGGTTCGCGGGCCTGACCGCGCTGGACGGCGTCGGCTTCACGGTCGCGCCGGGCAGCGTGCACGCGCTGATCGGCCCGAACGGCGCGGGCAAGTCGACGTGCTTCAACGTCCTGTCCGGCGTCTACCGGGCCACGGAGGGCGGCGTCCGGTTCGGCGGGACGGAGCTGACCGGGCTCCCGCCGCACCGCATCGCGGGCCTCGGCGTCGCGCGGACGTTCCAGAACCTCGCCCTCTCCCGGCACCTGTCGGTCGAGGACAACCTGATGCTCGGGCGGCACCGGCTGACCCGCGCCGGGTTCGCGTCGGCGGGGCTGCGGCTGCCCCTGGCCCGGCGCGAGGACCGCGCCCACCGCGCCCGCGTCCGCGACATCGCCCGGTACGTGGGCGTCGACGAGCACCTGAATGCGCCGGCGGGATCGCTGCCCTACGGCGTCCAGAAGCGGATCGAGCTGGCCCGCGCCCTCGCGATGGAGCCGCGCCTGCTGCTCCTGGACGAGCCGGTGGCGGGCATGAACGGCGCCGAGCGCCGGCGGATGGCCGAGGTCATCGCCCGCGCCCGGGAGGACCTGAACCTGTCGGTCCTGCTGGTCGAGCACGACATGGGCATGGTCATGCGGCTGGCCGACGAGGTGACCGTCCTGGACTTCGGGCGGCGCATCGCGGGCGGGACGCCGAGCGAGGTCCAGCGCGACCCCGCGGTGCTGCGCGCCTACCTCGGCGCCGCCCACGCCCCCGTTGGCACCGACGGCACCGACGGCACGGGCGGGACCACCGGCCCGGACGACACGCGCGGCACGCGCGACATCAAGGACACGGCAGAGGAGACGGCTTGAGCACCTTCGTCGAGCTGGTGGTCAACGGGGTGTCGGTGGGAGCGGTGTACGCGCTGATCGCCCTCGGCTTCGTGATCATCTTCAAGGCCACCGAGGTGGTCAACTTCGCGCACGCCTCGCTGCTGCTGGTCGGCGGCTACGTCACGGCGGTGCTGCACGACGACATCGGCTTCCTGCCCGCGCTCGGCGCCGGGATCGGCACGGCGGCGCTCGCCGGGGCGCTGATCGAGGTGCTGGTGCTGCGGCGCGCGCGGGTGGAGAACCACGCCGTCCTCGCGATCGTCACGATCGGCGTCGACATCATGATGACCACCGAGCTGACCCGGCGGATCGGCACCGAGGTGCTCTCGCTCGGCGACCCCTGGCAGAGCCGGATCGTCACCATCGGGGGCGTCGGGATCGCCGAGACGCGGATCGCCGCGCTGGCCGTCGCGTCGCTGCTCATCACGGCGTTCCTGCTGGCGTTCCGGTACACCCCCTGGGGCGTGGCGATGCGGGCCGCGGCCGAGGACGGCGAGGCGGCGGCGCTCATGGGGATCCGGCTGACCCGGGTGTCGCTCGGCGCGTGGGCGGTCGCGGGCGCGCTGGCGGCGGTGGCGGCGCTGTTCCTCACCGTCTTCCCGACGCCCGGCCTGGACCGCAGCACCTCGTTCGCCGCGATGAAGGCGTTCCCCGCCGCGATCCTCGGCGGCCTCGACTCCACGACGGGCGCGCTCGCGGGCGGCCTGATCGTCGGGCTCACCGAGTCGCTCGTCACCGGCTACCAGGGGCAGCTCGACTTCATGGGACGCGGTGCCGGCGACGTCGCGCCGTTCCTCGTGATGCTGCTGGTGCTGCTCGTCCGGCCAGCGGGGCTGTTCGGGACGAGGGAGCTCTCCCGTGTCTGACCGCCGATGGCTCCTGCCCGCGGCCGCAGCGGCGGCCACCGCGCTGCTGCTGGTGCTCCCGTTCTACCTCGGCACGTTCTGGCTCCAGACGGGCCTGTTCGCGATGTCGGCGGCGATCGGCGCGATCGGCCTCAACCTGCTGACCGGCGCGACCGGGCAGCTCTCGATGGGCCACGCGTTCTTCCTCGCCGTCGGCGCGTACGGGTACGTGTACCTGGCGTCCGACTCCGGGCCGCACCTGTCCGGGCTCGGGCTGCCGACCCCGCTGGCGTTCCTCGGCGCGATCGTGCTCGCCGGGGTCGCGGGCGGCCTGTTCAGCCCGATCGCCGGGCGGCTGCGCGGCACCTACCTCGGCATCGCCTCGCTCGCGCTGATCTTCATCGGGCAGCACGTGCTGTTCAACGCCGAGAGCGTCACCGGCGGCTTCAACGGCCGGGACGTCCCGCCGCTGGAGCTGTTCGGGCTGCGCTTCGACGACTCCCCCGAGCTCGTCGTCCTGAACGTCCCGCTGGGCGCGCTGGAACGGCTCTGGTTCCTCGGCGTCGCGCTGCTCGTCCCCGCCGTGTGGATCGCGCGGGGCGTGCTGCGCGGCCGTCCCGGGCGGGCGCTCAACACGATCCGCGACCACGAGGTGGCGGCGTCGGTGATGGGCGTCCCCGTGGCCCGCTACCGGGCGGGCGTGTTCACGCTCTCGTCGATGTACGCGGGGGCGGCCGGGGCGCTGCTGGCGCTCGTGTTCCGGCGGACCGTCCCGGACTACTTCGGGATGTTCCTGTCCCTCGACTACCTCGCGATGATCGTCATCGGCGGGCTCGGCACCGCCGCGGGCGCCGTGGCGGGCGCGGTGTTCGTGTCCGTGCTGCCCCAGCTCCTCACCCGCTTCGGCGACGACCTCCCGCTCGTCGCCGCGCCGGGCTCCGGCGGGGTCTCCCCCGCCGAGGCGGCCCGGATCCTGTACGGCGCCGCCGTCGTCGCCGTCGTCCTGTTCCTTCCGGGCGGCCTGGCCGGCCTCTGGACGCGGCTGCGCGCCACCGCGTCCCGGCACCGGTCCGCCCGTCCCCTCACCCGACTCGAACAAGAGGAGCAACCGGTATGAAGCGATCGGCACGCGGCACGCGGGCGACCGCACTGGCGGCCGCGGCGGCCCTGGCACTGGGCCTCGCCGCGGGATGCAGCGAGAAGGCCACCGGCGGGTCGGGCGGGACGGACGCCCAGGGCGTCAAGACCGGGCCCGGCGTTACCGCCGACACGATCCGCGTCGGCGTCGAGACCGACCTGACCGGCGTGTACGCGCCGCTCGGCAAGAGCCTCACGCAGGCGCAGCAGATGTACTTCGAGGAGCTCAACGCCGCGGGCGGCGTCTGCGGCCGCAAGGTCGAGCTCGTCGTCCGCGACCACGGCTACGACGTGCAGCGCGCGATGTCGGGCTACAGCGAGCTGTCGTCCAGCGTCATCGGCATCGCGCAGTTCGTCGGGTCGCCGATGGTGACCGCCCTGAAGCAGCGCATCACGTCCGACAAGATGTTCGTGCTGCCGAACGCCTGGTCGACGACGCTGCTCGGCAACCAGTACATCCAGGTCACCGGCACCACCTACGACGTCGACATGATCAACGCGCTGGACTTCCTCACTAAACAGAAGGGGATCAAGAAGGGCGACAAGGTCGGGCACGTCTACTTCGAGGGCGACTACGGCGAGAGCGCGCTGAACGGCTCCAAGTACGCCACGGAGCAGCTCGGGCTGACGCTCGTCGAGCAGAAGATCAAGGCGACCGACAACGACATGAGCGCGCAGGTCGCGGCGCTGAAGAACGCGGGCGTGAAGGCGATCCTGATGAGCGCCGGGCCGCGGCAGTCCGCCTCGCTCGCGGGCGTCGCCCGCGCCAAGGGGATCCTGGTGCCGATCGTCACGAGCAACTCCGGGTTCTCCCCGCAGCTGCTCCAGACGCCCGCCGCCAAGGCGCTGCTCGCGGAGTTCTACATGGCGACCGCGGGCGCGCCGATCGGCGCCGACCTCCCGCCGGTCCGCAAGATCGCGGACTCCTACGCCAAGAAGTACCCGGGCCAGCCGCGCGACAACGCCGTCGTCAACGGCTACACCAACGCGGTCATCTTCGCGGACGCGCTGAAGAAGGCGTGCGCCGCGAAGGACCTGACCCGCGAGGGCCTCGTCAAGGCGCACCGCTCGTCCACGAACTACGACGGCGGCTACGGGACGCCGATGGACTTCTCCAAGGTGAACGAGCCCGCCACCCGCAAGTCCTACATCCTGCGGACGGACGCGAAGGCCGTCGGCGGCCTCGTGGTCGAGCGCGACGCCGCCGAGTCGGAGGCGGCGGAGACCTACAAGGTGCCGGCCGGCACCTGACCGGACCCGGCGGGGCCGCCGGGTCGGGCGGTCCCGCCGTCAGGCCCGACCTCGCCGTCAGGCCCGACCTCGCCGTCAGGCCCAGCCTCGGCGGGTCAGCCCTCCTCGACGAGGCGGGCGGCGATCCGGTCGAGCGCGGCCAGGTCGTCCGGCGGCAGGTCGTACAGGGCGGGCGGCGGGGTGTCGAGGATGCGCTCGGCCTCCGCCGCCGCGGCCCGCCCGGCGTCCGTCACGGCCACGATCTTGGAGCGGCGGTCGACGGGGTTCGGGTTCCGCTCGACGAGGCCCCGCTCGACCAGGTCGTCCACGAGGATCGTCGTGTACGGGCGGTCGGTGAGCAGGACGTCGGCCAGCTCGCGCAGCGTCATCGGGCCCGCGCCCGCCAGCCGCCGCAGCGCCTTGATCCGCGCGAAGCTCAGCCCGAGCGCCTCGGTCGCCTCCCGCCGCCGGTCGCCGCGCTCCTGGAGCAGGACGCGCAGGTTGTGCCAGGCGCGGGCGGCGGCATCGGTGCCGGCGCCCTCGGTCTCGGCGACATCGATTCCGGCGGTGTCGCGCTCGCTCATCGGCTGCTCGCTCCCGTCACCTCGCGTCCGGCGGTGTCCTCGCCGGTGCCGAACAGCGCGGCGGTGCGCGCGGCGCTGCGGGCGGCGCGGCGGCCCGTGGTGACCGTGGCCAGCACAAGGACGATGGCGGCGCATCCGGCGATCACCCAGTATGCCGGGCGGGCGGCCGCGGTGAAGCGCGACGCGGCGTCCGGGCCCGAGCCCGTCCCCGCGGCGAGGACGGCGCCGATCACGGCGACGCCGAGCGCCTGGCCGACCTGGCGGCTGGTGGAGGCGACGCCGGCGGCGACGCCCGCCTGGGCGCGCGGCATGCCCGACACGGCCGTGTTGGTGATGGGCGCGTTCAGCATCCCGAAACCGATCCCGAACAGCACGTAGGAGACGACCATCGTGACCGTGCTCGTCTCCGCCTCGAAGATCGCGAGCAGCAGGCCGCTGGCGAGCATCGCGCCCCCCGCGGCCTGGAGCGGCAGCCGCGGCCCCCGGGCGCCGACCAGGCGTCCCGACAGCGGGGCGCAGACGGCGCACATCGCGGCCATCGGCAGCAGCCACAGCCCGGCGTGCAGCGCGGACATCCCCCGGACGTTCTGCAGGTAGAGCGAGTTCACGAACAGGAACCCGGCGAACCCGGCGCAACCGCAGACGGCGACGAGGACCGCGCCGGAGAACGGGACGCTCCGGAAGAACCGCAGGTCGATCAGCGGCTCCGGGGCCCGCCTGGCGTGCACGACGAACCCGGCGAGCGCGATCGCGGCCACGGCGGCGGCGCCGAGCACCCGCGGCGCGGCCCAGCCGAGCCCGGGCCCCTCGATGATCGCGTAGGTCAGGGTGCCGAGCGCCACGATCATGAGGCCCTGGCCGAGCGGATCGGCCCGGCGCGGCCGCGCGGCCCGCGACTCGGGGACGAACGCGGCGGCCAGCGCGATCGCGGCCAGCCCGATCGGGACGTTCAGCCAGAAGATCGCGCGCCAGCCGACGGAGTCGACGAGCAGCCCGCCGACCACCGGGCCCATCGCCATGCTGAGGCCGACGACGGCGCCCCAGACGCCGATGGCGCGGGCGCGCTCGCGCGGCTCGGTGAACACGTTCGTGATGATCGACATCGCGACCGGGTTGAGCATCGACCCGCCGACCGCCTGCACCACGCGGGCGGCGACGAGCCAGCCGAGGGACGGCGCGAGGCTGCACAGCACCGAGCCCGCGACGAACAGCGCGAGCCCGGTCTGGAAGACGCGGCGGCGCCCCACCCGGTCGGCGGTGGCGCCGGAGAGGATCAGTAGCGAGGCGAGGACGATGAGGTACGCGTCGATCGTCCACTGGAGCCCGGACAGCGAGGTGTGGAAGTCGTCCTGGAGCGCCGGGAGCGCGACGTTGAGGATGGTGTTGTCGAGGCTGACGATGAGCAGGCTCATGCAGCAGATCGCCAGCACGAGGATCCTGCGGCGGGGACTGAGATCGGGCAAGCGGCCTCCAATGGTTGTATGCCTAAAACCATTGGAATTGTACAAATATTTCGGGCGCTATGGGGCGCGGCGGCGGGCCGCCGGGACGACGAGCGGCGTCCCGGTCTCCGGGCAGTCGATCACCTGGCAGGGCAGCCCGAACACGTCCTCGACCAGCTCCGCGGTCACCACCGCGCCCGGCTCGCCCTCCGCCACGATCCGCCCGTCCCGCATCGCGATCAGGTGCGTGGCGTAGCGGGACGCGTGGTTCAGGTCGTGCAGGACGGCGACGACCGTGCGGCCCTCCTCGTGCAGCCGCGCGCACAGGTCGAGGACCTCGATCTGGTGGGCGATGTCGAGGTAGGTCGTCGGCTCGTCCAGCAGCAGCAGCGGCGTCTGCTGCGCGAGCGCCATCGCGATCCACACGCGCTGCCGCTGGCCGCCGGACAGCTCGTCCACGGCGCGGTCGGCGAGCTCCGCCACGCCCGTCGCCTCCATCGACTCGGTCACGACCCGCTCGTCCTCGCGCGACCACTGCCGCAGCAGCCCCTGGTGCGGGTACCGGCCGCGCGCGACGAGGTCGGCGACCGAGATCCCCTCCGGCGCGATGGACGTCTGCGGCAGCAGCCCGAGCGTCCGCGCGAGCTTCTTGGCGGGCCATCCCGCGATCGGCCGGCCGTCCAGCACGACGGCCCCGGCGGACGGCTTGAGGATCCGCGCCAGCGCCCGCAGCAGCGTCGACTTCCCGCACGCGTTCGGCCCGACGATCACGGTGAACGACCCGTCCGGCACGGCGACGTCGAGCCCCTCGGCGACGACCCGCCGGTCATAGGCGAGCGTCAACCCCCCGCCGCTCAACCGCGCGGCGGCCGTGGCGTCCGGCGGCGCGGCGCTCGATGAGGCCGGTGCCGCGGTCGCGGGTCCGGCCACGCCTTCCGGGGCCGGGGCCGGGGCGGGGGCGGGGTGTGTGTCGTGATGCAGCGTCATATGCGTCCCGTCTTGCGTTCGGTCACGAGGAGCCAGACCAGGTACCCGCCGCCGAGCAGCCCGGTCACCACGCCGACCGGGAGCTGGTGCCCGGTGAAGGCGCGCTGCGCCGCCCAGTCCGCGGCCACCAGCAGCGCCGCGCCCATGCACGCGGCGGGCAGCAGGTTCGGGCCGGGCGTGCGAGTCAGCCGGCGGGCGAGCTGCGGCGCGGTCAGCGCCACGAACGACACCGGGCCGGCGGCGGCCGCGGCGAATGAGGTGAGCAGCACCGCCGCGCCCAGCAGGATCAGCCGCGCGCGCTCGATCGGCACGCCGAGCGCGTGCGCCGCGTCGTCGCCGAGCTCCAGCATCCGCAGCGCGCGGCCGCACCCGACGAGCACGAGCGGCCCGAGCACGGCGAGCGCGATGAGCAGCGGCGCCGAGTCGGCCCAGTCGCGCCCGTCCAGGCTGCCGGTCAGCCACAGCACCGCGCGCGCCGCGTCCACGATCTGCGCCTGCGTCAGCAGGTAGCCGTTCACGCCGGTGAGGATCGCGGCGACGCCGATGCCGACGAGCACGAGCCGCTGCCCGTGCGCGCCGTGCCGTCCCGCGACCGCCCACACGACCAGGCCGGTCGCGAGGCCGCCGCCCGCGGCGCCGGCCGCGGCCGCCGCGCTGCCGCCGCCGAACAGGACGATCACCGTCAGCACGCCCGTCCCCGCGCCCTGGGTGAAGCCGAGGATGTCGGGGCTGCCGAGCGGGTTGCGGACGAGCGACTGGAAGATCGCGCCGGCGAGCCCGAGCGCCGCGCCGACGGCCAGCGCCGTCACCACGCGCGGCAGCCGGATCTCGTTGACGATGACCGAGTCGGCGGGCGAGCCCTGCCCGGCGAGGGTCCGGACGACGTCCGCCGGGCTCATCGGGAAGTCGCCGCTGCCGATGAGCAGCACGCCCGTCCCGAGCGCGACCACGAGGCAGACGGCGGCGACGGCGAGCGCGCGCGGACGGAACCGGAGCGACAGCCCGGCGGGCGTGCGCAGGACGGCGGCGCGCGGAGACCTGCTCACGGCGCGGCCACCTCCCCCGACGCGGCGCGGGCGCCCGCCGTCCTGCGCGCCCTCGGCCGGATGCCCTGCGGCCGGCGGACGAAGTAGAGGAAGACCGGCCCGCCCGCGACGACCATGACGATCCCGACCTGGAGCTCGGACGGGCGGACGGCGACGCGTCCGAGCACGTCCGCGCCCAGCATCAGCACGGGCGCCAGCACGGCGCTGTAGGGCAGGAGCCAGCGCAGGTCCGGCCCGGTCAGCACCTTGACGAAGTGCGGCACCATCAGCCCGACGAACACGATCGGCCCGCAGGCCGCCGTCGCCGCGCCGCACAGGAGCGTGACCGTGACGATGGCGACGATCCGGGCGCGCTCGGGCCGTGCGCCGAGCGAGCGCGCCGCGTCCTCGCCCATCGCCATCGCGTTCAGCGGACGCGCCAGCGCGAACGCGAGCACCAGGCCGACGGCGACGAACGGCGCGACGCGCCAGACGGTCGAGGACTCCGCGGCGGCGAGCGAGCCGACCGTCCAGAAGCGCATGCGGTCCAGCGACGCGGTGTCGAGCAGCTGCACCGCGCTGACGTAGGAGTAGAGCGCCGCGTTCAGCGCCGACCCGGCCAGCGCGAGCCGCGCGGGCGTCGCGCCGCGCCCGCCGCCGACCGCGTACAGGAGCACCGCGACCGCCCCGGCCCCCGCGAACGCGAACCACACGAACCCGGTGAACGACACGATGCCGAGGAAGGAGATCGCCGAGACGACGGCGGCGGACGCGCCCGCGTTGATGCCGAGCAGCCCGGGGTCGGCGAGCGGGTTGCGGGTCAGCGCCTGCATCACCGCGCCGGCCAGGCCGAGCGCCGCGCCGGCGAGGAGCCCGAGCAGCGTCCGCGGCAGCCGCATCTGGTGGACGACCGTGTAGCTCGCGGCGTCGCGGTCGACGAGACCGCGCCACGCCTCGCCCGCCGACAGCGGCTTCGCGCCGACCGCCAGGCTCAGCACCACGACGGCGGCCAGCAGCAGCAGCGCCGCGAGCAGGCCGGCGGCGCGGGCGGAGAGCCCGGCCCCCGGCGGGCCGGACGGCCGCGGATCGGCCACCGCGGACGGCGGGGACTTCGTCAACGACACGGACGCGCTCCGGGGGACCGACCGGGACCGCCGCTCTTCCCGATCACTGGACAAAGGCTTAGGTTAGGTTAACCTAAGCGCCCATCAAGCCGGAATACCGGACACCGTTGCACAAGCAGGAGTATCAACCGAAATGTCGAACACCGGTGCTCGTCACCTCACCCGCCGCGGCCTCCTGGGCGCGGGCGGCGCCGTCGCCCTCGGGGCACTGATCAGCGCCTGCGGCGGCGACGACGGCGGGAGCGGCACGGCCTCCCCCAGCGGCGGCGCCTGGACGTTCACCGACGACCGCGGCACGAAGGTCGACCTCAAGTCGCGCCCGCAGCGCGTCGTCGGCTACGTCGGCGCCGTCGCGGCCCTCTACGACTTCGGCGTGGACAAGCAGATCGTCGGCGTGTACGGGCCGACGAAGCTCAAGGACGGCAAGCCCGACCCGCAGGCCGGCAACCTCCCCGTGGACCGCCTCACGATCATCGGCAACGCCTACGGCGAGTTCAACATCGAGAAGTACGCGGCGCTCCGCCCCGAGCTGCTCGTCGACAACATGTTCGTCCCGAACGACCTCTTCTACGTCCCGGCGGAGAGCAAGGACAAGATCTTCGCGCTCGCGCCGAGCGTCGCGATCTCCACCGGCTCCGTGACCCTCACCAAGCCCATCGAGCGGACCGCCGCCCTCGCCGCCGCGCTCGGCGCCGACCTCAAGTCGGCGAAGGTGACCGCCGCGAAAGCGCGCTTCGACAAGGCCGTCGAAAGCCTCCGCGCCGCCGCGAAGGCCAACCCGGGCCTCAAGGTCCTCGCCGCGTCCGCGAGCCCCGACCTGTTCTACGCCTCCAGCCCGAACAAGAACACCGACCTCATCTTCTTCAAGGAACTCGGCGTCGACCTGATCCTGCCGCAGAAGCTCGACAAGGACGGCTACTTCGAGCCCCTGAGCTGGGAGAACGCCGACCGCTACAAGGCCGACGTCATCATGCTCGACAGCCGCACCCAGGCGCTCCAGCCGAAGGACCTCGGCTCCAAGCCGTCCTGGAAGGACCTCCCCGCCGTCAAGGCGAACCAGGTCATCCCGTGGCAGCCCGAGCCCCGCTTCTCCTACGAGGGCTGCGCGCCTTACATCGAGGCCCTCGCCGCGTCCATCAAGTCCGCCAAGAAGACCGGCTGAGCGAAAGGTGCCCGCGTTGACGAACCCGTCCCACCCGTACGGCTTCTTCGAACTCCACGTGCTGCGAGCCGAGCGCATCGGCCCGTCCATGGCCCGCGTCACCTTCGGCGGAGCCGCCCTGGACGCCGGGGCGACCGGGTTGGACGCGTTCGTCACCGGCGGACGCGACCAGCGCTTCAAGCTGTTCCTCCCCCACCCGCACCAGGACGCCCCCGTCATGCCGGAGGTCTGGTCACCCGACACCTGGTTCGCCGACTGGCGCGCGATGGATCCCGCCGAGCGCGGCATCATGCGCTCCTACACCGTCTGCGACCAGCGCCCCGGCGAGCTGGACGTCGACTTCGTCCTGCACCTGGACGGCTCGGCCGGCCCGGCCTCCCGCTGGGCCTCGTCCGCCCGCCCGGGCGACCGCGTCGTCGTGCTCGGCCCCACCGGTCCCGACAACGGCGGCTACGACTTCCGCCCGCCGTCCGGCGCCCCGGTGCTCATCGCCGGCGACCTGACCGCGCTCCCCGCCATCGCCGGCAACCTCGCCTGGCTGCCCGCCGGCACCCGGGCGCAGGTGTGGATCGAGATCCCGGAGGACGGCGACCGCCGCCCCCTCCCCACCGACGCCGACGCCGAGATCACGTGGGTCCCCTTGGGCGGCCTCCTCCCCGCGATCCGCGAGACGTCGCTGCCGGACGCCGTGTACGCGTGGATCGCCGGCGAGTCCAGCACCGTGAAGGCGCTCCGCCGCCACCTGGTGAACGACCGCGGCATCGACCGCCGCTCCGTCACCTTCACCGGCTACTGGCGCCGCGGCGCCACCGAGGAGGACCTCCTCGCGGAGGTCGTGGCCGGCGGCAGCCCCGCAACCGAAGAGTGACGGTGAGGCCCGGGACCCTCACCCGGCCCCGGGCCGACCGCTCGGCGGACTCGTCCCCACCCACGGTCTGCGTCACCTGGTCGTCGTCTCAGCCGCTGCTTCGCACGCCGCGAGCGATGGCGTCGGCGTGCTCCTTCAGCCAGGCGATCTCCTGGTGCAGCCAGGATCCGGGGGCGGTGATGCGTCCGGCGCGTTCGTGCATGGCGAGTTCGGCTTCGACCCGGGCGACGATGCGCCGGCCGAAGTCGCGACGGTGGTCGTCGTCGAACCCGTAGGCGTCGAGAAAGGTGCGCACCAGGGACAGTTGGTGATGGAGAGGGGCGGCGATCTCCGCGCCGAGCAGCCACAGCCAGGCGGCGTAGGCGAGGTCGCGTGCGCGGGGGCCGGGGGCGGCCTGGTCGAAGTCGAAGGCCAGGGCGGGAAGGCCGTCGACGAAGGTGACGTTCAGCGGCGAGAAGTCGTTGTGGCACACCGTCTCCTCGCCGCCCGCGATCGGCGACCCGGCGGTCGCGTCGTGCAGCTTCCGCAGCAGGCGCGCCGCGGCGGTGATTTGAGCGGGCGTCCAGGCACGGGCCCGGAAGTCGGTCGTGGTCTCACCGTGCTGGAAGGTGAGGACCTCACGGCCCTTGCCGTCGGTTCCCAGCAGCCTGGGTGCGGCGTCGCAGCCGACCGCTTCCAGATGCCGGAGCAGCCGGTGCACGAACGCTGAGTGCGGCCCGACCGGCCGCCGCACCGTGTCGCCGAGACGGACGACTCCTTCGGTGATCCGGCCGCCGCTCAACGGGATCTCCGGCTCCCGCGCGGGCACGAACACCGGCACCTGGCCACGACCGTGGCTTCTCGATGGGCCCACTTATACTCCTCGGGCTTGTGCGGACTCCGGGCACCGCTCATCAGACCGGAACTCCTAAGACGAGGTCCAACAACCGACACGCCCGACGATGACAACCAGGAGTTGTGGATGGAGCTGGACCTCGGTGCCGTTCGAGCCTTCCTCGCCGTCGTCGACGCCGGCCAGTTCACCCATGCCGCCGACCGCCTGGACATGACCCAGCAGGCCGTGTCCAAGCGGATCGCCAGGCTGGAAGCGGACCTGGGCGTCCCGCTGCTGACCCGCTCCCGCGCCGGCGCCAGACCGACCGAGGACGGCGCGGCCTTCCTGCCGCAGGCCCGGGCACTGATCGGGCTCGCCGACCAGGCCACCGCGATGTTCCGCGCCCGCCGCCGCGCCCTGCGCATCGACGTGCTCAGCCGCGCCGGGGCGCCCGTCGACATGGTCCGGGACTTCTATGAGGCGGGCGACGTCGAGATCGACATCGTCGTCTCCCGCGGCACCGTCTCACGCTGGACCGCGCTCGCCGACGGCTCGGTGGACGCCGCGTTCGGCCGCGCCACCGGGCACCCTCCCGCAGGGATCGAGCGTGTCCCGGCCTTCCTGGAGCCGATCCCCGCCCTGGTCGGCCGCCGGCACCGGCTGGCCGGACGCGAGCACGTGCCGATGAGAGAACTCGCGGGCCTGACGGCGTGGATGCCCGGCAACGCCGATGACAGCGAATGGGCGGACTACTACCGCCACCTCAGCGCCGAGTTCGACGTCCGGATCGACACCTCCGGGCCGGTCTTCGGCCGTGACCACATCATGGAGAAGGTGGCGGCCTCACCGGACCTCATCACGTTCGGCAACACGTCGCAGTACCCCGGGTACCGGGACGTCGTCCAGATCTCCATCACCGACCCCACGCCGGTCTATCCCTGGTCCCTGATGTGGCACGAGGCGAACCGGCACCCGTCGCTGCCACTGCTCGTCGCCCACGTCAAAGACCACTACCAGCGCTGCTCCGCCGCCCGGAACCAGTGGCTGCCGGCCTCCGACCGCCTCCTCTTCCCGACCGATCCCAGACCAGCCTGACCCGGGCCTCAACCGCCGTACGAGCCCGCCGCCGACCGGCCACATGAATGCCCACCCGCGCACCCTGCCGCACACCACCGACATCCAGGCAAAGCCCTACCGCCTAAGCCGAGCCACCAACGCCGCAAACGCCCCCGGCGCCAGCACGATCACAGGCCCCCGAGGATCCTTGGAGTCCCGAACACCGATTCCGCCCGGCAGCGCACCGACCTCTACGCAATGACCGCCCTGATCGTCGCTGACCCGCGACTTCCGCCAGGTCACCTGGCTCACAGCCATCTCTCGCTCATCGTCCTCTCGATCAAGGCCCGCGAGGCGTCCACGGAGTGCGCCCGTGCCTGCAACATCGCGAAGAGGCCAGTGAGGAAGACGACGTCGCCGGCCTCACTCGATGTGTCCCCACGCGTGACGTTGGCGAGATAGGCGATCTCCTCACCGTCGGGCTGCGTGGCGATCGTAAACCCTCCCTGCACGCCACGGTAGTAAGCCGTCGGGGCGATCTGGAGGTACACGTCATCGCGCTCGGACACCTTGAGAAGATGCTCGAACTGCTCACGCATGACCTCCCGGCTACCGACCTGCCGGTAGAGCACCGGCTCGTCCAGGACGACGTACAGGATGGGCGGTGGTTCCCGCTCCAGGACGGCCTGCCGCCGCATACGGCTCTCCACCGCCGCGTCGTCGCGAAGCAACGTCCGCGCGTAAGCCTCCGTCTGCAGCAGACCGTCGATGAGCATGCTCTGGTACGAGCGCAGGATGGCGGCAGTGAACTCCGCCTTCGGGAAGTCGCGGAACCACTTCGGGTAACCGGTCGCTCGGAGCAGGTCGTCCCAGGCGTCCGCGAGCGCCGTACCAGTGCCGAGGGCGCTGTCCAGCCTCTCGGCGAACTCACGCCGACATCGGGTCGTACCCGCTTCGACCTGCCCCACGTACGAGCGTGTGACGTGCACGCGTTCCGCGAGCTCGGTGCGGCTGATACCCGCCGCCTCGCGGTGCCGGGTCACCTCGGCCCCGAACACGCGAAGCTCCGCGGACGGCTTCCTTGCGGCCATGAAGGTCTCCTCACGGGAGCAGGGGGAACCGAACGCAAGCAGCCGGAACCAGACTAACTGCACTCGGTGATTGTTCGATTACGCTACGCTTTCCCGTGCGTACATGGGCTCGAATCGAGAGATTGGAGCCCTGAACGTGAACGTCAACACCGAAGCGATCGACACGCTCATTGCTTTGCCTGTGCCGGAGGCCGCGAGGGCGGCGCGGGAGTTGGTGGGGCGCGCCTTTGGGCGGTGGGGGCTGGACAGTTACGTCGCGCGGACGGTCGTCACCGAGTTCGTCAGCAACGCCTGCAGGCACGCGGGCACCGAAGAGGCGATCATCGTTCGCGTCTTCCTTCGGGACGGTGGTGTACCCGTGGTCGAGGTTTGGGATCGGGGGAACGGGCTGCCTGAGTTGCATGTTCCGGATCTGGTGAGCGAGTGCGGGCGGGGGCTCTTCGCCGTCGATCGGCTCGCGCGGCGGTGGGGGACGCGGCCTCTGCTCGAAGGGGGCAAGGTCGTGTGGGCAGAGGTCGCAGCGGAGGCGGTCTGCTAGTCAGCGGCAGGTCTTTACCTGGGCCAGGAGGTCGCGGAGGCGGACGTCGTCGCCGTGGGGAAGCTCGAAGAGCTCGGCGGCCTTGGCGTGGCTGCGGGAGCGCAGGGTCTCGCGCTTCCGTTCGCCCTCCTCGGTGAGGACGAGGTGCTTGACGCGCCGGTCGGACGGGTCGGGCCGCCGGGTCACCAGGCCGCGCCGCTCCAGGCCGTCCACGATGCCGGTCACGTTGGACGCGTCGCATCCGAGCCGGACGGCCAGCTCTCGCATCGGCGCGGATTCGCCCAGTTCGGAGAGGGCGAGCGCCTGCGCGGGCGGCAGGTCCAGCTCCGCGGCCGCGGCGTGGAAGTCGAACTGGAGGCGTCTCGCCACCCGCATGACCAGCTCGGTCAGCTCGGCCACCACGGAATCGTCGCTCACGGCACCACCCTACCTTGATCTCCACAACATTTGAGGTTCTCAACCATCGGCCCTATGCTGACCGATACTTGACCTTCTCAATATTTAAGGATCACCATGACCGACGCCCGCGTGACCGAGGTCCTCGGCACTCCCTTCTCCCTCGGACGCCTCACGGTGCGGAACCGCATCGCCATGGCGCCGATGACCCGCGAGCACTCCCCCGGCGGCGTCCCGGGCGAGGACGTGGCGGCGTACTACGCGCGCCGCGCCGCGGGCGGGGTCGGACTGATCATCACCGAGGGCACCTACGTGGGCCACGACTCGGCCGGCACCAGCGCCCGCGTGCCGCGCTTCTACGGCGAGGACGCCCTCACCGGCTGGGCGGACGTGGCCGCCGCGGTCCACCGCGAGGGCGGCGCGATCGTCCCGCAGCTCTGGCATGTCGGCATGGCGCGCGAGGCGGGCGCGCCTCCGGTGCCGGACGCTCCCCGGGTCGGCCCGTCCGGCGTCCCCATCACGGGCTCGGACGAGGGCACGGCCATGACCCTCGCCGACATCGACGACGTGATCCGGGCCTTCGCGGACGCCGCCGCGGCGGCCAAGGCCCGCGGTTTCGACGGCATCGAGTTGCACGGCGCGCACGGCTACCTCATCGACCAGTTCCTCTGGTCCCGCACGAACCGCCGCACCGACGCCTACGGCGACCGCGTCCGCTTCGCCGCCGACATCGTCGCCGCGTGCCGCGCGGCCGTCGGCCCCGACTTCCCGATCATCTTCCGGACGTCCCAGTGGAAGGCGGGCGCCTTCGACGCGAAGATCGCGGAGACCCCCGAAGAGCTCGGCGCCCTCCTCGGCCGCCTGGTCGACGCGGGCGCCGACGCCTTCCACTGCTCCACGCGCCGCTACTGGCTCCCCGAGTTCGAGGGCTCCGACCTCAACCTCGCTGGCTGGGCGAAGAAGCTGACGGGCAAGCCGTCCATCAGCGTCGGCTCGGTCGGCCTCGACATCGAGTTCATCGCGTCCTTCCAGGGCGAGGCGGCTCACGCGACGAACATCGACCCGCTCCTCGACCTGATGGAGCGCGGCGACTTCGACCTGGTCGCCCTCGGCCGCGCCCTCCTGGGCGACCCCGCCTGGCCCACGAAGATCCTGAACGGCGAGTCGCCGACCCTCTTCACCCCTGCCCACCTCAAGTCCCTCACCTGACGCGACGAGCGAGCCGACCCCCGTCCCGGCGGCCTCCGCCGAGATTGATATTCTCAGTCAGCGAGAATGACCCTCGATACAAGGGGAGATCATGGCGGAGGACCGGGTCGAGGCCCAGCGCGAGATCGAAGCGCCACCGGAGAAGGTGTTCGACCTGCTGTGCGATCCGCACGGGCACGTGGCGATCGACAGCTCCGGAATGCTGCAATCGGCGGAAGGGGATCCCGTCAAGGGTGTCGGCGACACGTTCGTCGTCCATATGGACCGGGAGGCGCTGGGTGACATCGATCTCGGGAAGTACGACGTCACCGTGACGATCACGCGGTTCGAGCGCGACGCGCACATCGAGTGGACGGTCGCCGAGGGAATCGACCACCGCTACGGCTACCTGCTCGAACCCACGGAGACGGGGACGCGGGTCACGTCGTACTGCGACTGGAGCCGGACCGGCGAGCGGTACCGCAGCGCCCTGACCTTCCCGGTCATCCCCCAGACCGCGTTGCGCGCGACCCTCGGCATCCTCGCTCGCACCGTGCAGTGAAGGTCGGCCGGGGGCGCTCAGGCGTGGCGGATCTCGAATCTCAGGCCGTCGCGCTCGTCGAGGACGAAAGCAGGGTCTCGCGCATGGGCCCAGTGCTCGGGCAGGAGGATGTATCTGCCATTTGAATAAGTGAGGAGCCGCAGCCCGGTGTAGCGGTAGACGTACTCTCCCCGGGTCACGCGGAGTCGTTCGGCCTTGAGACCCGTTCCCGGCGCCGACAGGCTCAGATCCGTCTTGCTGTAGACGGTGACGGGTGGACGCTCGGCAAGGCGGCGTTCGATCGTCCGAGCCGATTCCGTCCCGTCGAGGTTCGCGTAGACCCCGACGGCCCAGAGGATCAATACCGCGGCGAGGACGACCAGAACGGCCGCCTGAAGGCCCTCGATTGCCGCGGGAGCGGGAATTTCCGGGGTGGCTCCTCGCCAGGAGATCGCGTACACCACCAGCACCACTCCGGCACCGATGAGAATGGGAACGATCGGCTGCCGGGTGCTGTAGACGATGACATTGTAGAAACCGAGGAGCCCGGCCACGCAGAGCGTGATTCCGACGCCGGCGCAGCCGATGACGACGGCGCGCAGGAGGAGCCGGTGGCCGCCGGAGACCTGCCGCGCGACCGCCCTCTTCAGCAGGCGGTGCGCCAGCGGCAGCCCCAGGACCGCGAGGGCGGCGATGACCAGCGGCTGGACGGTCACGGTGACGCTGCGCAGCACGTAGTCGGCGACCGAGAACCGCAGCATCGACGGCTCGATCCCGAAATAGGGGTACAGCGCGTAACTGCGCGCCCAGCCGAAGTAGTACAGCACCGCGACGATCAGCGTCGTCTGCGCGAGGACCTGGCCGAGGGCCTGGAGGCCGGCCGCCCACCCGGCCGGGCGGCGTTCCGGGGAGTCGTCCGTGTCTTCGGCGGCGGACGGGTTCGGCGGCACCCGGCTCAGGGACTCGAACCGCCGGGGTCATCGGTGCCGGAATCACCGGAATCGTCCGGTGGCCGTGTCGCGGTCGGCTGCACCGGTGTCGGGTTGACGTTGTCCGGGCCGCGGCCCGGCGCCGAGTTCGTGGCGCCACCCGATCCGCCCGGACCATCCGAATTCCCGGAGTCCTTACAGGAGACCGAGCCGAAAAGGATCACGGTGCCCACGACCACGGGCAGCGCCCATCTAGTAGGTCCCATTTCCGGCATCCTCCCCCGATCCGCTCGTCATCACCTCAGCCTCTCACGGTTTCGGCGTCCATAAGCGCTCGGTATCTGGCAGATTTCGGCCAAGACTTCACACTTCAATTCACGCGGAACGGACGCGATAACGCTTTCCCCGTCGTCATCAGTGACGTTTTCGCGCATCATGCGACCGGCGCTTCCGCGGCTCCGCTTCCGCGTGGACGGATCAATCGTGATCCGAGATCGATGAGATGACGGACATGTGTTGGACTCATTGATCGTTCCCGGGCCAGACTGCCGGCGTTGACCTCATACGACGGAAAGAGCGGCACATGAAGCTCCCGATCACGATCCTCGGTGCGATCGTTCCCGCGCTCACGATGACCATCGCCACCGCCGGCCCCGCGGCGGCATCGGACCAGCGGGCCGGGACTCCCCCGACGACGCTGGCCCTCCCCGACGGCTTCCAGCCCGAGGGCATCGCCATCGGCGCCGGCCCGTTCGCCTACATCGGCTCGATGGCCGACGGCTCCGTGTACCGCGTCGACCTGCGCACCGGACGCGGCGCGGTCTTCAGCCGCGGACCGGGCACGCCGTCCCTGGGAATGAAGATCGACCCGTACGGCCGGCTGTTCGTGGCGGGAGGCACGGGGGGCGACGCGCGCGTCCTCGACGTCCGCACCGGGCGGATCCTGGCCTCCTACCGGCTGGCGGCCGGCCCGTCCTTCGTCAACGACGTCGTCATCACGAAAGGCGCGGCGTGGATCACCGACTCCACCAACGCGGTCCTCTACAAGCTGCCGTTGCGCGGCGGGCGGCTGCCCGCCCGTCCGGTGCGGATCCCGCTGACCGGGGACCTGAGGTACGGCACCGGCTTCAACGCCAACGGCATCACGCCCACTCCGGACGGCCGGGCCCTGCTCGTGGTGCAGTCCAATACCGGCGGGCTGTTCCGCGTCGAGCCGTCCGGCCGGACGCGGCGGGTGGACCTGCACGGCGAGTCGCTGGTGGAAGGCGACGGTCTCCTGCTGCGCGGGCGGACGATGTACGCGGTGCAGAACCGGCTCAACGTCGTGACGGTCCTGCGGCTGAACGCGGCGGGAACCGAGGGCCGCGTCGTGCGGCGGGTGGGCGACCCGCGGTTCGACGTCCCGGCGACCGTGGCCGCTTTCGGGTCCCGGCTGTACCTCCCCAACGCCCGCTTCGACACCCCGGCGACCCCGGACACGCCGTACACCGCCGTCGCGATCCCCACGCCCGGCAGCGCCCGTCCACGGTGATCGGCAACGCGCCATGACCTCGGCGCCCGCCGCGGCCCCAGGTCGCGACGCCGCGTTTGAGAATCTCACATTCAGTTGAGAGATCAATCCTCTCGTAGCTGATAACGCCATTTGCGGTTTTTAAGATGTCGATTTACATTCCCTCGGCGGCGATCCATACTTGCCGGAGCCGGTCCCGACGAGCGAGGTGAGGTCGATGCGCGCGATGCACGACCCGCGGCTCGCCGTGGCCCCTCGACACCTGCGACTCCGAGCACGCTCCCACCGGTGAGCCGGGCGTCGCGTGGCCCGGCCGCGTCCACCGGTGTGCTCCCGCACGAAGGAGGATCCGTGCCCGCACACGCGCCACCCCAACGGCACGCGCCGACCGTCCTGCCGGACCGCGCCCCGGCGGCCACCGCGATCGCGGACATCGTACGGGCCGGACTGCCGGTACTCGTGGACGAGCTCATCGAGGAGATGCGGGCGCACGTGCCCAAGGCCGATGCCCTGTTCCGCCTCGACGCCGGATCCCAGGCCAGGCGGGGCATCGAGGAGATGGTGCGCAGGTTCGTCGACAGGGTCGCGGCGGGCGCTCCCGTCCTGGACGACGACGCCGAGAGGTACGGCTCGTTCATCCGGGACGCGTTCCTCAACGGATGCGACCTCAACACGTTGCTGGCGCTCTCGCAGATCGGCGCCCGCGTCGCCTGGCGGCACTTCGCCGCGGCGGGCAACCGCGCGGGCTTCACGCCGGACGAGGTGTCGGTCCTCGCCGAGCGGACCTTCGCGTGCATGGAGCTCGTCTCGGCGCAGGCCGTGGACCTGTTCGAGCGGCTCTACGAGGACGCCGCGGCGACGCTCGGAGAGAACCGGAAGCGGCTCCTTGGAGCGCTCCTGTCCGAGCTCGGCTTCAGCCCGCGGCCGGTCGCCGACCTCGCGCGCGAGGCGAGGTGGCGGCTGCCCGGCAGCGTCGCCTGCGTCGCCGTGGACGACGTCTTCACCGCGGGCGGGCGGCTCTCGCCGGCGCTCGACGCCGACGTCCTGACCGATCTCGAACGCCCCGACCCCTGCCTGCTCGTCCCCGCGCCGGACGCGGCGGGACGGTACGAGATGCTGCGCCGGGGGCTCAACGGCGTCGCCTACGCCATCGGGCCGGTCGTGCCGCTGGAGGAGGCGGCGCTGTCCCTCCGGCTCGCCCGGCGGGGCCTGGCGCTGATGCTCCGGGGCGTGCTGCCGGGCGCCGAAGGGCATGTGCGCTGCGACGAGCATCTGCCGTCGCTCACCATGCTCGGCGACGAGGAGTGCCTCCGGATCCTCGTCCGGCGGGCGCTGGCGGCGTTCTCCGACTGCCCGCCGGAACGCCGTACCCGGCTCTCGGAAACACTGCTGACCTGGCTGGACAGCGGATCGGCCCTGCGCGAGGTGGCCGCGCGGCTCAACATCCACCCGCAGACGGCCCGCTACCGGATGCGGCAGCTCGAAGATCGCTTCGGGGAACGCCTCCACGATCCCGACTGGCGGTTCGAGATGCAGATCGCCCTGCGCTTCCGCGCCCTGGGCCGTCCGGAACCGGCACTGGCCGGCGCCGAGCAGCCGCCGGAACCGGCACGGACCGCGCGCTGACGGCGTTCAGCGGTAGGCCCCGCACAGGGCGTCCAGCGCGGTGGACACGGACGTCACGAGGGACACCGCGGGCGGAAGCCGTTCTCCGTCCCACCCGGGCCCGCCGACCACGACCCGTAGTGGAGGACGCGTGGACGGCAGATCGTTGAGCCAGGACGGGTCGCCGGTCTCGGGAAGCTGCGACCAGACGAACACCGCGTGCGCCTCAACCCGGTCGATCGCGGACGCCAGGGCGGACGCCGGCACACGCGCCCCCAGCATCAGCCTCGGGACGCCCGCCTCGGCCAGCGCGGCGGCCAGCGCGAGAAGCGGCAGGCTGTGCTGCTCGTCCGGAGCGCACGCCAGCACCACGGGGCTGCGGCCGTGCCCGCCCGGGAAGGCGACCGCGGGCGGCGTCACCGCGACCAGGCAGCGCGACACCACCGCCGACAGCAGATGCTCCACCTCCACGTACCTGCCGGTCGCCTCGTGCTTGCGCCCGATCCCGACGAGCACCGGCACCAGCACCGTGTCCCAGGCCGCCGCGACGCCCTCCGCGCGGAGGGCCGACTCCACGGCGCCGGCCATGGTGAACTCGTCCAGCGCCATCGCCGCGTCCGCCAGGCCGTTGACCGGCGCGGCCAGTGCAGCGTCGCGCTCGGCGGCCGGGGCGTCCACAGGGATGTGATCACCCCCGTGCCCGGCCTCTCCACCTGCGTCCCCCATACCCGCCCACTACCCGTCCCAGCAGCTCGAACAACGCCTTCCGAACATCCCGCCCCACCTGTCCGATGCCGGATAAGGTCGGCGGGACGCGCGGGCGCTCCAGCGGGAAGGCACGGATGCGGAACGAACTCCTGGCCGCCATCCGGGCGCGGGTCGCCCGTGCTCGCGAGACCGGTGACCCGGCGCCGGTGCTCGATCCGGACGCCACGCTAGAGGTGAGCGCTCTCGTGGCGTTCCTCTCCGCGAACGGGTCCGGCCCCGACGCCGAGGCGTGCCACGAGATCGGCTGGCTGTGCTGGCTCCGGGTCCTGGCGCTGCCGGTGGAGGAGGTCGAGGAGGACCTGGAATGCGCCGTCATCGCATTCCGCTCGGTGTTCGCCGCGGACCCCTCCTCCGTCCCCGAGCCGCTGCACGAGTACTACACGCAGCAGGGGGTCTCCGCCATGCCACCGGAGGACGACCTCCTCATCCCCGAGGATCTGGTCCTGGGAGGGGAGGACGGGCCGCATCCTGACCATACCGATCGGGAAACCCTTGCAGATTCCGATCCGGCCGACCTCACCGACCACGGTGTCGTGTTCATGGAGTGGTACGAGCGGGCCGGTGACCTCGAAGCCCTCCAAGGGGCGCTTGAGCAGTTCCGGTCGGCGCTGGCTCTGGTCCCGTCCGATCACCCGAAATGGGACCTGTGCATGTCCAACCTGCTCAGCGCCCTGGCGAGCTGGTACGACGACTTCGGCGAGGTGGACGCGCTCCGGGAGATGGTCGCCGTCCTCCGCGAGGGCGCCCGCGTCGATCCGTCCCGCCGCGCCTTCCTCTCGACCGCCCTCTTCACGCTGTCCAACCACATCGGGGACATTGAGGCACTGCGGGAGGCGGTCGACGTCCGGCGGGCCCTCGTCGGCGACACGGCCGACGCCGCAACGCGAGCCGACCATCTGAACGAACTCGGCGGCATGGCGCGCAAGCTGTACGAGTCGACCGGCGAGGCGGAGACGCTGGACGAGGCGGTCACCGCCTTCCGGGCCTCGGTGCGGACCACCCCGTCCGGCGACCCGGAACTGCCCGGCCGCCTGACCGGCCTCGGCGGGATCTTGCAGGCCCTGTTCGAGCGCACGGGTGATCCGGATGTGCTGCGCGAGGCCATCGACACCGGGCACCGGGCCTTGGCCGCCTTCCCCCAGGAGCATCCGCATCGGGGCATGTGCCTGGCGAATCTGGGCGTGTCCCTGCGCACGTCGTTCGAGCGGACCGGTGATCTCGCCGTCCTCAGCGAGGCGGTGGACGCGCACCGGGCCTCCCTGGCGGCCACACCGGACGACCACCCGGCGCGGGCGGGTCGGCTGCTCAATCTCGGCAACACCCTGCGGACCCTCGCCGACCGGACGGGGGATCCGCAGGCGCTGTCCGGAGCCGTCCAAGCCGGGGCGGCGGCGCTGGAGCTGATCAACGACGACCACCCGGACCGCGCGCGGTACCTGTCGAGCCTGGCGAACTCCCTGTACGCGCTGGCCGGACGCACGGAGGATCCCCGCCACTGGGCCGAGGCGGCCGACCTGTCCCGCGCCGCCGTGGCCGCCACCCCCGAGGGTCACGCTTTCCGACCTCGCAACCTCAACAACCTCGCCGTCGGGCTCACGCTGCAATTCCGCCACACCGGAGACCCGGCCACCCTCCGTGAGGCCGTCGCCGCCGGACGCGCCGCCGTCGCCGCCAGCCACGACAACTGGTCCGAGCTCCCCGGTTACCTGTGCGTACTGGGCTCGGCGCTCGTCCTCCTCCACCGCCACACCGGGGATGAGTCAGCCCGGGACGAGGCCCAAGCCGTCCTGAAGCGGGCGACGGCCCACCCTGCCGCCACCGTCGAGGACCGGATCAGCGCCGAGCGGTCCCTCGCCAGGATCTGCCCGCCGGAGGCCGCGCTCGGCGCGATCGAGACGGTGGTAAGCCTGCTGCCGCTGGTCGCTCCCCGGGACCTGCGGCGCGCCGACCGCGAGCACCAGCTCGGCGAGGAGGCCGGGATCGCCGGGCAGGTGGCCGCCACCGCTCTCGCCGCCGGCCGGCCCCAGCGGGCCGTGGAACTGCTCGAACAGTCCCGCGGCCTGCTCCTCAGAGAGGACATGGACTCTCGCACCGAAGTAGATCGGCTGCGCGCTCATGCCCCCGACCTCGTCGACGAGTTCGTCCGGCTCCGCGACGACCTGGCCCGCCTCGATCCCACGCCGACCCCCGGCAGTGAGGGCGATCGCACGATCGCCGACCGGCGCCGCGCGGCGGCGGCCGCCTGGGACGGGCTGCTCGACCGCGTCCACGCCCGGCCGGGCCTCGCGGGATTCCTCGCCCCGCCGTCCATCGACGAGCTGCGGCGCCAGGCGGACGCCGGGCCGATCGTCCTGGTGACCACCGACCGGGACCGCTGCGACGCCCTGATCGTGACCGGCGACACCGCACGGCCGGTCAGGCACGTCCCCCTCCCCGCCCTCACCGAGCAGGCCGCCTACGAGCAGGGCGACCGGTTCCTCGCCGCCCGCCGCGCCGCCGTCACCGCACCGGACGCGTCCGGCCGCAGGCGCGCCGAGGCCGAACTGCACGACGTCCTCGGCTGGCTGTGGGACACCACGGCCGCGCCGATCCTCACCGCCCTCGGGCACACCGCCGCGCCCGAGGACGGCTGGCCGCGAATCTGGTGGTGCTCGGTCGGCGTCATGGCGTACCTGCCCCTGCACGCGGCCGGCCACCACCACGACCTCCTCACCGACACTCCACCTCGCACCGTTATGGACCGGGTCGTCTCGTCCTATACCCCCACGATCCGCGCGCTGGCCTACGCCCGGCGGAACCCGGCGCCGTCCTCCCCGGAGGCCCGGCCCGCGCTCATCGTCGCCATGCCGGAGACGCCGGACGCACCACCGCTCCCGGGCGCGGACGACGAGGCGCACCGGGTGAGCCGCCTGCTCACGGAACCGACGATCCTCCGGTCGCGGCACGCGACCCGCCAGGCCGTCCTGTCCGCGCTCCCCCGGCACTCCGTGGCCCACTTCGCCTGCCACGCCACGTCCGGCTGGGACGCCCCGGACGCGGGCCGGCTCCTTCTCCACGACCACTCGGCGAGCCCCCTGACGGTCGCGGAGATCTCCCGGCTCGACCTGGCCGGCGCCGACCTCGCCTACCTGTCCGCGTGCGGCACGTCCGACACGCACCCCCGCCTCGTCGACGAGGCCGTCCACATCACCGCCGCGTTCCAGCTCGCCGGCTTCCGCGCCACGATCGGCACCCTGTGGCCGATCAACGACCGGGTCGCCACCCAGGCGGCCGAAGAGATCTACACCGAACTGACCGGCGAGGGCACACGACCCCCGGACGCCGCCCGCGCGGCCCACGCCCTCCACCACGCCCTGCATCGCCTCCGCGCCACCTACCTCGACGCCCCGACCCTGTGGGCGGGCCAGATCCACGCAGGGATCTAGACGAGGCCGAAAAGGAAACTGCTGAGCCGATCAGGCCGCTCGCTCAGCAGAACGTTCACTGCGCCCGCCTTCGTGAGGCGGCTCAGATACGCCGAGTACTGGGGACGCACCCCGTCGACCCGGTCACCGTCACGCGTCTCGTACGTCCAGGAGTCGTCAACGAGCCGGACGCAGGCGATGCCGTGGACGCGCGCGTACTCCAGCGCCCCGCTCTGGAACCCGGACGTCGCCACCAGGACGCCTTTGTGCGCACCCGTGGAGCGGAGCTTGTCGTTCAGCACCTGCACATGCTCGCGCTTGACCGGCGACGCGTGCCGCTTGCACTCGAACAGCATGAGGAACTCCGCCCCGAGCAGCCGGAACCGCACGGTGACGTCGATGACATAGGTCCCGTCGGTCCCCGGCACCTCGTCGAGATGGGCGACCCGCCAGTCCAGGACCTCCTGCTCGCTGGCACGGACGAGCTCGGCGACGGCCCGCTCGTACTCCACGGGACTCAGTTCATGCCCCGGCCGGTCTTCGACTCGGCGCACACCGGAACCCTCGTCCATGGCCCTCCGCCCATGTCGCGCACCACACCGCGCGTCCATGATGACGACACCCAGGGCGTCCCAGCACTCTCACCGGCCAGGCACATCGGCAAAGCGAACAAGCACGCCACCGATACCGGAAGCGTGCCTGATTCGAGAGTTTCTTGGCGAAAGGAAGCTCCCGCGATTGGACTCGAACCAATAACCTGCCGGTTAACAGCCGGCTGCTCTGCCGATTGAGCTACGCGGGATCGTGCGGGCCGGCGGGGTTCTGGGCCCCTGCCAGCGCGTCTAGGTTAGCGCATGTGCGGGACTGTTCGCGCACGTGTATCGGCGGGGGTGGATGAAGGGCGCGATCGTGGGTATGGGGCGGGAACGTTGAGCCCCCGACCTGGGAGATTGGCATGAAGTACACGTTCATCGCGGGCGCCGCGATCGGCTACGTCCTCGGGACGCGGGCCGGGCGCGAGCGGTACGAGCAGTTGAAGCGGCTGTCGCGGCAGGTGTCGGAGAACCCGAAGGTCCAGGAGGTCACCGGGACGCTGCAGGCGAAGGGCGGTGAGTTCGCCGAGGTCGCCAAGGAGAAGGCGGGCAGCCTGACCGCTTCGGCGAAGGACCGGGTGCCCGAGCAGCTGCCGGGACGGCACAAGGCCGAGCCGACGGTCACCGGCACCTAGTGCCGAGCCCCGCGACGGCGCCCAGGCGTACGCCTGGGCGCCGTCGCGCTTTCCCGGCTCAGGTGCGTTGCCGTCCGAGCGGCGTATCGCCGTCGGGGAGGCTCGCGAGTGGGCTCATCGTCAGGGTTCTGGCTGCCACGTCGGGAGTCAGCCAGCCCGTCCGGTCTTCGGCGGGCAGCAGGGCAGGCCAGTCGATCTCCGCTTCGGATCGGGGCTGGCCGATGAACAGGGTGAAGGTCCAGCGGCTGTCCTGATGGCCGTGGATCCACGCGCGTCCGCGTATGCAGGGCTCCGGTGCCTCCAGGTCGATGTGCTCGGGTGACAAGCCGTCGCAGGAGAGGAAGCGGATGCGTCTGTCCTCGAAGCCTTCGAGTTCACTGCAGACGCGGTACTCCAGGCGGAGCCAGAAGTCGGGACCGTCCATGATGTCGGGCCTCCCGTCGTTCGGCGCCCAGGCGTGCGCCTGGGCGCCGTCGCATTGTTCGCGGGAGTTTCGGGCTCCTCTGGCGGGCCCGTCAGTTGTGCTCGCTGGTCTGGTCGATGCGCTGCTGGAGCTGGGCGTTGATGCGCTGCGCCTCGGCGAGCTGGTCTTCCAGGATGATGATGCGGCAGGCCGCTTCCAGTGCGGTGCCCTGGTCGACCAGGTCGCGGGCGCGCTGGGCCAGGCGCAGCTGGTAGCGGGAGTAGCGGCGGTGGCCGCCGGCCGAGCGTTGCGGGACGAACAGCTTGGCGGCGTCCAGGCCGCGCAGGAACCCCGGGGTGACGCCGAGGATCTCGGCGGCACGGCCCATGCTGTAGGCGGGGTAGTCCTCGTCGTCGAGTTTGTCGTCCAGTTTGTCGGCCCCGGTGTCGGGGTCCGCTGGTATTCCGGGGTGGGTGCCGGTTCCGGCCGGCTGGGGTGCTCTCACATGACCTTCTGTGCTGTCATCGGCGGGTCGGCGAACATCGGGGCCCCGGCGCCATCGGGCGGCGCCGGGGCCGTGAGGTACAACACCATTCCTCCGGCGTCGGGGCCGGTTTCATCGGGCGCGCCTGCCTTGTGGGCGCGGGGATCGCGGATGCGTGACCGCAGGCCACCATGGTCTGCGGTACCCGCGCGGCGTGACTGGAGCCTGCGACGGGCGATCCCGATGGTGCCGAGACCCTCCTTCCGTGTTCTTCCTACTTGCGTTACTTGCGTTCACTTCGCCGACGGCCCGTTGGCCCCCGGTTGCGGAGCCGGCTGCCGGGGTCCCTTCCACTGCGCTGACCCCGGCACGTCCGGCCCGCTTCTTCCATCCGTGCGGGCAGTTCGTCAGCTGCCGCTCATCTCGGACCTTGTGCTCTTCGATGACAGAAACTATAGCCCATGGGGGCGCGGGAATCTACTTCGGTGAGCGTAGATTTTTGGAGATCGTGAGGGCCGGTCCTGTCAGAGGCCGGTCTGGCGGCGGAGGTCTTCGAGGAGCTGCTCGGCCTGGGCGCGCAGGCCCGGGTCGTCCGGATCGAGGCCCGCGTCGAAGACGAAGGACCAGCGCACGTCGCCGCCGGACGCCGGGCGGCGTCCGGCGATGCGGACCTTGCCGCCGCCGGGCAGCCTGGCCTGGTGGTTGACGGCGATGGTGGCGGTGACGCGCTCGCGGACGGTCTCGGGGACGGACCCGGGGTCGGTGAGGCGGACGTGGTGCTCGGCTCCGCCGGACGTCTCGTGGACGTGGAGCCAGCCGTCCTTCCAGGAGGCCTGGTCGACGCGTTCCCAGGGGATGCGGGCCATGCCGCCGGGGGTCGGCAGGTGCAGGGCCGTGGTGGTGGCCACGACGTGGGAGCCGCCGCGGGTGGCGGCGGACGCGAGGGCGCGTTCGCCTCGCTCAAGGGTGACGCCGGAGGGCACCCGGCGGAGTAGGCGCATGGGTGCCACGGTAGGCGATCAGGCCGCCTGGGGGGCGCGGCGGGCGCCGAGGAGGTCGAGGACGAGGGCGGCGGACCAGGAGTGGTCGTGGCCGCCGCGGCCCGTCCCGTCGAAGGGGTCGAAGAACTCGCGGAAGCCGGACTGGCGGACGAGCCGCATCGTGGACCCGTAGAGGAGGTCCGCGACGACCGGGAGGTCGTGGGCGAGGGAGCCGTACCAGAGGAGCCAGTTGGTGCTGATCCAGGTGGGTCCGCGCCAGTAGCCGCCGCGGTCGAAGGCGGGGGCCTGGATGTCGCAGGTGGGGACGGGGTAGCCGGCGGCTCCGGCGAAGCGGGCGGACAGCAGCAGGTCCACGAGGTTGCGGACGATCGGCGCGGGGAGCCGCGGGTCGAGGAGCGGCCCGAAGGACGCGGCGGTGACGACGGGCAGGAGGCGGTCGTCGCGGAGGTCGCGGGCGCGGAAGCAGCCGGTGTCGCGGTCCCAGAGCCGGTCGAGCAGGGCGTGGTGGACGCGGTCGGCGGCCTCGCGGTGCGGGGCGGGGTCCTCGTGGAGGATCTCGGCGATCTCGGCGAGGGCGTGCGCCGAGGCGAGGTAGGTGGCGTTGACGAGGGGGTCCTCGACGGCGAAGGGGTGGGCGTCGCGGAGGTATTCGGGGGCGTATCCGGCTTCGCGCATGAGGGTGACGAGCCAGACGTAGCGGTCGTAGTCCTCGCCGGTGGGAAGGGTGCGGGGGACGTGGCCGGGCGCGTAGGCGGTGGGCGGGAGCTGGAGGGCGCCGAGGGGGCGGTCCCAGGCGGGGCTGTTGTCGAGGCCGGACTCCCAGGGATGGCAGATGGCGATGAGGCCGCTTGAGGCGAGGTCGCGGGCACGGGCGAGGTAGCGGTGCTGGGCGACGAGCATCGGGTAGAGGCGGGCGAGGAAGGCGCGGCTGCCGTCGGTGTCGGGGGCGCATTCGTGCAGGCGCAGGGCGGCGAGGGCGTGCAGCGGGGGCTGGGTGAGGCCGGAGGTGTGGACGCCGCGGGGGGCGGCGGGCTGCCGGTCGCTGCGCCAGAGCTCGGGGCCGGGGAAGAAGGCGTGCCGGGCGAGGCTCGTGTTGAAGACGATGTGCGGGAGCATCCCGTCGGCCCACTGGCCGCGGAACAGGCAGAGGAGCTCGGCTTCGGCGCGGTCGGGCCGGTGGCGGGCCAGGCCCATGCTGACGAACGCGGAGTCCCAGCTCCACTGGTGGGGGTAGAGGCCCGGCGACGCGGCGGTCGCCGTTCCGGTCCAGTTGGCGTCGAGCACCCGGGCCGCGGCCTGCCACAGCGCGGTCTCGTCGCCGGTGAGACGGGAGCTCATGTGCTCAGAGTGACCTCCCGGTCGCGGTCGTGCGTCGACGGTTCACCCGTGATTGTGACCGGAGAAGGCGTCCGCGACGACCCTTTGGCGGCCGTCGATTCTCGACGGGAAGCGTCGCCGCGCCGTGATTTATCCCAGTGCGGTGGCCCGTTCCAGCAGCCAGCCGGCGATCTCCTCGCCGGCGGCGACGCCGCGAGCGGCGGTCACGGCGGTGCCGGGGGACGTCCAGCCGGTGTCGTGCAGCTCGCCGTGGGCGGGGCGGACGGCGGCGTCGGCGGCTTCGAGGAGCTCGATGTCGAGGAGGGAGTCGCCGGCGGCGAGCATGGCGGCCGCGCCGGTGCGGCGGGCGACCTCGGCGGCGGCCGCGGCCTTGGTGAGGGACGCGGGCAGGCAGTAGACCTTGCGGCCTTGCAGGGACGTCCGCCAGCCGCGTTCGGCGCACCAGCCGGTGAGGTCCTCGACCCAGGTGCCGGGGAGGGCGGCGCGGTCGACGACCGTGTACGCGAACAGGTCGGACGCGGTACGCCTCTTCAGGACGAAGTCTCCGCTCGCCTGAGCGAGGTAGTCCTGGACCTCCAGGAGTGGGACGCAGCCTTCCTTCATCTGGGTGTCGACGGAGCGGGACCAGTCGGGATCCTCGGTCCCGTCCACGAGGATGCGGCCGCCGTTGGCGCAGATCGCGTAGGAGGGCGGCTTCTCCAGTAGGTGGACGCGCCGGTACTGCTCGGGTGTCCGGGTGGTCGTGGGGACGAAGGTGGAGGCCGCGGCGAGGGCCTCCAGGGTCCGCGCGGCCGTCTCGGTCAGGTGCGACAGGGGCGCGCCCTGGTAGAGCTCCACGCAGAGGAGGCGCGGCATGGCCTCGTCGGGGCCGTCCAGGGCGAGTGAGCTCGGTGAGTAGATGAGGGTGCGGTCCAGGTCGGAGCAGACGAGGACGGTCACTGGACGGCTCCCTGGCCGAACTTGGGGTGGATCAGGCCCATGCATGCGTACGGGATGTCGTCCACCGGCAGGACGGGCACGTCGCGTTCGTCTGCGAGGAGCTGGATGTGCATGAGGTCCGGGGCGGCGTCAGGGCGGGCGAGGATTTTCCAAGGGACGCGGCGCAGGAGCACACGGGTGGTCTCCCCCACGCCCGGCTTGACGAGGTTGAGGTCGTCCACGCCGTGCGCGAGACCCACGCGGCGGACGGTGTCCCAGCCGGACCAGTCGGGCGTCCGGTCGGCGGAGCGCAGATCCGGGAAGTCCTTCTCGACCCTGTCGGCGACGTTGGGGAAGTAGGCGCAGACGGTGTCGAGGAAGTGGTTCGAGACGTCGTCGTCGGCGAGGTCCGCGTAGAACTTCGCGCCGTGGAAGTCGCCGGGGCCGATGAGGTCCCGGTTGAGGACGGTGCGGCTGACGAGTCCGGACACGGTCGAGTTGAGGCAGGCCGACGGGATCAGGAAGTCGTCGCGGGTGCCGTAGAGGGGCGTGCACCGGCCGGGGTCCGCCAGGACGGCGAGGTCGGACGGGAAGCGGGCCTCCGGCGCGTGGTCCTCCAGGGCGGCGGCGAGCTCGCGGGCGATCGCGCCCTTGCCGGTCCAGCCGTCCACGAACATCACCGTGGACGGGTCGTGGTGCTCGGCCAGGTAGCGGAGGGCGACGGTGTCGATGCCCCTGCCCCGGACGATGCTGATCGCGTAGTGCGGCAGGTCGAGGCCGTGCGCGAAGCGCGCCCAGCGGCGCGCCAGGATGCCGACCGGGGTTCCGGCGCGGGCGAGCGAGACCAGGGTCGCGTCGGGGCCGCGCTCGGCGAGGATCATCTCGGTCATGAGCCCGGCCGCGTAGGCGACGCGTTCCGCGGACGCCTCCAGCGCCTTCTGGAACAGCCTCTGGTACTCGGGTCCCGGCTGGTACTCCTGGGGCAGCGATTCGGCGTAGTGGGCCCGTCCGGCCTGGATGGCCGCCTCGCGCTCCTCTGTGGGCGCCTCCAGTTGGACGTCCGACAGGTCCTTGAGCAGCCATGTGACGTCTTCCGCCGGGTAGCTGCCGAAGTCCGGTCCGCGCAGGGGTGTGGGCAGGGTCACGGTTCCCTCCTGTGGGACGGGATCGTCGCGAGCAGCACGGGGGCAAGCGCGCGCAGCCGTTCCAGTAGTCCGTTGGCCAGTTCTGGGGTGTCGCCTACGTCGTCCACGACGAACACGATCCGGTCGAAGGCGGAGGACACGTTGTAGGCGTAGCGCTCCCCCGGCCCGTCGGACGGGTCGTCGTGGGACGGGAACGCCAGCCGCGTCCTGATGGCGTAACCCGGGTCGTCCACGGCCAGGACCGGCGAGCGGGTGGTCGTCGAGTAGCGGACGTCGGCGCCGGGCAGGGCGTCGGCCAGCGCCTCCGCCAGCCGCAGCGGCGCGTACATCAGCTCCTCGAAGCCGAGGACCAGCACGCGGGAGGCTCCCGGGCCGAGTGCGTCCGCCAGGGCGTCGGCCATGCGCGGCAGGTCCTTCTCCAGCCTGGCGCGGTGTGCCGGGAGGAAGCCGTGCCGTCCGCCGTCGGGCAGCCCGGCGGGCCAGTCCAGGGCCGCGCGGGTGACGGTGAACCGGCCCGTGGCGGCCTGTCCGGGCGTGGGTGTGAGCGAGGGAGAAGGACGGGCGGACAGGTCCTCCACGAGCGCCTGACCGGCCTCCAGGACGCCGTCTGGCAGTTCCACGCGGCCTCGGGCGAGCGCGACGGCGTCGATGCGGACGCCCAGGCGGGCGGCGAGCGCGCGCATCCGGGCCCGGTCGTCCTCGCCGCGCAGGTCGACCAGGGCCGCGAGGACGTAGTGGCGCCTCGGACGGACGGCGTGCAGGGCCTCGATGGTGTTGAGGACCGTCCGTCCCGTGGACAGTTCGTCGTCCACGAGGACGGCGGGAACGTCCCGGTCGAGCGCCGCCGGGTCGGCTGGGAGGAGGAGGTGGCTCGTGGCGTGGCTGTGCTCTTCCTCGAATCCGCCGTAGGTCGCGAATCCGTCCAAGGGACGGCGGGTCGAGTGCAGGTAGTAGGCGCCGCCCAAGGCGTCCGCGACGGAATGCCCTAGCGCGGTGGCCGTTTCCGCATAGCCGAGCACGAAAGCGTCCACCGGCGCGGACGGCTCGCACAGCGAATCGCGGAGCGCCGCAGCGGCACCCGGAACACTTCCGAGCGCATCCGAAAGAAGGGTCCCGCGACTGGAGGGGTTCTCGTCGCGCAGGCGCGCGCGCACGAGGTCACCGAGCAGTAGCCCGGCCCCGTACACCAGGCGAGGGTCGGTGGGGACGTGCTTTCCGAGGACCGCCGAGACCAGCAGGTGCGCCCGGCGCGGGTTCCGCCGAACGGCCAAACCCACCAGATCCGTCAGGCGGACTCCGGCGATCCCGGCGTCTGGGCCGTCCGAGAGCCGCACCCCGAGACGCTCCGCCACCCACGTGCCGGGCCACGTCACGCCGCCGTCCCCAGAACGGATCACCGGCTGCCCGCCGCTTCCAGCAGCTCCACGAAGGTAACGCCCTCCGCCGCCACGCCGAACACCTGGGCGCGCAGCAGCAGCCGCTCGGCCCACGCCCGGTGCGGCTTCGCCTCGTTCATCTTGTTCGCGTACGAGCTGGCCATCGCGCCCCCTCCGGCGACGCCGAGGATGTCGGCGGCGTCGCAGTACTCCTCGTGCGTGACCACCGACAGCGCGTGGACGGCCGCCACATGGCTGGGATGGATCACGGTCTTGCCGGTGAGGCCGTTGGCCTTGTCCAGGTGCACCTCGCGGATCAGCCCGTCCAGATCGGCGGTGATCAGCCGCTGCCGCAGCGGCGCGGCCTGCTGCCGCTCGAACGGCGACTGGCGGAGCTGCGGCTTGAACATCCGCTCGCCCGCCGAGAAGTACTCCCAGACCGGCCCGGTCACGACGTACCCCGTGCCGTCGGCGCGGCCGAGGATGTTGACCACGTCGCAGATCACCCCCGCGACGGGCCGGATGTCGTAGATCGTCAGGTCCGGCGGGCGGCGCAGCCCGTAGGCCGCCGACATGTCCGTCGCGCCGAGCCGGACCGCGAGGACCCGGTCGCGGTGCTTGGCGAGCAGCCGCGCCACGTCGTCGAGCATGCCGCCGCGGGTCTCGGCGTACACCGCCTCGGCGCTCTCGATCACCGGCATCGCCAGCAGCCGCAGGCCGGTCCGCGCGGCCGTCTCCTCCAGCGCGTCCAGGAACGCCGCCCCCGCCGCGGCGGTGAACTTCGGCAGCACGAACCCGGTGACCAGCGCGGCGGCGTCGCCGAGCCGGTCGGTCAGCGCGCCGATCTGGGCGGGCTCGCGGACCCGGACGAACAGCAGCGGCACGTCGTCGCCGCTCGCGTGCAGCGCCCGCAGCTGGGCGACCGCGTTGGCCTCGCCCGCCGCCACGTCGGCGTCGGCGATCGCGTCCTCCAGGCACACGACCAGGCTCATCACGCCGCGCCGGGCCGCCTTGCGGATGTCCTCGGCGAGCCGGGGACGCGTCGCGGGGGTGTAGAGCGTCGCGCCGAGCGCCACCGCCAGCACCGCCGGGTCGTCGTGGCGGTCGAAGCGCCGGGGGTGGCGGTAGAAGAGGTGCTTGCGGTACGTGGCGTCAATGTGATCGAAATGCCGCATTCACAAGTTCCCCTCAGGAATGGACCGCTGCGCGCGGATCGTCGGTCCCCTCCGAGATCCCTCCCCCGGAACTGTCCGATGGTAGTCGGCGAAAGCACCTTTTCGCCCAAAACGCGATCACTTACATCCGATCATGGCGAAACCGGCCGAGTACGCGAAGATCGCGTTCGGAGGCGGGACCCGGTCCCCTGGGGGGACGCCGGGGAGGCGGGCGCGCGGCGCCGCCGGGGTCTCCGCGGGACCCGGGCGGCGCGCGCGGCCGTCACAGGTGCGCGGACACCGCCGGCAGCAGGTGCTGGAACGTCCGGCCGGTGGCGGTGGCGCCGATCGCCGTCATCGTCCAGCCCTGCCCGTCCCGCGACACCTTCGCCATGATCTGGGCGTTGTGCCGCCCCGCGCCGCTCAGGTCGTAGCGGGCGATCTCCTGCCCGGTGGACTCGTCGACCAGCCGGCAGAAGGCGTTCTCGATCTGCGAGAAGTCCTGCCCGGTGAACGAGTTCACCGTGAAGACGAGCTGGGTGACGTTGGCGGGGACGCGCTGGAGGTCCACGTTGATGACCTCGTCGTCGCCCTCGCCCGCGCCGGTGAGGTTGTCGCCGGTGTGCTGGACGGAGCCGTCCTTGCTGCGCAGCTGGCGGAACCACACCGAGTCGGCGAGGTTGCCGGCGGCGTCGAACAGCAGGCACGACGCGTCCAGGTCGATGGACTGGGCCTTGCCCTTGCCGAACAGGCCCTTCTTGACGACGGCGTCCCAGCCGAGGCCCATCCGGACGCGGGTGAGCGTGCCGCCGCCGGGCTTGGCGAGCGAGACCTTCTGCCCCTTCTGCAGAGAGATCGACATCGTCGTCGGCTCCTTCGGTGATGACGTCGCGGGGTGCTGGCTTCGAGAGATCCGGCTCGTCAGAGCTTGCTGGAGTGGAGCTGCTTGTCCTCGCCGGGACGCGCCGCCGGGGGCCGCTCGCCGCCGCCGCGGTTGCGGACGACGGAGCTGGCGAACGCGGCGATGATCAGGCCGGCGCCGAGCCCGCCGGTGATCCACTCGGGGACGTGGTGGCCGATGCTGACCAGCATGCAGACCGCGAGCGCGCCGATGGCCCAGTGGGCGCCGTGCTCCAGGTAGACGTACTCGTGCAGGGTGCCCTTCCGGACGAGGAACACCGTCAGCGACCGGATGTACATGGCGCCGATGCCGAGGCCCAGCGCGATGATGATCGGGTCGGTGCTGATCGCGAACGCGCCGATGACGCCGTCGAAGCTGAACGAGGCGTCCAGCACCTCCAGGTACAGGAACAGGAAGAACCCGGCCTTGCCGGTGGCCAGGGCCAGCGAGCTCGGCCCCGACCGCGCCGGGGCCCCGGCGGCCCCCTTCGCGGACGCGCCGTCGCCGGCCTCGTCGCCGGCCCCGTCCGCGCCGTCCTCGGCCTCGTCGTCGTCCACGCCGGCCTCGGAGAACAGCTCGCCGAGCCCGTTGACCAGGATGTAGGTCACCATGCCGAGCACGCCGGCGATCATGACGTCGCCGGGCTTCTCGGCGTACAGGCCGGCGACGAACGCCAGCGAGCCGCCGGCGACGACCACCGAGAGCTGGTCCAGCTTGCCGATGCGCGCGAGCGGCTTCTCCAGCCACGGCAGCCACTTGTCGGCCCGCTCCTCGAACACGAAGTCCAGGAACAGCATCATCAGGAACATGCCGCCGAACGCCGCGATCATCGGGTAGGCGTCCGTCATCAGGTGGTGGTAGCGGTCGGAGTCGTTGATCGCCAGGTCGAACGCCTCGACCGGGTTCAGCTGCGCGGTGATCCCGACGATCAGCAGCGGGAACACGAGCCGCATGCCGAACACGGCGATGGCGATGCCGACGGTCAGGAAGATCTTCTGCCAGAAGGGGCTCATGCGGTCGAGCACCTTGGCGTTGACCACGGCGTTGTCGAACGACAGCGAGATCTCCAGGACCGCCAGCACGGCGACCAGCGCCAGCCCGGTCGGCCCGTCGTAGAGCAGGGCGATGAGCAGGCCGACGACCGTGACGGCGAAGGACCACCCGAAGGTGCGAAGAATCATGCGCGTATCTCTGCTAGGTGGGATGGCCCGAAGGGCCGGGTTGCGGGGACCACCGGTTTCCGTCAGCCGACGTTCACGCCGAAGTCCAGGGCGATGCCCGCCAGACCCGAGGCGTACCCCTGGCCGACGGCCCTGAACTTCCACTCGCCGTTGTGCCGGTACAGCTCGCCGAACACCATGGCCGTCTCGGTGGAGGCGTCCTCGGTGAGGTCGAACCGGGCGAGCTCGTTGCCGTCGGAGCGGTTGACGATGCGGATGAAGGCGTTGCGCACCTGGCCGAAGTTCTGGTGCCGGTTGTCGGCGTCGTAGATCGACACCGGGAAGACGATGCGCTCGCACTCGGCCGGCACGCCGGTGAGGTCGACGTTGATCGACTCGTCGTCGCCCTCGCCCTCGCCGGTCAGGTTGTCGCCGGTGTGCTCGACGGACCCGTCCGGGCTCTTCAGGTTGTTGAAGAACACGAAGTGCTGGTCGGACATGACCTTGCCGGAGGCGCCGAGCATCAGCGCGGACGCGTCCAGGTCGAAGTCGGCGCCGGTGGTGGCGCGCACGTCCCAGCCGAGCCCGACGGAGACGGCGGTGAGGTTGGGCGCGGCCTTCGTCAGCGAGACGTTGCCGCCCTTGGCGAGTGAGACTCCCATTGTTCGGGCCACTCCCTTCCCGGTGGGGGGTACGGATCAGAGGTTGACGCCGAAGTCGGTGGCGATTCCGGCCAGACCGGAGGCGTACCCCTGCCCGACCGCCCGGAACTTCCAGTCGGATCCGGCGCGGTAGAGCTCGCCGAAGACCATCGCGGTCTCCATCGAGGCGTCCTCGGAGAGGTCGTAGCGGGCCAGCTCGGTGCCGTCCCCCTGGTTCAGGACGCGGATGTAGGCGTTGCGCACCTGGCCGAAGTTCTGGCCGCGGGCGTCCGCCTCGTAGATCGACACCGCGAACGCGACCCGCTCCGCCGTCGCGGGCAGCGCGCCGAAGTTCACCTTGATCTGCTCGTCGTCGCCCTCGCCGGCGCCGGTGGTGTTGTCGCCGGTGTGCTCGACGCCGCCGTCCGGCGTGCGCAGGTTGTTGAAGAACACGAAGTGCTGGTCCGTGATGATCTTGCCGGAGCCGTCCAGCACCAGCGCCGAGGCGTCGAGGTCGAAGTCGGTGCCCGTGGTGGTCCGCAGGTCCCAGCCGAGCCCGACGGTCACCGCGCTGAGCCCCGGGGCCTGCTTGGTGAGCGAGACGTTGCCGCCCTTGCTGAGACTGACACCCACGAGAGGCCTCCAAGATCGCATGCCGTAACGGGCGCCGCCCCGGCGCCTCGCTATATCGACGTAGCAGTGATGCTATCCGTTCCAACTTTCGCGAGAGCGTTACCTTGGGCACTGTCGGAACTGGGGCACCGTCGGTGCGGAGCGAGGGAGGCGCGGCGTTGCGGGGACCGGGCGACCAGCGCCGGCGCGGCCGGGGCGCGCAGGCGTCCGCCGCGGCGGTCGAGGCGAGGGAGGCGGCCGCCGCCGCCTTCTACGACATGGACCAGGCGCAGAAGTACCTCGACGGCCGGATCACCGTCTTCGCGGACCTCGACGCCGCCGCGGCCGCGCCCGCCCGCCGCGAGTTCGCCGAGCTGTCGGACGCCGCCGACGCCGCGTCCGCCGCCTACATCTCCGTGCTGGACGCCCACGACCTCGACGGCCAGGAGCGGACCCCGGCCGAGTTCGACGCCGCGCGCCGCGCGTTCGTCGCGTCCACCGAGCGGCTGGCGCAGATCACGCGGAGCCTGAACGGGTTCGCCGAGCGGCTCGCGCCGAGGATGGCGCGGCTGGAGGCCGCGCTCGACGCGCTCCCGCCCCGGCTGGCCGCCGCGCGCGACGCCGTGGCCGCCGCCGACGCCGCCGTGGCCGCCGC
>NZ_CAACUY010000038.1 GCF_900659615.1 Actinomadura fibrosa | reverse complement strand
GGCGGCGGGGGTGGCGGCGCACGCGGTCCAGGGGCTGTGGCGGCCGAGCGGGGGGATCTCCTACGGCTGGTGGCTGCTGCTGATCACCGCCGGGTACGGGGCGCTGGCGGGGTGGGGCGCGCTGATGCGGGCGCAGCGGGCGCTGGTGGCGTCGCTGGACGAGCGGGCCCGGCGCGCCGAGGCCGAGCAGGGCCGGCGGGTGGCGGAGGCGCGGATGCTGGAGCGGACCCGGATCGCGCGGGAGATGCACGACGTGCTGGCGCACCGGCTGTCGCTGCTGGCCACGTACGCGGGGGCGCTGGAGTACCGTCCGGACGCGCCGCCCGAGCAGCTGGCGCGGGCGGCGGGCGTCGTGCGCGCCGGGGTGCACCAGGCCCTGGACGAGCTGCGCGACGTGATCCTGCTGCTGCGCGACGACGGCACACGGGACGCGGACGGCCTCGGCGCCGGTGTCGACGGGGCGCGGCCGCAGCCCGTCCTGGCGGACCTGCCCCGGCTGGTGGAGGAGGCCCGCGAGGCGGGGGACCGGGTGGAGCTGCGCGATGAGGTGGTGGACGGCGGCGGGCTGCCTCCGGTGGCGGGGCGGACCGCGTACCGGGTGGTGCAGGAGGGGCTGACGAACGCCCGCAAGCACGCGGCGGGCCGTCCGGTGCGGGTGGCGGTGGAGGGGCGGCCGGGCGGGCGGCTGGTGGTGGAGGTCCGCAACCCGCTGGCGGCGGACGGGCGGGGGCCGCTCGTGCCCGGCGCGGGGACGGGGCTGGTGGGGCTGACCGAGCGGGTCCGGCTGGCGGGCGGGCGGCTCGACCACGAGGCGGCGGCGGGGGAGTTCCGGCTGCGGGCCTCGCTACCATGGCCGGCGTGAACCGTCCCCTCCGCGTGCTGGTCGTGGACGACGACGCGCTGGTGCGCGCGGGCCTGTCGATGATGCTGGACGGCGTCCACGGCATCCGGGTGGTGGGGGAGGCGGCCGACGGCGACGAGGTCCCCGCGGCGGCCGACGCGCACCGTCCCGACGTGGTGCTGATGGACCTGCGGATGCCGCGGGTGGACGGGATCACCGCGACCGGGCGGCTGCGGCGGCGCGCGAACCCGCCCGAGGTGATCGTGCTGACGACGTTCGACGCGGACGAGAACATCCTGCGGGCGCTGCGGGCGGGCGCGAGCGGGTTCCTGCTGAAGGACACGCCGCCGGCGCAGATCGTCCAGGCGGTCCGGCAGGTCGCGGCGGGCGACCCGATCCTGTCGCCGCGGATCACGCGGCGGCTGATGGAGCGGGCGGCGGGGCAGGCGGGCGCCTACGAGCGGGCGCGGGCGGCGCTGGCGGTGCTGAGCCCCCGTGAGGGCGAGGTGGTGGTCGCGGTGGCGCGGGGCCGCAGCAACGCCGAGATCGCGGCGGAGCTGCGGATGACGGTGGCGACGGTGAAGGCGCACGTGTCGCACGTTCTGGACAAGCTGGACCTGGACAACCGGACGCAGATCGCGCTGCTGGCGCACGACGCCGGGCTGGTCTGACGTCCCGGGTTAGCGGTCCGGCGACTCGCCGTGCCGGTCCTCCGGGGGCGGGCCGTCGCTCGGCAGGGGGCGGGGCCACAGGCCGCGGGCGGCCATGACGTGGCGGAGGGCGACGAGCTCGTCGGTCATGATGCCGTCGATGCCGATGTCCAGGAGGCGTTCCATGACGGCGGGCTCGTTGACCGTCCAGGCGTGGACCTGGAGGCCGAGCCGGTGGGCCTCCTCGACGAACGCCTCGGTGACGAAGGGGACGGGCCCGAGGCCGTAGGGGACCTGCGCGCAGGCGACGCCGGTGGCGGCGAGGCGGACGAGCTTGGCGGTGGGCCCGCCGTAGGACTTGGCGCGCAGCGCCATGAGGCCGCGCGGGCCGAGCGCCATGCACACGTCGCGGTCGGTGTACATGGGGAGCCGGGCGCGCATCTGGGCGAGGCGGCGGGTGGAGAAGGAGGTGATGCAGACCCGGTTCCAGGCCTTGGTGCGGTGCAGCGTCTCGGCGAGGGGCCCGATGACGGGCGCGTCCTTGAGGTCGATGTTGACGCGGGCGGAGGGAAAGGAGCCGAGGACGTCCTCCAGGCGGGGGACGGGCTCGGTGCCGCCGATGCGGGCCTTGGCGACCTCGGCGTAGGGGAGGCGGGCGATGGCGCCGGTGCGGTCGGTGACGCGGTCCAGGGTCCGGTCGTGGAAGGCGACGACGACGCCGTCGGCGGTGGCGTGGGCGTCGGTCTCCAGGTAGCGGTAGCCGAGGTCGGTGGCGCGCTGGAAGGCGGCCATGGAGTTCTCGGGCCGGCCGGCGCCGCCGCGGTGGGCGAACGGGATGGGGCCGGGGTGGTCGAGGAATTCGTACGAGCGGCGCACCCGTCCGATTATGGCGGAGCGCCGCCTCCGCACTGACCTTACTGCGTAAAGGCCGCTGGTGGTGACACCCCAACTGCTACGGTCGGCCCTCGACAAACCAAGCTCCTGGAAGGACCCCCCCGATGGCAGACGTGGACGAGTACCGCGCGACGTTCGAGCTCGTGGACGCCGACGGCGACGGCTACATCTCGACGGCCGAGCTGAAGAACCTGATGAAGGCGCTGGGTCAGGACATCACCGACACGCGCGCGGTGGAGGTGGTCGTGGCGGCCGACGCCAACCACGACGGCAAGGTGTCCCTGGAGGAGTTCGCGGCGCTGATGCGGGGCGCCCGCTAGCCGGGCCGCTCACCGGCGGCGGACCCGGAGGGCGTTGTCGGTGCGGGTGACGGACGTCCCGTCGTTCCAGGTGTGGACGCGCTCGTGCTCGTCCGACAGCAGCACCTCCCACTCGCCGTCGGGTAGCCCGAGCGATTCGAGGACCTCCTGCGGCGTCGGGAGGTGCATGTCGTGGTGGTCCTCGTGGGCCCCTTCGGGGAACTTGGCGTGCCCGGCGATGAGGAGGTCGCCGCCGGGGGCGACGGCCGCGGCGGCGCTCCGCAGGATCTCCTCGCGGGGCATGTCGGTGGGGGAGTGCAGGAACTGCGCGCAGACCAGGTCGAACTGCCCGTCCGGGAAGGTCTCGCCGAGGTCGCACCGCAGGAACTCGATCCGGTCGGCGACACCGGCGTCGGCGGCGTGGCCGGCGGCGCGGTCGAGGGCGACCTGGGAGATGTCGACGGCGGTGACGCGCCACCCGCGCCGGGCGAGCCACACCGCGTCGGCGCCCTCGCCGCAGCCGAGGTCCAGGGCCGTGCCCGGGTCGAGGTCGGAGACCTCCTGGACGAGGACGGCGTTGGGCTGTCCGCTCCAGATCTGGGTCTTCTCGGCGTAGCGGGCGTCCCAGAACGCGGCGTCCGCGGCGCTTCCGCCGCTCTCGGTGGTGGACGGGTGGGCGGCGTGAGTGTGGTCGGTCATCATGTCTCCCTTCGCTGGAACCGATGGTCGGTGACGAGGTGCCGGTCTGGCGAATCCCGTTGCCGATTCAGCAAGAAGCCCGCCGTCACGGACGAGCCCCAGCCGAGCGGAGCCCGGCTGGTTGTCGGAAAGGCATCGGAGACCCGCGACATCGGCGTCGCCGGTGCGGTCTCAGTGCGGGTCGGCCGCGAAGGCGAAGGCCGCGGACCGGTCCCGCAGCAGGTCGGCGAGCTCGGGGGAGTCGATCACCTCGAAGGGCCATCGCACCCAGAGCAGGCCGCCGGCGAGGACCTCCAGGCGCACGTCGGCGATGCGCCAGTGCGTCGCCGCCTGGCCCGCGGCGGTCGTCGTCGGGGAGAAGTCGGCGGCGAAGCCGCCCATGTACGCCTGCACCTGCTCGATCGGGGCGTGAATGAGGATCGTCGCCGTGTGCGTCCGGGGCGGGGCGCCGAGCCGGCCGGCGACGAACGCGACCGGGTCGCCGCCGGGGACCTCCTGCGGGTGGAAGCGCACGCCCGTCGCGGACGCCCCGGTGATCCGGTCGACGCGCAGCACCCGCCAGCCGCGGTCGAGGTCGCGGCACACCAGGTACCACCGGCTCTGGCGGGGCACCAGGGCGGCGGGCTCGACGTGGCAGGGGGACTCCCGGCCGGGGGCGGCGCCCTCGGTGCTCATCACGCGCAGCCGGACCCGCTCGGCGTCCCGGCATGCCAGCGACAGCGCTGCCAGTACCCCGGTGTCGATCGGGGCCGGATACGCGCCGGCCACCGCGTTCGGCGTGCCGCCGACGGCGACCGAGGAGCGCAGCGCCCGCACCCGTCGGCGCACCGCCTGGGGCATCACCTGCTCGATCTTGGCCAGGGCGGTGAGCGCGACCTCGCCCCCGCCCGCGGCACCGCTGGCGGCCGACGAGGCGAGGGCGGCGGCCACGGCGAGCGCCTCGTCCGGCGTGAACGCCAGCGGTGGCAGGTCGCCGCCCGTGGACAGCCGGTAGCCGCCCTCGGGGCCGCGGCGCGCCTCGATGTGGTAGCCGAGCCCCCGCAGCCGCACCACGTCCCGCCGGAGCGTGCGGCCGTCGACGCCGAGACGGCCGGCGAGCTCCCCGCCGCTCCAGGACCCGCGGGCCTGCAGCAGCTCCAGCAGGCGCAGCGCCCGCTCGGTCGTGCTGTACTCCGACATACTCGCCAACCCTAGGAGAATTGCGGACAGAAAATGCCCTGAACCGTCCCTAGATTGGGCGTCACGCCGGATCGACCGGCCGTGATACCCAGGAGTTCGCCTTGACCGTCCTTGTCACCGGTGCGACCGGCGCCGTCGGCCGCCACCTCGTCACGACCCTGCTCGACCGCGGCACCGCCGTCCGCGCGCTGACTCGCAAGCCCGGCGACGCGAACCTGCCGGCCGGAGTCGACGTCGTCGCCGGCGACCTGGCCGACGCCGGCACGCTCGCGGCGGAGGTCTTCGAGGGCGTCGACCGCGCCTTCGTCTTCCCCGCCCAGGGCGTCGAGGCGTTCCTCGACGCGGCCACGGCCCGCGGCGTACACCGCTTCACGGTCCTGTCCTCCCTGGCCGCCGCCCAGGAGTTCCCGCGCGACCACGGCTCGGCCAGCCAGCTCCACCACACCGCGGTCGAGACCGCCGTGACCGACCGCACCGACGCCTGGACGATCCTGCGGCCCGGCACCTTCGCCAACAACCTGCTCTCCTGGGCCTGGCAGATCCGCTCCGGGGCACCGATCCGGGCGCCCTACCTCGCATCGGCACAGGCCCCGATCCACGAGTACGACATCGCCGAGGCCGCCGCCCAGACCCTGCTCGGCGACGACCACCTCGGTGACGCCATCCCGCTCACGGGCCCGCAGTCCCTGACCCGCTCCGAGCAGGTCGCGATCATCGGCAGGACGCTCGGCCGGGAGATCCCGCTGGTGGAGATCACGGCCGAGGAGTTCCGGGCCGAGACCGCCCGGTTCATTCCCGAGCCCGTGCTGAAGATGCTGCTGGACTACTGGCACGACACCCTCACCGTCCCCGACGTCCCCCGTCCGGTCACCGCGGTGACCGGACGGCCGGGCCGCACCCTCGCGCAGTGGGCCGCCGACCACCGAGCCGACTTCACCGACTCATAGATCGCCAGCCGAACGGATGCCGGCGTGACCGCTGAGCGCCATCAGCGTCGGGTCGGGAGCGGCCAGGTCGATGGTGACCTGGCCGCAGCCGATCACCCTGACCGCCAGCACTGAGCCCGCGGCCCCTTGCTGCCGTAATCCGGCTGCACCCCCGCTACGCCCTCAATCCGCCCAAGTTGACGGCCGTCCTGAGCTGGAATGCCTGGCTGGCAGCGTGAATAACCCCTGGTCATCTGGGCGGGCTGGGGTGGGTCGTCCGGACGCTCGCGAGCAGGTACAGGGCGGCGGGGAGGGCGGGGGCCGCCGCGACGGCGAAGCAGAGCGGCAGGGGCAGACGTTCTAGGAGGGGGCCGATGGCGGCGGTCCCGGCGGACGTGCCGAGGTTGAGCGCGGTGCTGACCCAGGCGGCGAGGACGAGGCCGGGGACGGACGGGGCCACGCCTGCCGCAGCGAGCGACAGCCCTACAGCGCCGACGAGCAGGCCCAACCGCGTCCGTGGGGACGCCCTCCAGGTTCGGGTGCCGTAGGCGAGGCCGCCGAGGGCGCTGCCGATGGCGAGCGCGGCCTCGATCCAGGCGACGGCAGCGGGCCAGTGGTGCGCGCGAGTGAACGCGACGGCGAGGAGGCCGAGGGCGCCGGTCGTGACTCCGATCGTCGCCGCGGCTGTGGCGGCTGCGGCGGGCGGCGCCGCACGTCCGGCCGGTCCGGGCCGTCCGGGCGCTGAGACGGGCGTCCCCGGGCGCGGACGAGCGCCCGGGGAGGTGATCATCCCCACGGTGCCCGCGACGATCAGGACGGCGCTGAGGGCGATGCCGAGAGAGGGCGAGCGGAGCGCGGCGAGGCCGGCGAGCAGGGGCCCGGCGACGTAGAGGAGCTCTTCGGCGACGGTGTCGAGGCTGTAGGCACGGGCGACGAGCGGACCGCCGGGCAGGAGGCCGTGCCAGAGCGTCCGCATGACGGGACCAAGCGGCGGCGCGGCGGCACCGGCGGCCGCGGTGAGCAGGGCCAGCGCCCAGGCCGGGACGCCGGGACGCCACGTCGTGGCGGCGAGCGCGGCCAAGGCGACGGCGTAAGCGCAAGTCAGCGCGGGGAGCACGCGCCGGAGGCCGTGCCGGTCGACGAGGGCCGCCCGGAGCGGGGTCAGGGCGGAGACCGTCACCGCGAACAAGGCCATGATCGCGCCGGCGGTGCTGTAGGAGGCGGTGGCGGAGGTCAGGGCGAGGGTGAGGGAGAGGAAGACCGTCCCGTAGGACAGGCGGCCCAAGAGAGCAGGCCCGAAGGTGCGAAGGACGTGCGGGGCGCGAAGGACGGACGCATAGGACGCTGGCACGAGTGCTGTACCTCAGGGGAACCCCACGGCGGAGGCCGGGGGGAAGGCGTGCAGGGACGTGGGACGCCGCACCGTGGGAGGGGGAGCGGCCGGGACGTCCTAGGCACGGAGAAGGAACAGCACGGTGATCATGCTAGCTGCGCGCGAGCCGGAGCAGAACGTTCCTGGACTACGTAGACGCGCCGGGCGCAGCCGCCCGACCGCCGTCAACGACGCGCGCGCCGTCACCCACTCGGGGAGCCGGGACCTGGTGCGGAGAGACGGGCACTGCGGGGACAGCCCTCCAGGAGCGCCCGTCCGCAGCAGCCGGCGCCGGTCTCAACAGACCACGACCGGCATGTTTCTGGTTCTGGCCGACCTCCGGGCGGCGGCCACCATCCGTGCGATCGCCGCGAGCCTCGCCCTCACCAAGACACCGGAACGCGCGCCGACCCCTGGCCGCTCTCGACGGGGAGGAGGCGTCCACCGGGCGGATATGCGCGGCCGACGGCTGCGACACGCGGTGCCCGGATCGGGCCCTGCGAGCGCGGGAGGCGGAGTCGCGCGCGGGAGGCCGTCCAGGACGGCCGCGTCCGTCAGCGTAGGTGAGGATGTCCGACCCGACGATAGCCCGCACGATGTGACGAGAGGACAGGGGCGGGACGGGGTGGCGGGGTCAGTGGGCCCATTCGCGGCGGCGGGCTTCGGCGAGGGCGACGGCGGTGGCGACGGCGACGTTGAGGGAGCCGACGCGTCCGATCTGGGGGATGTAGGTGACGGCGTCGGCGGCGGCGAGCAGGGCGGGGGAGCAGCCGTGGTCCTCGCCGCCGACGGCGAGGCAGACGTCGCCGTCCAGGGGCGCCTCGTGGAGGGGGACGGCGTCGGTGGTGAGTTCGACGGCGACGAGGCGCATGCCCTGTTCGCGGACGGCGGCGGCGGCTTCGGCGGGGGTTCCGGCGTGCTCCCAGGGGACGAGCCGCTCGGTGCCGAGGGCGGTCTTGCTGACGTTGCGGTGGTCGGGAGATGTGGCGTTCCCGGCGAGCCAGAGGTGCTCGACGCCGAACACGGCGGCGCTGCGGATGATCGAGCCGATGTTGAACGGCTGGGTGACCGATTCGACGAGCAGGCCGAGGCGTCCGCCGGTGCGGCGGCGCCAGTCGCGGTTGAGGCGCTTGACGTCGGTGGGGCGCAGCTGCCTGCGTCCTTGCGCGGGCTGGTCGTGCTGCTGGGTGCTCATCGGGACGGGCCTTCCGTGCGGTCGGGCGCGCCGGTGGGGGCGCTGGTCGGGGCGTCGCCGGGGGGCGGGCCTGCGGTCGGGTGGCCGGTCGCGTCGCCCGGCCCTTCGGTGGCGGGGGAGCCGGTTTCGGCGGGGGAGACGCGCAGGACGCGGTAGGCGGAGCGGGAGGCGATGCGCTCGGTGGGGAAGCCCTGGTCGTTCAACCATCGCTGGAGGGAGTCGGAGCCGAGGTGCTTCTGGACGACGAGGTGGGCGAGGCCGGTGGGGGTGAGGCGGGGGAGCCAGGTGAGGAGGAGGGCGTGGAGGGCGGGCTTGCCGATGCGGATCGGGGGGTTGGACCAGATCGCGGCGAAGCGAAGGCCAGGGTCGATCTCCTCCCCCAGGTTGAACCTTACATTGTCAAGGCCGCTGGTGGTGGCATTCTGCCCGGCGAGCGCAAGCGCTCGCCGGTTCACATCCACACCCCAAACCCTCGCCTGCGGCGAGCGGCTAGCCATGGTGAGGGCGATGGGGCCGTATCCGCAGCCGAGGTCGAGGAGGTCGCCGTGCTGCGGGGGCGGGGGGACGGTCTCCAGCAGGACGCGGGTGCCGAGGTCGACGCGGTCGGGGGAGAACATGCCGCTGTCGGTCTCCAGCCTCAGGTGCAGGTCGGGCAGGACCAGGTCGACGGTGCGCCTGCGGCCGGCGGCGCCGGGCCGTTCGGCGAAGTAGTGTTCCCCCACGTCGGCCGACCGTATCAGCGCCGGCCCCCTGCCGGTGCCGTGGCGGCGCCGGTGCCGCGGGTCAGGGGAGGCGGGAGAACCAGGCGAGGGACACGCCGCCGGCGGCGAGGGCGAACAGCAGCGCGATGCCGGTGTACCGGGCGGCGATGTCGCGGTGCTCGATCTTGAAGCCGAGGGAGCTGCCGATGTTGGCGTACACCTCGCCGAGCTGGTCGGCGTCGGCGGCCTCGTAGGCCTTGCCCTCGGTGCTGTCGGCGAGGTTCTTGAGGGTCTCCTTGTTGACCGAGACGCTGGTGGTCTCGCCTTCGATGTCGACGGTGCCGTAGGGGGTGCCGAAGGCGATGGTGGAGACGGGGATGTGGGCGCTGCGGGAGGCGTCGATGGCCTCCTGGACGGAGCGTCCGGTGGTGTTGTCGCCGTCGGAGAGCAGGACGATGTGGGCGGGCGGCGGGTCCTGGCTGGCCTGGGCGTCGAAGGAGCGGACGCCTTGCAGGGAGGTGAAGACGGCTTCGCCGATGGCGGTGCGCTTGGCGAGGACGAGCTGGTCGAGGGAGGCGATGGCGGCGTCGCGGTCGGCGGAGGGGGCGGCGACGAGGTTGGCGTTGCCGGCGAAGGAGACGACGCCGACGTTGAAGCGGGCGGGGAGCTCGCGGATGAACTTCTTGGCGGCGCTCTTGGCGGCGTCGAAGCGGGTGGGGGTGACGTCCCTGGCCATCATGGACAGGGAGACGTCGACGGCGACCATGATGGTGGCGCGGTCGCGGGGGACCTTGACCGAGGACGCGGGGCGCGCGAATCCGATCATCATGAGGACGATCATGATGAGGAAGAGGGCGGCGGCGACGTGGCGGCGCCAGCCGGGGCGCCGGGGGGCGATCTGGGAGAGCAGGGCGAGGTTGGTGAAGCGGACGGCGTACTGGCGGCGGCGCATCTGGAGCAGGACGTAGGCGGCGGCGAGGAGCGGCGCGAGGACCAGGAGCCAGAGCCGGTCGGGTGACAGGAAGGTCATGGGCGCGCGCTCCCGGTGCTGACGGGCCGTCCGGCGGCGCGGCGCTGGCGGAGGGCGAAGCGGGCGATGTCGGTGATCCAGTCGCGGTCGGTGCGCAGGACGAGGTGGTGGGCGCCGCTGCGGCGCAGGGCGGCGCTGGTGCGGTCGCGTTGGGCGGCCGCGGCGGCGGCGTAGCGTTCGCGGACGCGGCGGTTCAGGACGATCTCGTGGACGGTGCCGGTCTCGGGGTCGGTCATCTCGATGAGGCCGATGTCGGGGAGGTCGAGTTCGCGGGGATCGATGATCTCGATGGCGAGGACCTGGTGGCGGGCGGCGAGGCGGCGCAGGGGGCGTTCCCAGGGCGGCTGGTCGCCGGAGCGCGGGTCGTGGCGGGGGTCGCCGGGGGCGTCGTCGAGGGGGGCGAGGAAGTCGGAGATGATCACGCGGAGGCCGCGGCGGGTCTGGCCGCGGTCGAGGGAGGTGATGGCGGCGGCGAGGTCGCCGTGGGGGGCGTGGCGGGGGGTGGCGCGGGAGAGCCCGGCGGCGGCTCCGGTCATGGCGGTGCCGCCTCGGTTGGCGCGCTTGGGGTCGCCGTCGGGGTCGCTGTCGGGGCGTGCGTCCAGGACGGCTTGGAGGAGGGCGTAGAGGGCGGCCTTGCCGGTGCGGGCGGGCCAGCGGCGCAGGCCGTCGCGGTGCAGGAGGTAGGCGCCGGCGCGGTCGCCGAGGCGGACGGTGAGGAAGCCGACGGCGGCGAGGGCGGCGACGGCGAGGTCGCGTTTGACGAGGGTGCCGGTGCCGAAGTCCATGCTGGGGGTGAGGTCGATGAGGGCCCAGGCTTCGAGTTCGTGGTCGGCGATGAGGTCGCGGACGTGGGGGGTGGTGGTGCGGGCGGTGACGGCCCAGTCCATGTGGCGGACGTCGTCCTCGCCGGGCTGGTAGAGGCGGGCTTCGGCGAGTTCGGTGCCGGGGCCGGGGAGCAGGCCGAGGTGCTCGCCGTTGAGGAGGCCGTCGAGGCGGCGGGTGACCTGGAGTTCGAGGCGGCGCAGGGTCCGCTCGGGGGCGAGTTCGGCGAGTTTGCCGCTGGGGCGGGGGCCGGAGCGGGGGCTCATGGGGTGGTCACCGCGGCGGCGCCGTGGTTCCACACGACGCGGGGCGGGGGGACGGCGGTGAGGATCTGCGCGACGACGTCGCCGGTGTCGACGCCGTCGGCGAGGGCGTCGAAGGTGAGGACGAGGCGGTGGGCGATGACGTCGCGGGCGACGGCGCGGACGTCGTCGGGCAGGACGTAGTCGCGGCCGGAGAGCAGGGCGAGGGCGCGGGCGGCGGCGACGAGGCCGAGGGTGGCGCGGGGGCTGGCGCCGATGTCGATGACGGGGCGCAGGTCGGGGAGGCGGTACTGCTCGGGTTCGCGGGTGGCCATGACGAGCCGGACGATGTAGTCGGCGACGAGTTCGTGGACGGAGACCTCTTCGGCGGCGCGCTGGAGGCCGGCGAGGCGCTCGGTGTCGAGGAGGCGGGTGGCCTCGGGGGGGTCGACGCTCATGCGCTGGAGGATCTGGAGTTCCTCGTGGGCGCCGGGGTGGTGGACGTCGATCTTCATGAGGAAGCGGTCGCGCTGGGCTTCGGGGAGGGGGTAGACGCCTTCGGACTCGATGGGGTTCTGGGTGGCGAGGACGATGAAGGGGCGGGGGAGGGGGTAGGTGTTGCCGCCGAGGGAGACCTGGCGTTCGGCCATGACCTCCAGGAGGGCGGACTGGACCTTGGCGGGGGCGCGGTTGATCTCGTCGGCGAGGACGAAGTTGACGAAGACGGGGCCGAGTTCGACGTCGAACTGCTCGGTGGAGGGGTGGTAGATGCGGGTGCCGACGATGTCGGAGGGGACGAGGTCGGGGGTGAACTGGAGGCGGGCGAAGGTGCCGCCGACGACGCGGGCGAGGGTGTCGACGGCGAGGGTCTTGGCGACGCCGGGGACGCCTTCGATGAGGCAGTGGCCGCGGGCGAGGAGGGCGACGACCATGCGCTCGACCATGTGGTCCTGGCCGACGATGACCTTCTTGACCTCGGCGACGGTGTTCTGGAGCAGGGCCGCGGCCTCGTCGACGTCGTGGGCGGCGATGGTCATGTGGGAGTCCCTCACTGTCCTGCGGGTGGACGTCGTGGTGCGGGTGCGGGCCGGCGCCTTCTGACCCTACGCGATCACTTGTACCCGTTCGTGCGGGATCCCTGCGTGGTGGGCGGGGTGTTTCGGGTGGTGCGGCCGGTGGGGTGGGCGCTGGCGGGGGAGTACGGCGCCGGGGGGTCGCCGGGCGGGGTAGCGGGTGAGGCGCGGGGCGTGGTGGCGGGGTGCGGTTGTTAGTGTGGCGGCCATGTCGAGGCCGTTGCCCCCGGGGGATCCGCTGCAGCTGGGGCCGTTCCGTTTGTCGGCTCGTCTGTCGGAGACGCCGGCGGGGATCGTTTTCCTCGGGGTGGACGGTGCGGGGCGGCGTGCGAGTGTGGCGGTGCTGAACCGCGGTGCGGCGGGGGACGCGGCGGCGCGGGATCGGTTCCGCGCGGCGATCAACGCGGCGGTGCCGGGTGCGGGACGGGTCGCGTCGGGCCGTCCGGGCGCCGGGCCCGGTGCGGCCGGACCTGGAGGTTTCGGACCCGGAGGTGCGGGCCGGGGCGGATCGGACGGGGCGGCGCCGGTGCTGGCGGCGCATCCGGACGGGCCGGCGCCGTGGGTGGCGACGGTGTACGAGCCGGATCGGGCGGGTGCGGAGCGCTTCCTTGCGTCGGTGCTGCTGGAGGGGACGGGGCGGGGCCGGTGGGGGCGGCGCCGCGGTCCGCAGTTCCAGCCGTACTGGCTGGGGTCGGGTGAGCCGGCGCTGGCGCGTCCGGTGGCGTCGCCGGTGCCGGGTCCGGCGGCTCCGGGCGTGGTGGAGCGCCCGCCGGAGCGGAGCCTGGTGACGACGCTGCTGACGCTGGCGGCGGCGCTGGTGGTGCTGGCGTTGCTGATGGGTGTGCTGTTCGCGTGCCAGCCGCGGGTGAAGGAGCCGCCGCCTCCGCCGCCGGAGCCGACCCCGTCGACTCCGGCGCCGACGCGGACTCCGGTGTCGCCGTCGCCGTTGCCGACCCCGTCGAGCCCGGTGACGACTCCGGCGCCGTCGGACGGCGCTCCCCTCTTCTGAGCCCTGCCCGCCGGCCGTCCTGCCTGGCCCCGCGGTAAAGGCGTTGCGGGGGCGGGAACGGGGTGGCCAGGATGGGCGGATGCTGGAGAGTCTTCTCGCCTTCACGGGCGCGGCGGTGCTGATCTCGATGGCGCCGGGTCCGAGCACGGTCGTGATCATGCGTCAGTCGATGCGGGCGGGGCGCCGCGCGGGGCTGGCGACGGTCGTGGGCAACGAGGCGGGGGTGCTGGCGTGGGGGCTGGCGGCGGCCGCGGGGCTGTCGGCGCTGCTGGTGGCGTCGCGGCTGGCGTATGACGGGCTGCGGATCGTGGGCGCGGCGGTGCTGGTGTGGTTCGGTGTGCGCGCGTTGTGGTCGGCGCGGCGCGGCTCGTCCGCGCACGGCGCGGCAGCGGACGCGGCGCCGGACCTTGGGCCGGACCTGGTGCCCGGCGCGCCGGCCGAGGCTTCGGGTGAATCAGCGGGTGCGGCAGATGGGGAGGGCGCGGGCGGCGGGGTGTCGTCGTGGCGGTGCTTTCGTCTCGGGCTGGTGACGAACTTCGCGAACCCGAAGGCGGGGGTGTTCGCGGTGTCGTTCCTGCCGCAGTTCGTCCCGGACGGGTGGTCGGTGCCGGCGGCGCTGGTGCTGTTCTCGGTGCTGTGGGCGCTGATCGACGTGGTCTGGTACACGGTGGTGGTGTGGCTGGTCGGCACGGCTCGGCGGACGCTGGAGCGCCCGTCGGTGCGGCGGCGGCTGGACCAGGTGTCGGGTGTGGTGCTGGTGGGCCTCGGGGTGAGGCTGGCGGCGGAGACCCGCTGACCCGGCCCGCCCAGTCCGCTCGGCCTGCTCGGCCTGCTCGGCCTGCTCGTGCCGTCCGCCTGGGGGCAGGTGGCCCGGTTCAAGATCGGCTTTCGGGGCGGGGGCCGTAGCCTGGGGTGATGATCTCACTGGATGACCTCGCCGACCGGTACGTGGACGAGTTCGCCGCGCTGGATCCGTGCCTGGCGGCGATGATGGGCATCGCGGGGCAGGACGCGCGGCTCACCGACTACGGTCCGGAGGGCCGGGCCGCCCGCGCCGGCCTGGCGCGCGCGACGCTGGCGCGGCTGGAGTCCGGTGACGTCGCGGTCGTGTCCGATGCCGACCGGGTCGCGGCGGCGGTGCTGCGCGAGCGTCTGGAGACGGATGTGGCGCTGCACGAGGCGCGCGTCCACGAAGGGTTCCTGGACAGCACCGACGGGCCGGTGCAGCGGCTGCGCACGGCGGTGGAGCTGCTGGACCAGGGGGCGGGCACCGACTGGGACGCGGTCCGGTCGCGGCTGCGGGCGCTGCCGGGGGCTCTGGAGGGGTTGCGGACCGACCTGGAGGCGGCGCGCGGCGGTGGCCGGGTGGCGGCGCGGCGGCAGGTGCTCCGCAACGCCCGCGAATGCCGGGACATCCCCGCGTATCTGATGAGCCTGCCCGCCAAGTACGACGCCGTCCACACCGGACCGGCCGGCTCGGTTGACTCGGCCGGCTCTGTCGGAGGCGGAGGGGACGCGGGGGCCGATGCGGCGCTGCGGGGGGAGCTGGAGTCGGCGGCGGCGGAGGCCGCGCAGGCGCTGGAGGAGTTCGCCGCGTTCCTGGTCGGAGATCTGGCGCCGCACGCGCCGGAGCGGGACGCGCTGGGCCCCGACCGGTACCGGCTGGGCGTCCGGGACTTCCTCGGGACGACGCTGGACCTGGAGGAGACCTACGCGTGGGGCTTTGAGGAGCTGGCGCGGATCGAGGCCGAGATGGACGAGGCCGCCGAGCGGATCCTGCCGGGGGAGCCGGTCGCGGCGGTCCGTGCCGCGCTGGACGCCGACCCCGCCTACCGGGTCACCGGCGCGCGGGCGTTCCGGGAGTACCTTCAGGAGCTCGCCGACCGCGCGATCGACGACCTGGACGGCGTCCACTTCGACATCCCGGCCCCGCTGCGGCGCATCGACTGCCGGATCCCGCCGGTGGAGTCCGGGATCTACTACCTGGCGCCGGCCGAGGACCTGTCGCGTCCGGGCACGGTGTGGTGGACGGTCCGCGACCCGGCCGCCGACATCGTGACGTGGTCGGTCCCGGGGACGATGTTCCACGAGGGCGTGCCGGGGCACCACCTGCAGCTCGGCGCGACCGTCCTGAACGCCGGGCTGAACCGGTTCCAGCGGGTGGCGGGCGAGCTGTACCCGGGCCACTGCGAGGGGTGGGGCCTGTACGCCGAGCGGCTGATGGACGAGCTCGGCCACTACCGCGATCCCGCGCACAAGCTGGGGATGCTGGCGGGCGGGCAGCAGTTCCGCGCGGCGCGGGTCGTCCTGGACATCGGCCTGCACCTCCAGTTGCGGATCCCGGCGGGGACGGGCTTCCACGAGGGGGAGCGGTGGACGCCGGAGCTGGGCCTTGAGTTCCTGCGCGCGCACACCGGCCCCGAGCCGGAGGAGGCGCTGGCGTTCGAGATCGACCGGTATCTCGGGCGGCCCGCGCAGGCGATCGCCTACAAGCTCGGAGAGCGGGTGTGGCTGGAGGCGCGTGAGGCGGCGCGCCGCCGGGACGGCGCGGCGTTCGACCTGAAGGCGTTCCACCGCCGCGCGCTGGACCTGGGCCCGATGGGGCTGGACCTGCTGCGCACCGAGCTGTCCCGCGCCTGACCCCGCGCGGTCCGGCCTCGGCGACCGGTCAGGACGGGCCTGCGGGGTCGTTGACGGCGACGGCCTTGAAGAAGGTGTAGTGGAAGGTCCCGTCCGCGCGGGCCGTCCGGCGCAGGTCGGCGACACCGCGGTCGAAGGCGTCCCGCCTGGTGAGCCCGGCGGCGACCGCGTCGTCGCCGACCGCCGCGACCATGGCGGTGAAGGTGTCCAGCGTGAAGCCCTCGGCGAGCGCGGGACGGGTCCGGTCGGCGTAGACGGTGCGGGGGCGGACGCGGACCGCGGCGTACCCGGCGGCCGACAGCAGCGGGTGCAGGCGCCGGCCGATGAGCGCGTCGCCGCCCGCCGCGGCCTGCAACCGGACCAGGTGCCCGATCGCGGCGCGGGCGTCGGCGCTGTCGGGGTGGAAGAACGCCGACCCGTGGTCGCCCTCGATCACCGTGAGGGTGCCGCCGGGCCGCAGGACGCGCCGCAGCGCGGCCAGCGCCGCCACCGGATCGGCGAGATGCTCCAGCACGAAGCAGACCCCGCAGCCGACCTCCAGCACGCGGGACCCGGGCGGGTAGGCGGTGCCGCCGTGCAGCAGCCCGGCGAGGGTGTCGGCCTGGTCGCCGAGCCGCCGCGCCTCGTCCGCCGAGTACCCGTGCACGTACCCGTGCACGCAGCCGCCGTGGGGGTTCGCTGTCGTCATGGGGATTACCGTCGCGCGACAATGGCCCGGTGCACAGGTCCAATGGCGGCGGCTCCGATCGGTCCATAACGGCGGCGGGCTCGGACTTCCTCCAGCTGGACGCCGCCGACGCCCCGCCCGGCGGCCTGGCGGACTGGCTCACCGCCCGCCTGCGGCAGGCGATCGCCGACGGGCGCGTCCCCGTCGGCGCCCGCCTGCCCGCCACCCGCGTCCTCGCGGCCGAGCTGGGGGTGTCGCGCGGTGTGGTCACCGAGGCCTACCAGCGGCTCACCGACGCCGGCCACCTCACCGGCCGCGGCCGCGCCGGCACGATCGTCGTCGCCGCCCCCTCCCCGACACCCCCGCCCGGCAACGACGGGACCGCCGATGCGGGCGCGGCCGTGGGCGAGGCGGGGGAGGGGCCGTTCGGGAGCGGGCCGGGCAGTAACGTGTTCGACGTGCTGCGGGCCGCGCCCGCGCGGATCGACCTGTCCCCGGGCGTCCCCGACCTGGCGGCGTTCCCCCGGGCCGCGTGGATGCGCGCCGAACGGTCCGTGGCCGGGTCCCTGGCGGCGCCCTCGTTCGGGTACGGGGACCCGCGGGGGACGCCGGAGCTGCGCACCGCCGTGGCGAACTGGCTGGCCCGCAACCGCGGGATCCGCGCCGACCCCGCCGAGGTCGTCGTGGTCGCCGGGACCGCGCAGGCGCTCGCGCTGGCGGCCCGGGTCCTCGGCGCGGACGGGATCGCCGCGGTCGCGGTCGAGGACCCCGGGTCGCTCGGCGCCCGCCAGCACCTCGCCCACTGGGGGATGCGGACCCCGCCCGTGCCGGTCGACGCCGACGGGATCCGCGTCGACGCGCTCCGCGCGTCCGGGGCGGGCGCGGTGCTGCTGACCCCGGCGCACCAGTTCCCCACCGGGGCCGTGCTGTCGGGCGGGCGGCGCCGCGACCTGGCGCGCTGGGCCGCCGGCGGAGGCCTCGTCGTCGAGGACGACTACGACGCCGAGCACCGCTACGACCGGCCGCCCGTGGCCGCGCTCCGCTCGATCCTGCCCGACCGGGTCTTCTACGCCGGCAGCACGTCCAAGCTGCTGGCACCGGCCCTGCGGATCGGATGGATGCTCGCGCCGCCCGCGCACCGGGACGCGCTGGTGGACGCCAAGCGGTTCGCCGACCTCGGCAACGCGGCCCTGCCGCAACTGGTGCTGGCCCGGCTCATGGACTCCGGCGAGCTGGAACGGCAGCTGCGGTTCCTGCGCCGCCGCCACCGGCACCGCCGCGACACGATGATCGACGCGATCCGCGCCCACCTGCCGGGCGCGGTCGTGCACGGCGCCGCCGCCGGACTCCACCTCACCGTCACCTTCGACACCGCCTTCCCCGACACCACCTTCTCCGACACCGGCCTCGCCGCGCGGGCCCTGGCGGACGGGGTGAAGACCCAGCCGCTGTCCTGGCACGCTCAGCGCCCCCACCGGCCCGGCCTCGTCCTCGGCTACGCCGCCACGGCCCCGTCCACGATCACCGAAGGCATCGCGATCATCGGGAAGGCACTGCGAACCCTGACCTGACCCCGCCCCGGGACACACCGCGCCCGTGCGGAGCCGCTGCGGTGGCGGCCGGGGCCGCGGCTCCCCGCCCGGCCCCTTACCGCCGTTCACTGCGCGGACGCCGCCGCAGCGCCTCACCGAGGGCCCCGATGCTGGTCACACCACCTCGCCGCCGTTCATCGGCAGGGGAGCGGTCAGCGGCGGCGGGGTGAGCGCCGGCTGCTCGCCAGCGCCGCCGGTCGTCCGGTCGCCGCCCCGTCCGCGTGGCTCCGAGGACCACGGCGACGACGGCGATCGGGACGGACGCCGCCGCCATCAGCACGCCCGGGCCCGCCCACGCCGACCCCAGCCCCCATCCCGCGAACACCAGCACCGCCACGACCTCCGACCCGAGACCCGCGAGCGACGTCACCGTCGCCCGCGCCCCGTCCGAGATGCCCTCCTGCAACCGGGCGTCCGCCGCCGCCGTCGACCAGCGCAGCGCCCCGAACGCGACCGCCACCAGCACCAGCCCGCCCGGACGGCCGTCCAGCGACCCCGCCGCCAGGCACACCGCGCCCACCGCCAGCACCGGCGCCGGCCACCGCGCCCCGCGCCCCGACAGCCAGCCGCCCACCGCGTCACCCGTGACCACCATCAGCACCAGCAGCGGCCCCCAGGACCCCGCTACACCGGCGTCCCGGACCAGCAGCGGAACATACTCGTCCAGCGCGCCCACGCCCGTCAGCACCACCATCACCAGCAGCGACCGCCGCAGGCGCGGGCCGGTCCGGACCTGCCGCCACCCCTCACGCACCACCGCCGCCAGCGACGCCCCCACCCCCGCCGAAGCGTCGTCCGTGCTCGCCACGCCGCCCGTCCCGCGCACGGGCTCACCGGACGTCACGCGGGGCGACTCGGGCAGGCGCCACCCGGCCACCGCGCACGCCCCGCACGCGGCGACACTCAGCACCCCGGCCGCCGCGTACCCGCCGACGGCCAGCACCGGCGCCGCCAGCGCGGACGCCGCGACCACCCCGGCCAGCCCCGCCGCCTCCGAACGCCCCACCAGCCGCGCATAGGACGCCGCCGCGCCCGCCCGCGCCAGCTCCTCGTACACCAGCGCCTGCAACGTCCCCGACCGCAGCGCCGACCCGGCACCCCACAGCACGAACCCCACCGCGAACACCGGATACGACGGAACCGCCGCCCACGCCCCGAAACCCGCGCCCGACAGCAGGGGAGCGGCGACCAGCAGCCGCCGCCGCGAGAACGCGTCCGCCCACACCCCCGACGGCAGCTCCAGCGCGAACCCCGCCACCGACCAGATCACGAACAGCGACGAGATCGCCGCCGCGGACAGCCCCGCGTCGGCGAACAGCGCCGCGTACACCGGGTACAGGACGATGAAGTCCTGCAAGAACGCGTAGGCGTACAGGCGGCGCGCCAGCCGCGTCTCAGCCGGCGCGTCGGACGGTTCAGGGGAGCATCAACATCGCCACGTCATGCCCCGCACCCAACCACATCGCCCGTCCCGCCGCACCCCGTTATCCAGCCGCGTTACCCGGCCACGCCGCAGCCGCGCCGCAGCCGCCCGGCGAGCACGCGGCCGAGGCGTCCCGCGGACCTCCGGCGACGCCACCCGGGAGAGTCGCGCGGGGGGAGTCACCCGGGGAGTCGCGTGGGGGAGTCGCGCGGGTTCCCCGGGCGGTCTCGGACGGTCAGGGCCGCGGCCAGTTCCGCAGAGCGCTGTCCAGGGCGTCCAGGCACCTGGCCCAGGAGGCGTCGGCGTCGCGCGGATGGTGCCGGAACCCGCCCGCCGTCTCCAGGCTCACATAGCCGTGGAACACCGCCCCCAGCATCCGCACCGCGTCGGTCTGGTCCGGCTCGGCCAGGTCGTAGCCGCGCAGGATCGCCCGGGCCATCTCCGCGTGCCGGGGGCCCGCGCTCGCCGCCGCCGTCTCGGGGTCCAGCTCCATCTGCCCGGCGGCGTACCGGCCCGGATGCCGCTTGGCGTAGTCGCGGTAGGCGCCCGCGAACGCCACCAGCGCGTCCTTGCCCGCCCTGCCGGCCAGCGCGGCGGCGACCTCGTCGGCGAGCTCGGCCAGCGCCAGCAGCGCCACCCGCGTCCGCAGATCCCGGGCGTTGCGGATGTGGGAGTACAGGCTCGCCTCCTTCACCCCGAACCGGCGCGCCAGCGCCGCGACCGTCACGTTGCCGAAGCCGACCTCGTCGGCCAGCTCCGCCGCCGCCACGGTCAGCCGCTCCACGGTCACCCCCGCGCGCGCCATGCCCCACCCCCACAACCTAAGTCCTTAATGTATTTGCCTAAGCCTATTAGGAAGACTAGCCTCGCCGCACATGAGACCCCTCACCGAGCACGACATCCGCACCAGCTTCCTCAACTGCTCCAAAGGCGAGGCCAAGCGCCTCGGTCTGCCCAAGGACCTCGCCGGCCTGCCCTGGGACGACCTGGACTTCCTCGGCTGGCGAGATCCCGGCGCCCCCGAACGCGCCTACCTCGTCGCCGAACGCGGCGGCCGCCCCACCGGCATCGCGCTGCGCGGCGGCCGCGGCACCGCCCGCGGCTTCACCGCCCGCACCATGTGCTCGCTGTGCCTGACCACCCGTACCGGCGGCGGCGTCACCCTCATGACCGCCCGCCGCACCGGCGAGGCCGGCCGGCAGGGCAACTCCGTCGGCCAGTACCTGTGCGGCGACCTCGACTGCTCCCTCTACGTCCGCGGCAAGAAGCAGACCGTCGCCGGCGGCGGCCTCGACGAGTCCCTCACCCTCGAAGAGAAGATCGCCCGCGTCAACGCCAACCTGCACGCCTTCATCGACACCATCACCCGCTGACCCGCCTCCCACCGGCCGCCCCCACCGGGGGAGGGGCCAGCGCCCCGGTCGGCCTCGGCGCCCGAGCGGTCAACGCCTCTTCCGCCGCCGGGTCCGCCGGGCAGGGACCGCTACCCGAGGGCGTTCGCGCGGATCCCGTCGAGCAGATACCCCAGGCCACGGCGGAACGCGTCGTCCCAGTCGTTGTCACTGGGATGCCCGTGCGCCGCCAGCGTCGGGTACGTCTCGCGCCGCGCCGCGAGGATCGCGTCGGCGGCGCCGCGGACGGACGACTCGTCCGTCCCCTGCCACGACAGCTGGCTGACCGCTGACCCGAACACGAAATGGGACAGCCCGTAGGCGGCGGCGGTCAGCGGCGCGCCCGTCAGCCCGGCGCGCCGCAGCGCCGCGTGCAGGAACTCCGTGCGCGCGAGGACGTTCGGGCCGAGCATCGGCCGGCCCACCAGCGTCCCGGTCCATCGGTGCCGCAGCATCACCGCCCGCCACCGCTCCACCATTGCCGTCACGTCGGCGCGCCAGTCGCCGGTCGCCGGCGGCACCTCGGCCTCGGCGAACACCGTGTCGAGGGCCAGGTCCAGCACGTCGTCCTTGGTGTCCACGTGCCAGTACAGCGTGGTCGAGCCCGTGCCGAGCCGCTCGGCCAGCCGCCGCATGGTCAGCCGGTCCGCGCCCTCCTCGTCCAGGAGCGCGATCGCCTCGGCGACGATGCGCTCCCGCGACAGCGGCGGCGCCTCCCGCCGCCCCCGCGGCCCCCTCAACCAGATCTCGCCCGCCCGGCTCGTCCCCATGCGCCCACTCTAGTACGGTGAACGAGTACCGGACCAACGTTCCAGTCACTCGATCAGCGTTCAGGAGTGGGTGTGGGACACATCGAGGCCAGCGACCTGGCCTACGCGCTGCCCGACGGACGGCCCCTGCTGCGGGAGGTGTCCTTCCGCGTGGGGCAGGGCACGAAAGCCGCCCTCGTCGGACCCAACGGCGGCGGCAAGACGACCCTGCTCAAGCTCATCGCCGGGGAACTGGCCCCGTCCGCAGGAAAGATCACCCACACGGGCGGGCTCGGCGTCATGCGCCAGTTCACCCCCGAGGACCGCACCGTCCGCCAGCTCCTCCTAGCGGCCGCACCACCGCGGATCCGAACGGCCACCGACGCGCTCGCACGCGCCGAAGCCGCACTGACCGGCACCCCCGACAGCCAGCTCGCCTACGCCCAGGCCATCGGCGACTTCACCGACGCCGGCGGCTACGACCTCGAAGTCGTCTGGGACGCCTGCACCACCCTCGCCCTCGGCCTGCCCTACGAGCAGGTCCGCGACCGGCCCGCCGGCACCCTGTCCGGCGGCGAGCAGAAACGCCTCACGCTGGAGGCCCTCCTCCGCGGACCCGACGACGTCCTGCTCCTCGACGAACCCGACAACTACCTCGACATCCCCGGCAAGCAATGGCTGGAGGAACGCCTCAACGCCACCACCAAGACCGTGCTGCTCGTCTCCCACGACCGCCGCCTGCTCGCCGGCACCGCCGACCGCATCATCACCGTCGAGTCCGGCACCACCTGGACCCACGGCGGCGGCTTCACCACCTACCCCGCCGCCCGCCGCGACCGCGCCGCCCGCCTCGGCGAACGCCGCCGCCGCTGGGACGACGAGCACGCCCGGCTGCGCCGCCTCGTCCACACACTGCGCCGGCGCGCCGCCGCCAACGACGCCCTCGCCTCCTCCTACCAGGCCGCCCGCACCCGCCTGACCCGCTTCGAGCAGGCCGGACCACCCGAACCACCGCCCCGCGAGCAGAACATCCGCGTCCGCCTGCGCGGCGGGCGCACCGGCAAACGCGCCGTCACCTGCGAACGGCTCCAACTCACCGGCCTCACCGAGCCCTTCGACCTCGAAGCCTGGTACGGCGAACGCATCGCCGTCCTCGGCGCCAACGGGACCGGCAAATCACAGTTCCTCAAACTCCTCGCCGACCCGTCCTCCGTACCCCACACCGGCACGGCCCGGCTGGGCGCCCGCGTCGTCCCCGGCCACTTCGCCCAGACCCACACCCGCCCCGACCTCCACGACCGCACCCCCGACGAGATCATCACCACCGGCTTCGGGACCACCCTCAACGACGCCATGCGCGCACTCGCCCGCTACGAACTCGCACCCGCACGGCGCCAGCCCTTCCACACCCTGTCCGGTGGCCAGCAGGCACGGCTGCAGATCCTGCTGCTGGAACTGTCCGGCTGCACCCTCCTCCTGCTGGACGAGCCGACCGACAACCTCGACCTCGCCAGCGCCCAAGCCCTCCAGGACGGCCTGACCGCCTACCAGGGCACCGTCCTCGCCGTGACACACGACCGCTGGTTCGCCGAAGATTTCGACCGCTACCTGATCTTCGACCCGGACGGCACCGTCCACCACCGCACCACCCCGACCTGGCAACCAGCCGGCCCGACACCTGAGAACCCCGACACCTGAGAGCTGAGCACCGGCCGCAGCACAGACCCCGCTCCGGCCGCATCCAGCACCCGCCAGACGGGTCCGCCGGGGCAGGGGAGTACCCCCATCCCGGCGGACCCGGCACCGCTCAGCCCGACGTCCGCCCGTCCAGCGCCTCCCGCAGGATGTCGGCGTGCCCGGCATGCTCCGCCGTCTCCGCGATCAGATGCATCAGCACCCTCCGCGCACTCCACACCGTCCCCGGCTCGTGCCAGGGCGCCTCAGGCAGCGGATGCGACACCGACAGATCCGGCACGGCCGCGACGATCTCCTCAGTACGGACCGCGACCCGCTCATAACGCGCGAGGATCCCGGCACCCGACTCACCCGGCCGCATCCCGAACTCCTCCTGATGCTCGATCATCCACCGCGGCACCTCACGCGCCGTCCCCGCCGCCACATCGGCCCACGTCACACCCTCCGGCAGGTCATAGCGCATCGCCGACGGCCCCTCCACGACGAACCGCGACCACGCCTCCTCCATCGACGCGACATGCTTGATCAGCCCGCCCAGGCACAGCGCGCTCACCGTCGGACGCTCGGCGAGCCGCCCGTCGTCGAGCCCGCTCACGGTCCCGGTCAGCGCGGACCGCGCGGCCGCCAGAGCAGCGAGCAGATCACTCCGCTCGGCGTCGAGAGCCGGCGGGGGAGCGGTGGGAGAGGTCACAGCGGTCATGGTGTCCGAACCCTTCGGATTGCTGTCGTCGACTGGCACACGGCAACACTCCCAACAGAGGCGGACAGGACATGACCGCTTCTCACCGCCATCCCGCACAACATCGCGAGCGGCATCCACCGCGCCGACCTCGCCCGGTTACGCGTCCGCGCCGTCCGCCGTCCACGCGGCCACGACGTCCACATGCCGCACGCCACCCGACTCGGCGATGTGACGGAACCACGCCGCGCACTCCGGCACCGAGCCCACCTCCCGCGCGGCCCGCTCAGCCTCGGCCCGGCTGCGCCACACCAGCACGTCCAACCACGAACCGTCGTCCTCCCTGGTCAGATAGGCGGCCAGGCACCCGGGGAACCGCCGCCGCAGCGCGTCCACCATCGCCGGCCGCTCCGCCACCAACCGCTCCTCGGCCCCATCATGGATCGTGAAACGAGCCAACTCGATCGCCATCACGGCCAGCACGATAACCACCGGCACCCACAACGACGGGGGAGAGGCAGCATGATCACGCGCGGCCATCCCGCGAACAGGGACAGCGCCACCGCAGTTCTGCCGACGGCCGTCGAGTCGGGCGGGCCGGGGCCCGGTGACCCCGGCCCGCGCACTACCGCTCGACCTCGGTCAGATGCTCGAGCCGGAACGGTTCGGCGAGGCTGCGCTCCAGCTTGGCCGCCACAGCAGCGAAGTGCGGCGTGGCGAAGTGATGCTCGAGGGCGGCGCGGTCCACCCACCGCTCCAGCAGGACGATCCGATCGGGATCGGCCGGATCGGGATACGGCTGGTAGCCCAGGCAGCCCTCCTCGGCCAGGGACGGCTCGATCATCGCGGCCAGGTCGGCCAGCACCTGGTCGCGCAGACCGGGCACGGCACGGAAGTGCGCGATGACCGTCAGGGGAGCGGCGCCGGGGACCCGCGGGTCCGGAACGCGGTCACCCCTGATCAGCCAGTGCGGCCCGTCAGCGAACTCCCCGACGATGTCGAAGAACCGCTTGAAGTGCGGCCCGTCCGCATGGGCGGCGAACGCGGCCTGGTCGGTGTAGGCCTCGTTGAGGTAGAAGCGGCCCGGGTCGCTCTCATCCCGTATCAGCTCGAACCTCACCGTGCCCGGCTCGTCGCGTCCCGAATCGCGGCCGTCGGCCAGCGCGGCCTCGATGAACTCCTGCCGCCGTTCAGCGGGAACGTCGAAGTAGACGGCGATGTGATACATGCCCCTCTTCCTTCTGGGTGTCGTTCGATAGATGGACGGCGACCGGGAGGGCCCGGCGTGAAGCGCGCGTCGGCGCCCCGCTGAGGCTCCCTGTCCGGCCACGCCACCACGGTGCCGCGGGGGAGCCGACTCAGGCAGTGGGCCGTCCAACCTGGTTCCAACGGCACCACCCTGCGCACGTCCCGACAGGCCCTCACGCGGCCATGATGGACGGCATGGACCACCGTGCCGAGCTACGTGCCTTCCTGCGCGAGCGCCGAGCCCGCCTGCGCCCCGACGACGTCGGTCTCCGCGACGACGGCCGGCGCCGCCGCGTCCCCGGGCTGCGCCGCGAAGAGGTCGCACGGCTCGCCGGAGTGAGCGTCGACTACTACGTCCACCTGGAACAGGGCCGGGCCCGGCAGGTCTCGGACTCGGTCCTGGACGCCGTGGCACGCGCGTTGCGTCTCACCCCCGACGAGCACGCCTACCTCAAACGCCTCGCGCACCCCGAGGGGACCGCGGCCCCCAAGCCACAACGCGTCCTCGACGGCGTGGCCGATGTGCTCGCGGCGCTGCACCACCGTCCCGCCTACGTCGTGGGCCGCCGCACCGACGTACTGGCCTGGAACCAGCTCGCCGCCGCGCTGTTCGCCGACTTCACCGCGCTGCGCCCCGCGCAACGCAACATGGCCCGCCTCGTCTTCACCGACCCCGCCGCACCCACCGTCTACCGGACCTGGTCGCGCAAAGCCGACGACGTGGTCGCCTACCTGCGCTTCGACGCCGCACGCCACCCCGGCGACCCGGCCCTGACCTCGCTCATCGACGAACTGTCGGCGGCCAGCCCCGACTTCCGCCGACGCTGGGCCGCAGGCGAGGTCCGCGACAAACGCAACGGCCGGCTCACCGTGCACCATCCCGCCGTCGGCGACCTGGAGATCCGCTACGAGACCCTGCGCCCAGCCGGCGACCCCGACCAGGCCCTGATCGTGTGGAGCCCCACCGACGAACGCGCCGCCACGGCCCTCACGCTCCTGGGCACCCTGACCGCCGAGCCCCAACCCAACACCTGACACTCGAACGGCCGGGCGGGGCAGGCGTCCCGATGACCGAGGAGCCCACACCGGATCCGCGATCGAGCTAACTTGACATAATGTACATTATCGACCAACAACGAGACCGTTAGAAGCAGGGGCAGAACGGACACTCTGCCGTCCGTGCGCGCGACCCTCGACCTCGCCGAGCCGTGCGCCGCGCGCAGGCTCGCCGACACGGCCGCGCCATCGACGGCAGATACGTCCTCGCGGAGTCTGCGGCGAACCGGACACCAGCTCGCGCCCGGACGGCTCGAGATGCCGCCGCCCGGAGCCGATCCTCATCGTCGGTCAGCAGCTCATCGTCCGACTCCAAGCGCTGAGCTGGCGCCTCGAGCGGCGGCCGATCCGGCTTGAAGGCGCCGATCACGCCCTTAACCAGACAGAAGGTGAATTCTGTCTGGTTAAGGACGAAGATGCATATCTCGGGCACGGGTGGTTTGCGGACCTCCGTCGGCATGCCCGTTCCAGCGACTGACCACGGGGCAGCGACGGCGTCCACGGCTCGGTGGCCTGCCGCGGATATCGCACCCTGCTAGCCAGCCGTCGAGGGTCGCTCTCGGGCGGTGATGTGAGCGCGGTCGCGCAAGCTGGCTCGACCGGCCAGGTCAGCTCGAACGCCGGGACGCAGGTGTCGGCCAATCAGATGTGCGGGTGCTCCCCCGGTGCTCTCCGCGGTGGCAGGGCCGCGATCGCGTCGGTCGGTGAGGTCGTGGTACCAGGGCGCGCACGCTGTTCGCGCGGTCCTGTCGTGAGCCACGGCCGACGCTATCGCCGCCCCTCCCCCGCCACCCGGGTGGCAACGCGCTCACCAGGTGTCTGCCGTCGGTTCGCGTTCCTCGTCGCGCAGGCCGTTGAACAGCGGAAATGGGGGGTTGTGTTCAATTCTGGCCGCCGCGAGCGTGAGATCCGCAAGCCCGTCCGGGCGCCTATCGCCGGGGCGGTCATGGAACGGATGTCTTCGGTGCGGACAACAAGAAGAAAGAGGGCCGCCGCGGTCTCGCTCGCCCTGGTGCCGGCCGCGCACGCCGCGCCGCCGACTGGGGCCGTTCGCGGTTCGTCGTGGTCCGCTCCGGGGGCGGCGCGAGGGTGGAGCAGAAGGGGGCACGGACGACGATGAGGAAGAGAGCATCCGGCGGGGGCCGTGGACGGCGGCGTGCCGTGGCCTGGATCGGGGTCGCGGTGACGGGGGCCGCTGTGGGCCTGGCGGGCGCCGGGCATCTGCTGGACCCGTCCCCGCCCGCTCGGGCGGGACGGGACGCGCAGGTGAGGGCCGTCCAGGGGGTGGGGCTCGATCCGCTGACCGATCAGGAGATGGACAAGGCGCGGGCCGCAGCGCTCGCCGGGCAGTCCAGGGCGCAGCAGGCGGCGGGGTTGCCGCAGGTGGTGTTCGTCAGCGCCGATCGCCGTGACGATGTGGACGGCGTGGCCCGTAGGGCGGAGGTGCGGCTGTACGACTACCGCACCGACGAGATGGTGACGAGCGAGATCGACCTGGCCTCGGGGCGGGTGGTCGGGACCGAGCGGAGCCGGAACACGCAGCCGCCGGCGGCCCGTGAGGAGCTGCGGCGGGCGGTGGAGCTGGTCCTCGCCGATCCCCGGCTGGGACCGGGGCTGCGCGCCGCGTACAAGGCCGCGTCCGGGCGTGCTCTGGTCTCGGCCGACGAGGTGCACGTGCGGGGCCGGGTGTTCCGTGCCGCGCAGGCGGCCGGGGCGGGGGGCGGTGAGCAGGTCGCGCAGTGCGGACGCCTGCGCTGTCTCACGGTGAGCCTGAAGATGCCGGACAGCGGGTGGCTGGACACGAGCCGTCTGGTGATCGACATGTCCGGGCAGCGTGTCCACGTCCTCGACCGGTAAGGCGGCGATCATGCTCAGAGGGTTGTTCATGCGGGGCCGGGGGCTGGTGGTGGCCGGTGCGGTCCTGTGCGCGGTGGCTGTAGCGGCGCCGGGGGCGTCCGCCGTTGCCGACGGGGCGGCGGCGCGTTCGGCGGTGCCGGCCGATTGCAGTGGCCAGTACAAGGTGGACAAGAGGTTCCCGGACGGGGCCCGCTGGCAGCTGTGCTGGGACATCCGCAGCGATGAGGGCCTGCGCGTGCTCAATGTCCGGTACACCCCGCGCGGGGGCGGGCAGATCACGGTGCTGCGCGATCTGGCGTTGGCACAGGTGCATGTTCCGTACGACGACAATTCGGAGCGGTATCTCGATCTGCCGTTCGGTTCGGACGAGGCGGCGCCGCTCACGCAGCGGGAGTGTCCTGGAGGGGAGCTCCGGTCCCACAATCGGCAGCGGATGGTGTGCGTCGCGACGCAGGGGCACGGCTACGGGTACAAGAAGACCGATGCGGATCCGAGCCGGGACAAGCAGCGGCAGTCGCAGGAGCTGGTGCTGTTCGGGGTGTTCGAGGTCGGCTGGTACAACTACGTGCTGGAGTACCGGTTCTCCGATGACGGCCAGATCACGTCGCGGCTGGGTGCGACGGGTTCGCTGGTCTCCGGGTACACCCGGCCCGAGCACGGGTGGCCGATCGGGCGCGGGAACACCCGGCACTCCCCCAACCACTCGCACAACGCTTTCTGGCGGGCCGATTTCGACCTGGCCGGTCCGGGCGGCGAGAAGGTCGAGCAGTTCGACTTCGCGGGCGAGGGGACGTTGAAGCGGACGATCCGGCGCAAGACGCTGACCAAGGAGGCGGAGGCCCGGTTGTCGCCGAGCCGGTTCTGGCGGGTGGTCGACCCGACGGTCAGGAACGCCGACGGGCATCCGATCTCCTGGCAGGTCGACGGGATCGCCAGTTCGCAGTTCCGGGGTCCGGCCTCGGCCGAGGAGCAGTTCACCCGGTCGGACGTGTACGTCACGCAGCGCAAGGCGTGCGAGCGTCTGGCGGCGGGCAACGAGCAGCGGGGCTGCCGTAAGCGGGTGGACCAGTTCGTCGACGGGCAGACGCTCACCGATCCGGTGCTGTGGGTGGGCGTGGACTTCCACCATGTCCCGCGCGACGAGGACGAGGACCCGATGCCGGTGCACTGGCAGGGGTTCAGCATGAGCCCGCGTGACGTCACCGCCAAGAACCCGTACTAGGGCGGGGTGGATCTGGGCGGTGACTCTGGGCGCCGGTCGGCCGCGGGGTGGCCGGCCGGCGCCGTCCCGTTCTCGGACGTCGATGGTCTGACGCCGCTTTCCTTGGGAAGCGGCGTGTGGTCGTTGGAGGTCGGGGGTGGGTGTTGGTAGGTGCACCTTGGGTGGTAGTCAGGTACCCCCGGCCGGGGTGTGCAGGCCCATGGTGCGGGATCGTCCCGGCTCCTAGCGTCGTCGGCATGGAGATCAACAGTGTGAACGGCCGGTTATCCGGCGTCCTGGTCGGGATCGTGCTGGTGGCGTCGGCGGCGGGTTGCGCCTCCGCCGGGCAGGGGCGGGCGCCCGCGCGGCAGGCCGGGGCGGCGGCCGGTGCCCCCTCCCCCGCCGTGCGGGGGACGGTGGTGTCGGTGACACCGCTGGCCCGCATGTCGCAAGCGCAGACCGGCCGGTACCTGGACGAGGCGGATCTCAAGGCTCCGCGGCCGCGGGCCGGGGTGGACGTCTACCGGCTGGTCTACCGGACGGTCTCGGCGACCGGGCGGCCCACGACCGCCAGCGGGGTGGTGGCCCTGCCGCGCGGTACCGCCCGGGCGCTTCAGGCGGTCAGTTTCGCGCACGGCACGCATTCGGGCAGGCGCACCGCGGGGTCGGTCGCCGCGGACGGCCAGAGCCGGATCGCGGCGGTGTACTACGCCGCGGCCGGATACGCCGGGGTCGCGCCCGACTATCTCGGCCTGGGGGTCGGGCCGGGAGCGCACCCCTACCTGGATGCTGCGTCGGAGGGCGAGGCGTCGCTGGACATGCTGCGCGCCGCGCGTACCGTCGCCGTCCGGGAGGGCGCGCGGCTGGACCGGCGGGTGCTGGTGACGGGCTTCTCCCAGGGCGGTCAGGCCGCGATGGCGCTCGGTCGCCGGCTGGAGCGCGGTGACGACCCGTACCTGCGGCTGGGCGCCCTGGCGCCGGTCAGCGGGGTCTACGATCTGCGGCGCTCGCAGATCCCGGCGTCCCTGCCGGGGCGCGGTTCGCTGGACCCGCGGGTGTCGGCGTTCAACCTCGCCTACGCCACGGTGGCGTGGAACCGCCTGTACCGGTTGTACGGGACGCCTTCCGAGCTGTTCCGGGCACCCTACGCCGGGGTCGTGGAGCAGCTCTTCGACGGCAGCCACGACGAGGAGGAGGTGTTCCCGCGGTTGCCCGCGCGTCTGGAGGAGTTGCTGACGCCGCGGTACGTGAAGTGGCTTGAGCGTCCGTCCGGGGCTCTGCTGCGCGCGATCCGTGCGGCGGACGGTACGTGTGACTGGGAGCCGCGGGCTCCGGTGCGGCTGTACGGGGCCGCCGGGGACGAGCAGGTCACGTTCGCCAACACCGGTGCGTGCGTACGGGCCCTGCGCCGCCACGGGGCCGTGCCGCGGGTCGTCGACTACGGTCCCGGCACCCGCCACTTCGACACCCTGCACCGGGGTCTGCCCGACACCCTGCGGTGGTTCCAGACCCGCAAGTGATCGCGTCGCGGTTCGGTGGGCCCCGGACGCGGACGCCGCGCGGAAGAGTGCGCGTAGACGAAACAGGTGTGCACTCTGAGGTGGGACGGCGCGGAGCCCTGGCCTGCATCATCAGGTGAGGTGCCACGGGGACCCCGGGTTCCGGGCGGTGTCCGGCCCTGCTCGTCGTGGCGCGGCCGCGCCGGTCGGCATCCGCGGTGGACCACTTCGCCGCGTCCGGGTCGCGCGGGATCCGGTGGGCCGTACGGGGGGTTCGGCGGGGTCGCGCGTGGACGGCCTGCCGAGGGGCGTGCGGCGGCGCGGGCCGGAGCGTCGGGCGGGGCCTCGCTCGCTGTCCGGCGTCCGTCCGGCGGTTCCTGTCCGGTGGGTTCCGGCGGGTCGTGGTTCCGGGTGGATCAGGCTCCGATCGTGGAAGGGGTGCGGGGATGACGGTGTCGGCGTTCGCGAGGGTCAAGGGCGTGAGGCCGCTGGTCGCGGTGGCGGGAGCCGGTGCGGTGGCGGCGGCCGTGCTGGGGGTCGGCGCGGGGCCGTCCCACGCGGCGCCGCAGGGCGGTCGCCCGGTGTACGTCACGACGAGGCTGAGTGACGACGTGGCCGTGTTCAGGCCGGGCCCGGACGGGCAGCTGGGGAAACCGTCGAGCCATGCGCGGACCGGGGACGAGCCGCGCGGTCTGGTGTTCGCGCCCGACGGGCGCCGCGCCTACGGGGTGAACGGCGGCGGCACCGACGGCGCGGCCCAGGGCAGCGTCACCACCTACGCCGTCGAGGGTGACGGCGCCCTCACCCCGGTCGGCGACCCGGTGCCGACCGGCGGCGGCGTCAGTTTCGGGATCGCGATCGACCCGGCCGGTGCGGCGCTGTACGTCACCAACATCGACTCCGGCACGGTCACGGCGTTCGCCATCGGGTCCGGGCGGATCACCCGGCTCGGTGACCCGGTCAGTACCGGCCACCCGGATCCGCGGGGTGTGGCGGTGTCCGCGGACGGGCAGTGGGTGTTCGTCAGTCATGGACGGCCGGTGGAGGGCCGCGACGACGTCGTGGTGCCGTTCCCGGTCCAGGGGGATCACAGCCTCGGTCCGGCCGGGAAGGCCGCGCGGGTCGGCTCCGGTGGGCAGGGGGTCGTCGTGTCGCCGGACGGGCGGTTCCTCTACGTCGTCTCCACCGGGTCGGACGGGGTGTTCGCCTTCACGGTCGGTCGCGGCGGGACGCTGAGCGAGGTCCCCGGATCGCCGTTCCCCGCCGCCGACTTCCCGGAGGGGGCCGCGGTGAGTCCCGACGGCCGCCTACTGTTCGTCACCAGCCCTGGCCCGGTGCGGCCCGACAATGCCCGGGCCGTGTCGGTGTACGGCATCGGCCGCAACGGGGCGCTGAGCTCCGTCCCCGGCTCTCCGTTCCGGGCCGGGCAGGGGCCGGTGGGGGTCGCCGCCACACCGGACGGGAGGCACCTGTACGTCAGCGACGTCGACTCCAACGACCTGTCGGGCTTCGACGTCCTGCCGGCCGGTGAGCTGCGGCCGGTGCCCGGTTCTCCGGCGCCGATCGGCGGCATGAGCCCGGCGTTCCAGTCGGTGTCGGTGCTGCCCGACCAGGGGCCCGCGGCCTCGTTCACGGCCTGGCCGTCCGGGACGGGATCGTCGGTCGGCTTCGACGCCTCGGGCTCGGCCGACCCCGACGGGCGCGTCGTCCGCTACGACTGGGACTTCGGCGACGGCACGGCGGTGAGCGACGGCGGTCCCGGACCCGTCCACGCGTACCAGCGGCCCGGGACCTACACGGTGACGCTCACCGTCACCGATGACGAGGGCTGCTCCACCCGCTTGGTGTTCACCGGCCAATCGCCGTTGTGCAACGGGACCGGCCGCGCGCGCTCGCAGCAGTCCGTGGCCATCGGACGGTGAGGAGGCCGCGCGTCACGGTCGCGCGGACGTGGACTGACGACGGGAGATTTCCGGGCTGCCGGCGCGCTCGGTGAGGTCCTTGAAGCGCAGCGCGTTGCGGACGGCGGCGCCGCCCGGGTCGTTGTTGAAGTACACGTAGGCCTCGGCGGCGCCGGCGACGCGGCCGGCCCAGGTGGAAAGGGCCCGGTCGCCGTAGGACGGGCGCGGGTGCGCGGCGCCCTCGTGCAGCCGCAGGTACAGCCAGTCGGCGGTGCGCCACAGCGGCGTCACGGGGCGGCCGAGGCGGTCGGCCCAGCACAGGGCGGCGCCGCGGCGCTCCAGGACGGCGCGGGTCTCCCCCGTCCACCAGGACGGGTGGCGGGGTTCGACGGCGACGCGGACACCGGCAGGGAACAGGGCCAGGCAGGCCTCCAGCCGGGCCGGTTCGGCGCGCAGGGTCGGCGGGAGCTGCAGCAGGACGGGGCCGAGCTTGTCGCCCAGGCCGCCCGCGGCGTTCATGAGGCGCTCGACGGGCTCCTCGGGGTCCTTCAGGCGCTTCATGTGGGTGAGGTAGCGGCTGGCCTTGACGGCCATGACGAACCCGGGCGGGGTCGCCTCGCGCCAGGCCTCGAAGGTGTCGCGTCCCGGCAGCCGGTAGAAGGCGTTGTTGTTCTCCACGGTGGTGAACACCTCGCCGTAGCGGGGCAGCCACCGCCGCTGCGGCAGGCCCGGCGGGTACAGGACCCCGCGCCAGTCGGCGTACTGCCATCCCGAAGTGCCCGTCCAAAGCACCGCTCCCCCTCCCCTGCGGGTCGCGGGGCTCCTACCCACTACCGGGCCGAGTTCTCCCGACCGGGAGCCCGGGGTGGAGACGGCCGGCGGGGACGGGTGTCGAGCCGGTGGGGGGTTCCGGCCGGTCAGCGCGCGTGGATCTTCTCGTGGGCTTCCTCGAACGTGGCGCCCGCCAGGAACGCCGCGACCCCGCCGGTGAAGTGGGAGCAGTCGAAGATGTCCTCGTGCGGGCAGGCCAGGCCGTGGGCGATGGCGGTGCGGGCCGCCTGGGCCCGGGCGATCCGCGCGTCCAGCTCGGTGAGCTTGCCGCGGTACACCTCCCGCCAGCCTCCGCCGTCCGGCGCGGGACCGCGGGACGCCAGGAACGCCTTGACCTCCCGCAACGTGAAACCGACCTCGCGCAGCAGCACCACCACGCCGACCAGCTCGGCCGCCGACGGCGGATAGCTCCGCCGGCCCGAGACCCGCTCCGGCGCCGGCAGCAGCCCGAGCCGCTCCCAGTAGCGCAGCGCGGAGGCGGCGACACCCGTCCGGCTCGCCAGCTCCCCGATCGTCAACCGCTCACCCATCGGTCCGAGCATACGGGAGCCGCCGGCCGCCGATCATCCACCGGCCCGGACGGTCCGCTTGACTTGAAGCGCGCTTCAAGCCGCAGGATCCCCGCCATGGACACGAACCCGACGACCGGCCGCACCCGCGACGACACCGACGCCCTCATCGCCCTGCTCGACATCGGGGACACCATCCCCGGAGCCGCCGAACTGCGCGCGCACTCCTACGACCTGCTCGGCATCACCCGGGACGCCGCGGTGGACGCCGCGGTGGTCGACGTCGGCTGCGGATCCGGCCGCGCGGCCGCGGAGATGGCCGCCAGGGGCGCGCGGGCCGTCGGCATCGACCCCGACGAACGGATGATCGCCGTCGCCGGTGAGCGCTGGCCCGCCGCGGACTTCCGCGTCGCCGACGCCTACGACCTGCCCTTCCCGGACGGCGCCCTGCGCGGCTACCGGGCCGACAAGGTCTACCACGTGCTGGACGACCCCGCCCGCGCCGCCGATGAGGCGCGGCGCGTGCTCGCCCCCGGCGGACGCATCGTGCTGCTCGGCCAGGACTGGGACACCTACGTCATCGACTCCGACGACGCCGCGCTCACCCGCACCATCGTGCACGCCCGCGCCGACCTGGTCCGCGCGCCCCGCGTCGTCCGCCGCTGCCGCGCCCTGCTCCTGGACGCGGGCTTCACCGACGTCACCGTCGAGGCCCGCACCTGGATCGGCACCGACGCGGCCCTGCTGCCCGTCCTGACCGACCTCGTCCGAGGAGCCCGCTCGGCCGGGGCGATCACGGACGCACAGGCCGAGGCCTGGCTCGCCGATCAGCGCGAACGAGCCCGCGCCGGCCGCCTGTTCCTCGCCATTCCGATGTTCGTCACCGCCGCCACACGCCGCTAGACCCCGCCGGCAGGATCCCGACGGGAGCCGCGGGACGGCTACGACTCCCCCCGGCTCCCGTCCAGGCACGTCCTGCGACCTCGGATATGGGTGTCGGGTGTCGCTGGCGGCCTTACCGTCCGAGGACGTCCGAGACTTCCCTGGACGTCCCCGGACGTCCGCGACCCTGGACGTCCGCGACCCTGGGCGCCTCCGGCGGTTGGGACCGGCGGTGACCATCGAGGGGTTCAGCGGCGGTGCGGTTCCAGAGCGCACATGTACTCCACCAGCCGGACGCCGATCTCGAACGGCGCGTCGCCCCCGTCCAGCGCCGGGTCCGGCCAGGTCTCCGACAGGCGCCGCCACGAGTCGCGCCCGAGGAACACCCCGGCCACCGCGTCGTCCCCCAGCTCCGCACGCCAGACGGGCTCGGCGGCCAGCAGGCGGCCCAGCGCCGCCTCGTTGTCGGGCTCGGCGCGGTGCTCGGCATGGAAACCGATCTCCAGCGCCCGGTCAACGGCCCCGGGCGCGATCTCCGCCGCGATGAGCTGCGCCTCGTAGTGCTCGCGCTGCGGCTCGGCGTCCCCGACCCACGCCTTCACCCCGTTGTGGCGCACCTGCACATGCAGGCGCCCCAGACCGGCCGGCGCCGACCCCCGGACGACCTCACCGACCTGGTCGAAAAGCTCCCAGTCCGTCACAACGGCCGATCCTAGAACGTCCCTCGGACACCCACCCGGACACCCACCCGCGGCCCGCACCAAGCGGCGCGAGGCGAACGGGCCACCAGCGCGGCGAACCCGGTCAGGCCAGTTCGGCGCGGCGAGCACCCAGTCAGACGAAGCTAGTGCGGCGCGCACCATGACGGGACGATGCGACGGGGGCCGGGGCTCGTTCGGTGTCGGTCCGGCGCTCACAGCCGCCGATCGGCGCCTTGAACCGGCCAGCATGCGGGATTCCGCCCGCCGGGTCCGTCCGGCATCGGTTCTGTCGGTGGCGGACGGTAGCGTCCGGCGCGTGCGTCCCACCGATGTCCAGCGCCTGACCGTCGCCGAGACCGCCGACCGCTACGTGGAGATGGTCCGGGCCAAGACCTCCACCGGGGCGCTCGCCCCCGGCACCGCCGAGGTGTACGCGCGGGACGTGGTGACGTTCGCCGAGCTCGCGGGCGCCGACCGGGTCCTGGACGACCTGACGGGCGAAGACGTCGACGAGGTCCTGCTGAGGTTCGCCCGCAAACCGGACGGGCGCCGATCCCGTCCGGCGGGCACCGCGGGCCGTTCCGCGACCGCCGCCCCGGCCGGACGCACCCCCGCGAACGCCACCACAGACACCACCACAGACACCACCACGGACACCGTCGCGGACACCGTCGCGGACGCCGGGACCGGCCCTAGCGCCTCGGCGGGGTCGTCTGACGGTGCCCCCGCGCAGAGCGCCGCGTCCCAGGCCCGGTTCCGGCGCTCGGTGTCTGCGTTCTTCCAGTACGCGCTGGTCGCGGGATGGGTGCAGCTCAACCCCATGCAGGCGGTGACGCTGCGGCCCAGGCAGCGCGGCGGCCTGCGCGCCGAGCGGCGGGCGCTGACCGCCGAGCAGGCGGAGGGCCTCCTCGGCGCCGCCCGCGACCTGGTCGAGGCCCCCGAACCCGCCGCGGGCCGCCGGTCCGACCAGCGCACCGAGCTGCGCGACGGCCTGATCGTCCTGCTGCTGGCCGCGGTCGGGCCGCGGGTGTCGGAACTGACCCGCGCCAACGCCGAGGACTTCTTCGTCAACGCCGGGACCCGCTACTGGCGCATCTTCGGCAAGGGCGGCCGGACCCGCGACGTCCCCCTCCCCCGCCCCGTCGCCGACGTCCTGGACGCCTACCTGCGCGACGGGCGCCCCCTGCTGGACCGCGGCCGCGAACCGAAGGCGCTGCTGCTGTCCTGGCGCGGACGGCGGCTGGCCCGCGGCGACGTGCAGGCGGTCATCGACCGGGTGCAGGCCCGCGTCGACCCCGACCGGCGCCGCAGCGTCACCCCGCACGGGCTGCGCCACACCACCGCCACGCACCTGCTGGCCGCCGCGACCGACATGGACGCCGTCCGCCGCGTCCTCGGCCACTCCGACCTGTCCACCCTCGGCCGGTACCGCGACGAGCTCCCCGGCGAGTTGGAGGCCGCGATGCGCGTCCACCCGCTCCTCGGCCCCGTCCAGCACCCCACGGAACCACGCGACGCCGCGGAACCGCCCACCGGACGGCCGCCCGCGCAGGCCCAGTGACCCCCGCTGGCAGGGCGAAGGCGGGGCGTGTGACGCCCGAGCGACGTTCCCGTTCACGCGCGTCGGGTTCAGGTACCGGCCGCGTCAGGCTCCTGCACTCGGACGTGGACGCCGCCACGCCGGATCCTGCTGACCCGGTGGACCACCACGGACCACAGCCGACCACGCCGCTTCAACTGGCCGGGGCCCGTTCGTCAAGCAGGGCGGTGGAGCCGCAGGAGCGGCGGGCCCTGGACGCGGCCCCGCGGGCGGTCAGGGGGTGGCGGGCTTGGTCAGCAGGGTCCTGGCCAGGGCGTAGGCCTCGGTGAGGTCGCCGCCGCGGTAATCCAGCGCCGCGATGTCGGCCAGGTGATGGTCGGCGTTCACGGCGACGGTGTTCGGCAGGTGCCGGAACAGCGGCGCGTCCGACATCGAGTCGCCGTAGGCCACGCACTCCTCCGCCATGAGGCCGTGCCGGGCACGCAGCTCGTCGGCGATGCGGACCTTGTCGGCGGGGGTGAGGATCCCGGCGGTGTCCAGCGGCGCGGTGAACGGCAGGGGCGGGAAGCGGGACGCCACGACATCGTCGAAGCCCAGGTCCAGGAGGTGGCGGGCGAAGAAGTCCGGCGACATGGTGATCACGGCGGAGTGCTCGCCGCGGGCCCGGATGTCGGCGCAGACCTCGGCGATGCCCTCCAGCCACGGCCCGGCGGCGTAGGCGGCCGCGACCGCGGCGGGTGTCAGGTGCTGCCAGAGCCGGTGGATCTCCAGGGAGAAGCCGCGCGTGTCGAGCGTGCCGGCGGCGAAACGGGCCTCGAGCTCGTGCAGTTCGGGGAGGGTGCCGAGCTGCCGGGCGACCTCCAGGTTCGCGGTGGAGCCCGCCAGCAGCGTGCCGTCCATATCGAAGATGTGCAGGTATCCCACAAGGTGAGCAGTCTGTCCCATGGATGGACGGCAACGCCAACCCGTTTCCGCGGCTTCCCTACCGGGTGCCGCCCCTCCTGCGGCCACCCGTCCCGCGGCCGCCCTGTCCGGGATCGCCCTGCGCAAGGTCGTCCTGCGCAAGGTCGTCCTGCGCAAGGTCGTCCTGCGCAAGGTCGTCCTGCGCGGTGAACTCGGCGGCGTGGTCGGCGGCCCACTGCGCGAAGGTCCCGGCGGGGCGGCCGGTGAGGCGTTCCACATGGTCGGTCGTGCGGTCCGACGCCGGGCGGCGCGCCGCGGCGGTGATCAGCGCCTCCACCAGGGGCGCGGGACGGCCGTCGGCGAGCATCCGCGACCGCGCGAGGCCGGCGGGCAGTGGCCGGAACCGCAGCGGGCGTCCGAGCGCGGCGCCGAGGCGGTCGACCTGGTCGGCGCGGCTGAGGACCTCCGGCCCGGTCAGCACATGGGGCCCGTCCGCCGCGCGGCCGCTCCCGGACCGGTCAGGGTCGGCGAGCAGGACGGCCACGGCGGCGTCGGCGACGTCGCGCTCGTCCACGACGGCGGTGGGCGCGACGTCCGGGCCCGCCACCACGTTCCCCGCCCGAATCTGCGGCGCCCAGCCACGGGCGTTGGAGGCCAGCGTGTCGCTGCGCAGCACCACCGGTCGCACACCGGCGCCGCCGAGCAGGGCCTCCATGTCCGCGTGCGCCTGGGCGATGGGATCGCTCTGGCGGGCGGCCCGGTCGTCGACGGCGCTGGAGGACACGTACACCACGCGGGGCCCCGCCGCGGCCAGCTCGGCGACCAGGCCGCGGGCGGCGGCCTCCAGCAGCGGCCAGATCAGGAACACCGCGTCGACCCCCGCCAGCGCCGCGCGGACGGCGGCGCGGTCGGTCAGGTCACCGACCACCGTCCCGGCCCCGGGCTCGGGACGCGGACCGGCGTCGCGGCGCACCAGGCGCCGTGCCCGCACGCCGCGCGCGTCGAGGCGGTCGGCGACGTGGCGGCCGAGGTTGCCGGTCGCGCCGGTGACCAGGATCGTCGGACGGTGGCGGGCGCCCGCTCGGGGCGTGCTGTCAGGCATGATCGGGACGGTAGGGGTTCAGGTCGACATGAAGGCAAGGGGCGCGTGGGCAAGACGATCGGACAGGTGGCCGCCGAGCTCGGTATCGAGGCGCACGTCCTGCGGCACTGGGAGCAGGTCGGGGCCCTCGCCGTGCGCCGCGACGGCAGCGGGTACCGCGTCTACGACGACGCCGCCGTCGAGCAGGCGCGCACCGTGCGGAGGCTGCGGAGCGTCGGGCTGTCGCTGCCGGAGGTCATCGCCGCCATGGCCCCCACCAGGTCGGCGGCGCAGGCGGTCGTCGCCACCAAGATCGCGGAGCTCGAGGACGACATCGCGCGCAGGCGGCAGGCGATCACCTTCCTGCGGCACACCCTCGAATGCCGCCACCGGTACCTCGACGAGTGCCCCGACTGCGCCCGATTCGTCCGCGACTGAGGCCTCCGCGACTGAGGCACCCGCCGCCACTCCACGTCCTGGCTGACCTGCCGCTCGGGCTCTCCGTCACCGCCTCGGGACCGTCCCTTGGCGCGGGGCCCGCCCGCCGGTCCATCATCCGCAGGGCCCCTTTCCGGGCCGCCGCGTACTGCCGAAAGTCGGGGACGGCACCGGCCGTCCGTCCGATGCCCCACGCGAAGATCGTTTCTAGCGTCGGGGGTATGGACGGAGCACTCGACCTGCTGCACACCGCGGTCACCTCACCCTGGTTCTACCTGGCCCTGTTCGCCGTGGCCGCGATCGACGGGTTCTTCCCCGCCGTCCCCAGCGAGAGCATGGTGATCACCGGCGGCGTGTACGCCGCGTCCGGACGGCCCGACCTCACGGCGGTCATCGTGCTCGCCGCGCTCGGCGCGTTCCTCGGCGACCACATCGCCTACCTCATCGGACGCGGTTCCGGCGCGCGCCTGACCCGCGCGCTGCGCCCCGGAACGCGCCGCCACACCGCCTTCACCTGGGCCCGCCGCACCCTCGGCGAGCGCGGCGGGCTGATCCTCGTCGTCGCCCGCTACGTCCCCGGCGGCCGCACCGCCGTCACCATGACGATGGGCGCCGTCGCCTACCCGCTGCGCTCGTTCACCCCCTACGCGGCCGTCGCGGCGGTGTCCTGGGCGCTGTACGGGGCGCTGCTCGGCTACGTCGGCGGCGCCGCCTTCGAGGACGACCCCGCCAAGGGCGTCGCCGTTGGCCTCGGCCTCGCGCTCGCGACCACCGCGCTGGTGGAGACCGTCCGCTTCCTGCGCCACCGCCGCAGCAAGCCGACCCCCGCCCCCGCCCCGCGCCAGGGCCAAGACCAGGACGCGACCTCGGACAAGCCCACGGACAAGCCCACCGACGGGCCCGCGGAGGACGTCGGGGACGTGGCCGGGGACAGGGCCGGGCGAGTGGCGCCGATCCCCCGCGGATGACCACCCCTGCATGACAGGGTTGAGGAAACCGTGAACAACAGGTGAACTTCGGCGGTCCGTACGGGGATCTCAATTCTTGGACGGGCCGCCTCGATCGTCAGGGAGAGCATGCAAGCGCCAGACCTCAGCACCGACCTGTACCGGGACATCACCGCGTTCGCGCACGGCACGCCGCCGTGGGTGCACGCCCTGGCCGAGACCGGCACGGACGCGGGCCTGCTGCTGTTCGCCGTGCTGTTCGCGGCCGGCTGGTGGCGGGCGCGCGGCGGCGACGCCCGCGCGATGGCACTGGCGCTCGCGGCGCCGTTCGCGATGGTCGCGGCGTACCTGGTGAGCGAGGTCTCCAAGAGCCACATCCAGGAGGAACGGCCCTGCCGCGCGGTCGCCGGGGCCATGAACATCGCGGCGTGCCCGTCCCCGGGCGACTGGTCCTTCCCGAGCAACCACGCCACGATCGCGGCGGGCTCGGCCGCCGCGATCGTCGTCGCCTGGCGGGCGATGGCGCCGCTGGTGCTGCCGCTCGCCGCGCTGATGGCGTTCTCGCGCGTGTTCGTCGGCGTCCACTACCCCCATGACGTCGCGGCCGGGTTCCTCGTCGGCGTCACCGTCGCCACCGCGGCGTCGCTGCTGCTCGCACGGGCCGCCGAACCGCTGGTCACGACGCTCCGGCGCCGCCCGGCCGGAGCCGCCCTGCTGGGCGTCCCCGCCACCGCGCCGTCCCCTGCCGCGCCGTCCGCAGCGGGGCCCGGGGTCCCGCATCCCGCCGCGATGCGGGCCGCCGTGCCCGCGGTCGCCGGCGCCGGAGTCCCCGCGTCCGGCATGGACGGCGTCGACGGGCCCGCCGGCCCGCCCGACGAGGCCGCGATCACCATGCCCGACGTGATGGGCGGTCTCGGCAGGCACCACCGCCCGCGTCCCTGACACACCCCGCCCGGCCCGCGTCCTCGGACGTCCCTCGACATCCCCGACACGCCCTCGGACATCCCGGACGCGCCGCGAACGCGCCCCCGAACGCCGTCCGGCGAATCCGGCGCGTCCGGTGAGTCCGGCGCTTCCGGCGAGTCCGAGGACGTGGGCTCGGCGCACGCACCGCCCCTGACGAGACCCACTGGCCGCACATGGCGTTCGCGCGTCTTGGGGCACTGCTCGGCAGGCCGGGCGGCACCTCCTCGGCGGCGGCCTGGCCGCCCCCGCCGCCGGGCGCTCGGGGACGCATCGGGACGCCGGGGCGTCCGGCTAGCCGCTCCGATCCGGGGACGGCACCGCGTGCTGCGACGCCTCCGCGTGCCCTCGGGGCAGGCGGACCGTGGCCAGGAGGCCGCCGTCCGGGCGGGGCGCCAGGTCCAGGGTCCCGTCATGAGCCCGGACGATGCTGTGCACGATCGCCAGCCCGAGCCCGACACCGGCGTGCTCGTCGGTGCGGACGCGCTGCGTCCCGCGCTGGAAGGGCTCGGTGAGGGTCGGGACGAGCTCCGCCGGCAGCCGGTGGCCGGTGTTCTCGACCTCCAGCAGCCCGGCGCCATCCAGCGACCGGGTGTGAACCGTGACGGTCCCGTCGGCGGGGAAGTTGTGGACGATCGCGTTCTGGACGAGGTTCGTCACCATCCGCAGCATCAGCTCCGCGGAACCGGTGACGTGCGTCGCCTCACCGGTGACCGTCAGCGTGATCCGGCGCCGCTCGGCGAGGGGAAGCAGCGTCTCGGCGGCCTCCTCGGCGATGAGGGACAGGTCCACGGGCTCGCTGACGAAGCTCCGGCGGTCACCGCGGCTGAGCAGCAGGAGGGCCTCGGTGAGGTCGATCGCCCGCGTGTTGACGATCCGCAGGCGGTCGAGGAGCTCGCCGTGGTCCCGCCCGGGATCGCTGCGGGCGACCTCCAGCAGCGTCTGCGAGATCGCCAGCGGCGTGCGCAGCTCGTGGGAGGCGTTCGCGGTGAAGCGCTGCTGCTCGGTGACGTGCGACTCCAGCTGCTCGAGCATCGTGTCGAACACGTCCGCGAGCTCGCGGAACTCGTCGCTCGGACCCTCCATCCCGATCCGGTGGGACAGCGACCCCTCCGCGGCCAGCCGCGCCGCGTCCGCGATCCGGGTCAGCGGCGCCAGCATCCGGCCGGCGAGGAACCATCCCCCCAGCAGGCCGAACACCACCAGGAAAACCATCGCCTGGGCCGCGCGGGGAGCGAACGCCTCCAGCAGGTCGGAGCGGCTGGGGAACATCGGCGGGGACGGCACCCCCCGCCGCTGGGTCCCGGGCCCGCTCACGAACACGCCGTCGGGAACGTAACGCAGCAGGAACACCCACACCACGGCCAGCAGTAGGCCGCCGGCGAGCAGAAGGAACCCGGCATAGCTGAGCGTGAGCTTCATCCGGGCGCTGAGCCCCGGGCGCCTGCCCACGCGCCCATCAATGCGCCCGTCCACGCGCCTATCCATGCGCGCCGTCGGGCCGTCCGCCGTCGAGCCGTTCGCGGTCGGCGCCGGCGTCGATGCGGTAGCCGACGCCGGGCACCGTGGCGATCAGCCACGGCCGGCCGAGCCGCTTGCGCAGCGCGGACACCGTGATCCGGACCGCGTTGGTGAAGGGGTCGGCGTTGGCGTCCCACGCCCGCTCCAGCAGCTCCTCGGCGCTGACCACGCCGCCCTGCGCCGCGACGAGGACCTCCAGCACGGCGAACTGCTTGCGGGTCAGCGCCACGTAGCGCCCGTCGCGGAACACCTCCCGGCGGAACGGGTCCAGCCGCAGGCCCGCGATCTCGCGGACCGGCGGCCGGGAGTGCGCGCGCCGGCGGTCCAGCGCCCGCAGCCGCAGCACCAGCTCCCGCAGCTCGAACGGCTTGGTGAGATAGTCGTCGGCGCCCAGCTCGAACCCCGACGCCTTGTCGTCGATCCGGTCGGCCGCGGTGAGCATCAGGATCGGCATGCCGCTGCCGGACGCCACGATCCGCCGCGCGACCTCGTCCCCGGACGGCCCCGGGATGTCACGGTCCAGAACCGCCAGATCGTAGGAGTTGACACCGAGCATCTCCAAAGCGGCATCACCGTCACCGGCGATGTCGGCCGCGATCGCCTCCAGGCGGAGACCGTCACGGACGGCTTCGGCCAGGTAGGGCTCGTCCTCCACGATCAGCACACGCATACCCGAAGCCTAGGCAACCCGGCATATCGCGGGCATATGCAAACCGGACACACCCCCCACCCGAACCACCCGAAACGGAGGGAGATCGCCCTCGGAGGCGTCCGGGGGTCTAATCCCATCGCCCGGTTGCGGCGGGATCCCTGGGCGTCAGCTCGCCGTGCGGCGGCTCCGGCTCATCGCCCTAGGTCCCCCGGCACCGCCCGTAGGCGGCGCCGCGCAAGGGGGAACCGCGCGAGGGGGACCCGCCGCGGCGGCCGGATGCGGCAGCCGGACCGGCTCCACTACGCGGTACTCGAAATGCCACCACTCGTTGTCGTAGACGCGGTAGAGCCCGTACCGCCCGCCGTGCCGCTCCAGCCACCGCGCGCCCTCACGCGGCCGGACGTCCACCGCGATCCCCCGCACATGTCCCGACTCCCGCGGCGGCAGCACCCGGCGCCGCGCCGCCGCCACCGAACCGGTGCGCCGCACCTCCGCGGCGAACATCCGGGCCTGCTCCGTCGCGTCCCGGTACCCCGAGGTCAGCCCGATCAGCTGCCCGTCCCGCCAGAACGCCTCCGCCCGCGCGTGCGTGAACGCGGCGAGGGCCTCCGTGGCCAGCCCGCGCAGGTCCTCAGCCGGGAACCGCAGCCCCAGCGCCCACTGGCACGCCACGAAACGGGCCCGGCCCGGAGCACGGCATAACGCGATCGGCACCAGCAGCACCCCGATCAGCCGAGTGACCATCGCCAGGACGCGCGCTCTGAGCGCGGGAGGCATGCGCACCACAGCTCACCGCCCGACGATCAGGCCGTGCACGGCGATTCCGGCCGGTGAGAGCCGGGCAGAGCGCGGCGCGGCCGTCAGACCGGCGAGCGGCCCACCGCGAATCGCCGGACCGAAGGGCGCGCCCGGACGCACACGACAGGACGAAACGGACGAAACTGCGCTGTGATCCATACCTCCACGGAAGACGCAGGCCCGTTGCCGTGACGTATGCGGAATCCGATACGCCCGCGATACACCCCGCTCCCCGGCACAGGAGGGCCAGAGGAAGCAGCTCAGGAAGGCCAGGGGGGAGCGGCTCAGGTTGGGCGGGAGCGGCTCAGGCCAGGCCTCCGTCCACCAGCCCCGCCTCGTAGGCGATCACCGCGGCCTGCACCCGGTTGCGGACCTCCAGCCGCGTCAGGATCGCGCTGACATACGCCTTGACCGTCCCCTCCACCACGTGCAGCCGCCCCGCGATCTCCGCGTTGGACAGTCCCGCGCCCAGCAGCGCCAGCACCTGCCGCTCCCGCGGCGTCAGGCCCGCCGTCCGCGCCCGCGCCCGGGCCCCGTCCGACATCCGGCCCCCGCTCAGCTCCGTGATCACCCGGTGGGCGACCTTCGGCGACAGGTAGGCGGCGCCCTCGGCGACGGCCCGGACCCCGGCGATCAGCTCCCGCGGATCGCCCGACTTCAGCAGGAACCCGCTCGCCCCGTCCGACAGCGCCCGCGCGATGTACTCGTCCTCACCGAACGTGGTCAGCATGACTACGCCCGTGCCCGGCGCGGCGCGGCCCAGCTCCGCGGCCGCCGCCAGCCCGTCCAGCCGCGGCATGCGGATGTCCAGCAGCACCACGTCGGGACGGTGCGCGAGCGCCAGCTCCACCGCCTCCCGCCCGTCCCCGGCCTCCGCGACCACCTCGATCCCCGCATCGGCCGACAGGATCGCGCGGACCCCCGCGCGGATCATCGCCTCGTCGTCGGCGAGCAGAACCCGGATCACTCGGCGTCCCTCCCGGTCGTCTGTGTACCGAACACGTCCTTGGCCGACAGGCGGTCGCCCGTGAAGCACAGCCGGTAGACCCGGGCGACGCCCAGCAGGTTCGCGTCCGGACGGTAGTAGCGGCAGTCGGCACCCGCCGGCTCGGGCACCCGGAACCGGACCGCGCCCGCGTCGGCCGTCTCCATCGGCGGCAGCACCCGCTCCACCCGCGCCCGCCCGTCCCCGACCCGCAGCGCCGCGTAGTCCGAGGCGGGCAGCACCGAATTGACCGCGACGTACACGTAGTAACCCGCCATCACCGCCCCCAGCGCCGCGATCAACCCGGCCGGGACGGCGATCGCCGTGATCAGCCCCCGCCGCACCTGCCGCCGCTCCCGCGCCAGATGCCGCGCCGACTCCGACAGCCACTCCCCGGACCCGCCGATCGCCCCCGGCACCGCTCCCCTGCCCGGGTGGCCGGGGTTCGGGCCGGTCGACACCAGGCCCAGGGCCGTCATCAGCGCCGTCGCCGACGCCGACCCCTGTTTACCCGACGACGCGGCGAGCGGCCCGCTCGGTGGCCCGTCCACGGGCAGCTCCGCGACGACCTCGAACCCCCCGGCCGGGTCCGGGCCCGCGCGCAGCGTCCCTCCGGCCAGGCGGACCCGTTCGGCCAGCCCCGTCAACCCGAGCCCGCCGCCCGGTGGCAGCAGCGGCGGCCCGCCGGGCGGTGGCCCGTTGACGACCCGCACGACGACCACCCCGCCGGACCCGGGACGGTCCGCCTCCAGGATGCCTCCGGCACCAGCCGCCCCGGACCCGGCCACCCCGGACCCGGCCGCGTCCGCCGGATCCATCACCTCAACCCGGCTCGCGGTCGCGGCGGCCGCGACACCCGCCTCCACCGGGACCCTCGTGAGGACGTCCACGGTCACCGCGGCGCCCGGCGCGTGCTTGGCGGCGTTCGTGATGCCCTCCTGCACGACCCGATGCACGGCCAGTCCCACCATGGGCGGCATGTCCGGCAGCGATCCCCGCGCCGCCCCGTCCTCGCCCGCCAACCGGACGGGCACCCCGGACGCCCGCGCACGCTCCACCAGCTCAGGGACGCTCTCCCCCGCGGGCCGGATCCGCGCCGCCGCCTCACCCGGCGCACCCGGCGCGCCGCCCGCGACGGTGCCGTCCGGGTCGGACGCGGGGCCGGGCTCCTCCCGCAGCACCCCGATGATCTCCCGCAGGCGCTCGGTGGCGTCCGCCGCACCGGCGCGCAGCTCCGCCGCCGCCGCACGATGCCGCTCGTCCAGGCCCGCCGCGACCTGCAACGCGCCCGCGCGCACCGCGATCAGAGCCAGCTCGTGGCCGAGCGAGTCGTGCATGTCACGCGCGATCCGGGCCCGCTCCCGCAGCCGCTCCCGCTCGGCGATGATCCGCTGCTCGCGCTCCAGCCGGTCCGCGCGGTCCCACCCGGCGCGCAGCAGCTCCTGGTACTGCTGCCAGTACCGGCCCGCCAGCCACGGCAGGACGCCCAGCAGCACCAGCCAGATCGTCAGCGGAAACCACGTCGTCACCGCGACGTCGCGGACGAGGTTCAGCGTCACCCCGAGCGCGAACACCCCGGTGAACCCCCACAGCACCGGCCGCGCCCGCGACATCCGCAACCCCGCCAGATACGACAGGACCGGCAGCCCGAACGCGAAGTTCCCGTGGACCAGGATCAGCGCGACCACCGTCACCAGCGCCGCCAGCGGCCACGCCCGGCTCACCGCGATCGCACCCGCCAGCGCCATGAGCCCCAGGACCTCCGCCCACAGCGCCGGCCCCGCCTCCAACGGCGTCAGCAACCCGACCGCCACCGGGAACGCCAGCACGGCGAACAGCAGCATGTCCTTCACCAGCGCCGACCGGCTCGGACGCCGCACCGCCGCCCGCGCCGCCTGCTGCACCGCCCCCGGCAGCGCCCGCCAGGCCCCGTCCCGTCCCGCCGACCGCAGTCCCTCCGGCAGCCCCCGCCGCACCGCAGCCCGGAACGCCGCCGGACGCGATCCCGGCCCCGCCTCCTGCTGCGCGCCCCCGCTGACCGTCCGCGCCCGCTCGTCCACCCGCCCACCGTACAAGCCGGTGATCAGCGGCGTTACTGCCGAAAGTCAAGAACCGGGACCTATTGGACGCCCGCCGACCGTTCCGAGATCGCCGGACGGCCCCACACTCGGCCCTGCCACCGTCACGACCCGCACCGGCCGTATCCTGACCACGCCGGAGGCACGCGAGCGCGCCCGGCCCGCCGTCCACGCCCGAGAACGCGGCGTGACGCGCTCCACCCGCCCGGGCCGACGGCCGCCCACGCGAACTGCCTGGGCAGGCCGACCAGGCGAGTGCAACCGGACGGACGGCCCCGGTGTTGAACGGATGTGACGGTTACGGACGAAGCTCTCCCCCACACGGCCGCCCCCGGCACCGGTACCGGCACCGGCTCCGACGCCGCCGACCTGCCGGGGCCCCACGCCCTGCGCGGCAGCGGCCAGGCCGGCGACGCGTCGGGCGGCGCCGGAGGCGCACCGGGCGAGGCGGACGACACCGCACGCGACGAGGTCGTCACCGCCCTCACCGGCGACCTCGACACCGGCTTTGCCGTCCTGTACGACACCTACCGCGGCGCGGTGTTCTCCACCGCGCTGCGGCTGTCCGGCCGTTGGGCCGAGGCCGAGGACCTCGCCGCCGAGGCGTTTCTGCGCGCCTACCGCGCCCTGTGCGGATACGGGCCCGACCGCATCGCGGGGCTCCGCCCCCGCGCCTGGCTCCTGACGATCCTGATGAACCTGTGGCGCAACAGCCTGCGGACCGCCGCCCGCCGCCCCCCACCGGGCCCGCTCGAGGACGCCCCCGACCCGCCCGACCCGGCCGAACCCGTCGAGGACACCGCCGCCCGCCACGAGACCGGACGCGAGCTCGCCGGCCTGCTCGCCGGGCTGCCCGCCGCCCAGCGCGCCGCCGTCGTCCTGCGCCACGTCACCGACCTGCCGGTCGCCGAGATCGCCATCGTGCTCGACCTGCCCGAGGGCACGGTCAAATCGCACATCTCCCGCGGCCTCGCCCGGCTCCGCACGCTCCACCACACGCAAGGGGGCACCCCATGACCCGCACCGATCCCGTCCCGGACACCAGCGGCCCCGGCCTCGGATCCGGTGACCCGCTGACCGCCGGGCTCGCCGGACTGGCCGCCGACGCGCCCGCCGGGCTGCTCGACCGCATCGCCGCCCGCCGCGTCCACGTCCCCGGCCCCCTGGACGACCTCCAGGTCGCCTTCACCGACCACGGCATCGCCTACCTGCGCGCCGGCATGGACGAGCAGGCCTTCACCACCGCGTTCCGCGCGCGGTTCGCCCGGCCGCTGCTGCCCGCCGACCGTCCGCCCTCCGGGCTGGTCCCCGCGCTGCGCACCGGACGCCTCGGCCGCCTGCGCCTGGACCTGCGCGGCCTCAGCGAGTTCGAGGCCGCCGTCCTGCGCGCCGCCGCCACCATCCCGCGCGGCCAGACCCGCCCCTACGCCTGGGTCGCCCGCCAGGCCGGACGCCCCAAGGCCGTCCGCGCCGTCGGCTCCGCGCTCGGCCGCAACCCCGTCCCGCTGCTCATCCCCTGCCACCGCGTCACCCGCTCCGACGGCGCCGTCGGCGACTACGTCTTCGGCGGCGACGCCAAGGAACGGCTCCTGCGCGCCGAGAACGTCGACCTCGACGAGGTCGCCGCCCTCGCCGGCCGCGGCATGCAGCTCGTCGGCAGCGACACCACCGGCATCGTCTGCTACCCCACCTGCGGCGACGCCCGCCGGATCACGCCCCCGCACCGCCGCCCGTTCCGCAACCTCGCCGCCGCCCGGGCCGCCGGCTACCGCCCCTGCCTGCACTGCCGCCCAGCCCAACCCGAACCCGCCTGACCGGCCCAACCCCCCGCACGCCGACCCCCGAACACCCCGCAACCGGAGACCCCCGCAACTGGAGATCCCGGCAACTGGAGATCCCGGCAACTGGAGATCCCGGCGGCAGCACGACCCGGCGGCCCGAATGCGCCGCAAAGGGGCCGCGAGGCCGCGGAACTGCGGGCCGAGGGCACTGTCGGGCAGCTGGTCCACGGTGGTTAGGCTGCTCGGGTCCTTGTCGCGTCGCGTTTCTTCGGGGTGTCAGTGACGTCGATCGACCGCGCCGCGTACCCGCGGTTCGTACTGGGGGTACCTCCCGAGGCTGGACCAGGTTCGCGGGTCCGCGCCGGCTCATCTGCGTGGCGCGCTGCGGCTGGCCGAGGACCTGCCGTGCGCGGTGGACGCGGACCGGGCTGGCCGCACCGGCGAGCGTCACGGCGGTCCGGTTGATGATCTTGCCGGGCTCGCCGGCTCGTACTCCGAGTAGGGAGGAAGGTCGCATGGCCACCGGGATCGGTGCACGTTCGGCGCCCGCCCTGCGGCGGTACGTCGACTCGTATGTCGGTTTCGACCTCCGCGGGCTCGCGGCGGGGGTGCACTGCGGCCCGCCGAGCCGCGCTCTCACCGCGGTGATCAGCCTGTCAGACCCCCTGGAGGTGGCGGCGGGCGTCGGCGACGGGTCACCGGTCACCCGATTCGGCAGTGTGGCCAGCGGTCTGATGGGCCGGTCCGTCGCGATCCACCACGACGGACGCCAGCAAGGTGTGAAGGTGGCGCTGACACCGCTCGGGGCTCGGGCCATCTACGGCATGCCCGCCGCCGCGCTCGCCCACCGGCTGGTCCCCCTGGACGAGCTTCTCGGAGCACTCGGCGTCGAACTGGCCGACCGGCTCCGAGCGGCATCGACATGGGCGGCGCGGTTCACCGTACTGGACGAGCTGCTCCTGCGGGCTGTCGGGCGTGGCGCCGGCAGCGACCATGTGCGCCGGATGCGCCCCGAGGTGGCCGAGGCCTGGCGCCGCCTCGTCGCCGCACGGGGCTGCGTCCAGGTCGGCGCAGTCGCCGCGGATTTGGGCTGGAGCCGCCGGCACCTCACCGGACGGTTCCGTGACGAGCTGGGCCTGGCGCCGAAGGTCTTCGCCCGCGTCCTCCGCTTCGAGCACGCGCACGACCTGGCGACGGCGCGGAACCGGCTCCCGTGGCCCGATGTGGCGGCCATCTCCGGCTACGCCGACCAGGCCCACCTCGTGCGGGACTGGAACGAGTTCACGGGCCGAACGCCGACGGCCTGGCGTCACGGCGAGGTCCTCCTCGGGACCGGATAGCCGCCCGTCGCGTCGGCTCGTGTTCCCATTTCTTCAAGACCACCCGGTTGCTGCGGTGTGACGATCGTCGACATGAGACTCGTCAACGACCACAACGCCGTCGACCTGCGGACCACTCCCGTGCACCTCGGACTGGGATCGACAGTGAAACGCGTCGAGGGCTTCGCCTGGGACCCGGAGGTGCTCCAGGCCTACAGCGCCGCGGTCGCGGCGGACGGCGCCGAAGGCCGGATGGTGATGATCTTCGACGGCGACGGCCCCGGCGACCATTGGGAAAGGCACCCCGCCGGTGACGAACTGGTCGTCTGCCTCAGCGGGTCGGTGACGGTCACCCGCGACCTGGACGGAATGCCCGCCCGTGTCCTGCTCGGGCCCGGCGAGGCCACCGTCAACCCGGCCGGGGTATGGCACGCGGTCGACATGACCGGGCCGACGTCCATCCTGGCCATCACCGCCGGCCTCGGCACCGACCACCGTCCTCGCACCGACACCCCGCCGACCGAACACGTCGGCGTGCTAGGACCGGAAGCACCATGACGACGCGCATCGCCTGCCTCGGCGACAGCCTCACCCGCGCGCTGATCAGCGTCGACCACCTGGACACCCTCAGCCGACGCAACCCTCCCGTGATCTGCGACTCGCCCGCTACCGCGTCGACATGACCTTCACGCCTCGGGTCCTGACCGACGTCCCGGGCAAGGAACTGCGGTGGCTCGGGAAGCTCGGCCCAGGATGGATCGCGGACGGGGAGCATCGCTTCACCATCGAGCAGATCCGCCCCGGCGCGTCTGCCTGACTCAGAGCGAACGCTTCACCGGAGTAGCCGTGCCCTGCCGCAGTTCCGAGCGATGAACAGGGCGCTGGGCCAGCGGGCCGAAACGCTCCAACGCTGAAACGGGGTCCTGCGGCCGAGCGCCGGGAGGACGCGCCGGCGCCCGCCAGCTTGCCCGTGAGGCCGAGCCTCCCGAGGGGGCGGCCAGAGTATGCCCAGAAACGATCACCCGGGTGCGTTGTAGCTGGTTGGAGTGGGGGTGCACCGACGCCCGAGCGCTGTGCTCGGGCGTCGGGCATGCGGTGGTTCCAGTCGGCGAACGGCGGGGACGTCCACCCCGGGCGTTCGCGGGCAGGCAGTCTTAGCCGGGGCCTCTGCGGCTTGCGTCAGGTGCTCGGTCGGGCGGGTCGGGCGTTCACCAGCGCTCCCAGTGCAGGACCTGGTCGCGTGGGATGCGGGGCGCGGGCTTGAAGTCGGTGCCGATCGTGTAGGCGAGCGGGATGAACGCGGCGAGCATGACCTCGTTGTAGGGGACGCCCAGTACGGCGGCGAGTTCGGGTTCGAGGGGGCCTTGGGCGGTGGTCCAGGTGGTGCCGAGGCCGCGGGCGCGGGCGGCGAGCATGAAGCTCCACGTCGCCGGCAGGATCGACCCCCAGGTGCCCGACTGGACGGCCGCCGAGGCGTGGTCGGTGCGTCCTTCGATGGCGGGGATCACGAACGCCGGGACGCGGTGGATGTTGTCGGTCAGGTGCCGCAGCCCGTCGAACACGCCCTGGGTGGAGCGCGGAGCATGGTTCATGCGGCGGATGTCGTCGTCATTGAGTGGTTGGCCTTCCGCGGCCGCGAGCGCGCGGCGGAAGATGCCGCCCACCTCGCGGCGCAGGCGCGGCTCGGTGACCACGATGAAGTGCCAGCGCTGCCGGTTGCGTCCGGTGGGTGCCTGCGTGGCCAGGTCGATGCACTCCTCGATGAGCGTGCGCGGGACGGGCCGGTCGAAATCGAGCCGCTTGCGGACGGCCCGGGTGGTGGACAGCAGTTCGTCGGGCGTCAGGTCGAGGGTCATCGCGGTGCTCCTCATGCTCGTGCGGAAGTCGATGCGGACGCCGGTGCGGTGGCCGCCGGCTCGCCGGCCGCGGGTTCGGCCCGCCCCCGCAGCCCGAGGAAGGCGATGACCGCGCCGAGCAGCGAGAACGATCCGGCGGTCAGGAACGCCGCGCGGTAACCGTCCAGTGAGGACGCCGGGACGGCCATCACGGCCGCGAGCACCGCCACGCCGATGCCGGCCCCGATCTGGACGGCGGAGGTGACCAGGCCGGAGGCCAGGCCCTGCCGGTCGTCGGGCAGGCTGGCCACCGCGGCGATGTTGAGGCTGGGGAACGACAGGCCGTTGCCCACGCCGTGGACGACGAGCGCGGGCAGCAGCACGGTCGCGTAGCCGCTGGACGCGTCCGCGCGCAGGAACAGCAGGATCCCGGCACCCTGCACCAGCAGCCCGAACGCGGCGGTGCGCCGCAGGCCCCAGCGTCCGATCAGCCGTCCGGCCAGGTTCGCGGCGACGATGATGGCCAAGCCCATCGGGACGATCCCCAGCCCGGTGTCCAGCGCCGAGTACCCCAGCACACCCTGCAAGTACAGGACGGCCGCGAACTGCCAGCCGATCGTCGCGCACGCCCAGGCCAGCGCCGCCAGGTTGGCCGAGGCGAGCCGCCGTGAACGCAGCGCCTCCAGGGGCACCAGCGGGTTTCGCCGGTGCCGCTCGATCGCCACGAACGCTCCCAGCAGCGCCAGCGCCGCCCCACCGGCGGGCCAGCTCGTCTCGGTGAGCGCGTAGACCAGCAGCAGGACGCCGCCGGTGACGGCGCCGGCGCCCGCCGCGTCAAACCCCGGGCGCGGGCCGTCGGCGCGTCCGGCCGGGACCACCCGGGGCGCGACGGCGAGCACGAGCAGCGCGATCGGCACCGGCAGGAAGAACACCAGCCGCCAGCTCACCTCGGTGAGCAGCCCGGAGGCGATCAGCCCGGCACTGTAGCCGGACGCTCCGGCCAGCGCGTACACCCCCAGCGCCCGGTTGCGGCGCGGCCCCTCGGCGAACGTCGTGGTGATCAGCGACAGTGCCGCCGGAGCGGTCAGCGCGGCCGCGACGCCCTTCACCACGCGGGTGGCGACCAGGAGCCGGCCGTCGGAGAGCAGGCCGCCCGCCAGGCTCGCCGCCGCGAACACCGCCAGCGACGCCAGGAACATCCGGCGCCGTCCGAGCAGGTCGGCCAGCCTCCCTCCGAGCAGCAGGAACCCGCCGTAGGCGACCGCGTAGCCGGACATCAGCCATTGCAGCGTGCCGTCGGGCAGCGCGAGGTCGGCGCCGACGGCGGGCAGCGCCACGCCCATCAGCGACAGGTCCATCGAATCCAGGAACACCGCCGCGCACAGCAGGACCAGGGCCGCCGTCGCCCGGCGGTCGGAACGCATCACCAGAACACTCCATCTTTGAGCAGACGATCTGCAACCAGACGGAACCGTAGGCTCGCCAATGATCTGCTGTCAAACTATTGTGTGGCAGATGGTTCTGGTAGCCTCGGACGGGTCGACAGTGCAGGAGATCCATGCCTTCCAAGCCCGCCCGTCCGGCGTACTTCCCGACGCTGGCGGCCGAACGCCCGGACATCGCGATGTGCCGCGCCGCGGCGTACCTGGCCCGCGCCGCCGACGCCCACGCCGCCCGGCACGGCCTCGGCGTCGGCCAGCACCTGGTGCTGAAGATGCTCGACGCCGTCGGCCCCTGCTCCCAGCAGGTGCTCAGCGAGGAGCTGCGGATCGACCGCAGCGTCATGGTGAACGTGTGCGACGACCTGGAGCGGTCCGGATTCGTCCGCCGCGAACGCAACCCCGACGACCGCCGCTCCTACGCCGTCACCATCACCGACCAGGGCCGCGAACGGCTCGCCGAGGCCGAGAGCACCGTCCCCTCCTACCTCGACGAGACGTTCGCCCCTCTCACCACCGGCGAACGCGCCCAGCTCACCGCCCTGGTCACCAAGCTGATGCAGCTCTGACGTCAGGTCAGGCGCGGACTACGCGTCGGCCAGCTCCGGATCGTCCCCCAACCGTGAATGATGCGGTGGACGGCGGGGCGGCCGACGCTGCACTCCGCGGCGAGGTCAGCCAGCGGCACCGCACCGGGCGGCGCCTCGGTCATTCTGCGAGCGGACCGGTCGGATCACGGTTCACGGCGGTCTCGGTGCCCGCGGCTCTGTGGCCGGTGGTGCGGGGTCAGTGGCGGGTCGCCAGGAGGACGCCCGCGCCGCCCAGGAGCAGGCCCGCGACGGCCAGCGGGTCCAGGGACTGGCCGATCGTCAGCCACGCCAGCACCGCCGTCACCGACGGCGTCAGGAAGAACAGCGCCGCGACCCGGCTCGCCGGCGCCCGCCGTAGCATCGAGTTCAGCAGCAGGAACGCGCCGATCGAGTTGACCAGGACGATCCACACCAGCGCCGCCCCGAACGGCGCCCAGTGCGCCACCCGCGGCGTCTCGGTCAGCAGCGACACCGCGCCCAGCGGCGGCGCGGCCACCAGGAACTGCACCGCCGTGCCCGTCCGCACGTCCATCGCCGGGACGAACCGCTTCTGGTAGAGGGTTCCGGCGCTCAGGCCCAGTAGCCCCACGAGGCAGAGCACCACGCCGAGGGGGGAGAACGCGACCCGTCCCGCGACCGCCAGGATCACCCCCGCCGCGCCGAGCACGAACCCCGCCCACTGCCACCGGCCCACCCGCTCGCCCAGCAGCGACGCGGCCAGCAGCGCGATCACCACCGGGTTGAGGCCCTGCACCAGCGCGATCACCCCGACCGGCAGCCCCTGCCCGAGCGCGGTGTACAGGGCGCCGAACTGCACCGCCTGGACCAGCAGGCCCGACACCGCCACATGGGCCAGGGCCCGCCCGCGCGGCCAGGGCGCCCGCACCGCCACCGCGTACGCCGCCAGCAGCAGCCCCGCCACGGCGAACCGGACGAACATCAGCAGCAGCGGCGGCGCCGCGTCCACCCCGATCGCCCCGGCGATGAACGCGCTGCTCCACAGCAGCACGAACACCCCGGGCACCGCCCGCGCCGCCCACCCGGACGGCTCGGACGGCCCGGACGTCCCGGCGGGGCGGCCGGCGTGCGACGTCGCGTCGGCGGACGGCCCGGACGGCCCGGACGGCAGGCCGGCACGCGGCTCCACCGGGGGCGCCACACCGTGCGCCACCGGCCGGCCGGACCGCGTCCGCGTCCCGCTCTCGGTTCCCAGTGCCATCGTCCACCTCCGCGAGTAACCGCTCAATACGGTTACCCAGTCTCGGGGCGCCGCCATAACCTGTCAAGCCGGTTATTCTGGCGGTATGGAGTTCACCTTCGTCAGCGGCCACCTCGCCCTCGACTTCGCCGGGACCGTGCAGCACCGCCGCGCCGACCGCCGCGACCTGCTGGCCCGGCCCGCCGACCTCGCCCGCTGGACCGTCGCCGCGGGCCTGCTCACCGAACCCCCGCCCGCCGAGGCCGCCGACCTCGCCGCCGCCGTCGACCTCCGCGAGGCGATCTATCGCGCCGCCATCGCGCGCCTGGCGGGCACCGGCCCCGCCGACGCCGACCGTCGCGCCCGCCCGCTCCGCCGCCGTCCACGCCGCGTGCAGCCGGACCGCGCCCGCGCGGAACGCCGCGGTGAGCGCCACCGCCGGATCGTCCACCGGAACCGGTTCCGCGCCCGGCAGCAACCCGACGGAACCGGTGTCGATCGCCTCGGACAGCACGGCCAGGGACTCCGCCGCGTGCCGCAGCAGCATCCCGAGGTTCCAGCCCCGGCACGGCGTCGGCCGTCCGAGCGCCGCGGCGTCGACGAGCCCGAGCACGTCCACCGCGAAGTCCATCGACCGCCCGAGCAGATCGGAGCCCCGCTCCGGTACCGTCGCCCGCTCCACCGCGTTCATCGCACCCCTCGCTTCCCGGGGGCGCCGCACCCCACGAATAGACCGACTCCGCGGCGGCCCGAAAGTAACCGGCCGCGCCCCGGCCGCTTCCGCGCCGGAGGCCGGAGGCTAAGCTGATCTTCTCTCCCCCGGCAGAAGGAGCGCCGATGACGATCGCCTCCGAGTCCACCGAGATCACGTCCGCCGAGGAGCTGCGCGAGCTGCTCGGCACGCCCCTGCGGAAGGTCATCGAGAAGGAGCGCGCGGCCCTGCACCACTGGGACCGCGAGTGGCTGGCGCGGTCCCCGTTCTGCCTGATCGCCACGAGCGACGCCGCCGGCAACTGCGACGTCTCGCCCAAGGGCGACCCGCCCGGCTTCACGCACGTGATCGACGACACCACCATCGCCATCCCGGACCGGCCGGGGAACCGCCGCGCCGACGGCTTCTTCAACGTGCTGAGCAACCCGCGCGTCGGGCTGATCTACCTGATCCCCGGACGGGGCGAGACGCTGCGGATCAACGGCCGGGCGCGGCTCGTCCGGGAGGCGCCCTTCCTCGACGCGATGACCGTCAAGGGGCACCGCCCGGCCCTCGCCCTCGTCGTGGAGATCGAGCAGATCTTCTTCCACTGCGCGAAGGCGTTCCTGCGCTCGAACCTGTGGAAGCCGGAGAGCTGGGAGGACGACACCCTGCCCTCGCACGCCCGGATCACCAAGGACGTGCAGTACGTCGAGGAGAGCGTCGAGGAGCTGGAGCGCTACTACGGCGCCGCCTACCAGAAGAAGCTGTACACCACCTGACGGCGGGGCGGGCGGCGCGGAGGCGACCCCCGCGCTGGGCGCGCGGGGGTGCTCGGCGGGCGGTCCCCAGGCCGCCGTCCTTCGTCCCGGCGGGCCGCGGGACCGGCGCTCAGCCGCTCTTGCGGCGGAACTGGCGCTGGTGGTCGGCGCGCTCGTGGGTGCCGCGCACCTTCGAGCCGCTCCTGCCCGCCCCGCCCTCGTTCTTCTCGGCCGCCGCTCCGCGCTTGCGCTCCAGGGCCTCCCGGAACCTGCGCTTCACGTCGTCCTCGCTGCCGTCCTTCTCTCCTGACGAGTCGGCCATGCGGACCTCCAGCGGTTGTAGGGGCACCCCTAGCCTCACATATCCGGTGGCGGAGCGGGCGGGTGACCCGCCGTGAAGATCACTGGCCCGCCGGCCGCCCCTCCCGGGCCGTCTCCTCCCGGATGCGGCGCCAGGCGGCCTCGACGTGCGCGTCACCGGTGCCGGGCGCGCCGATCGCCATGCGCAGCAGCACCCGGCCGCCGACCCTGGTGTGGGTGAGGTAGAGGTCGCCGGACGCGTTCAGCCGCTCCATCACGCGCAGCGTCGCGGCGTCGGCCTCGTCGTCCGGCAGGCCCTCCCAGCGCGGGCGGAAGCACACCAGCCCGAACGGGTGGTGCTCCAGCAGCGCGAACCCCGGATCGGCGCCGATCCTGGACGCCAGCTCCGCGGCCAGCCGCACCCCCGAGCGGATGTGCGCGCGCAGCCCCTCCGCCCCGTACCAGCGGATCACCGCCCACAGCTTCAGCGCGCGGAACCGGCGTCCGAGCGAGATCTGCCAGTCCCGGTAGTCGATCACCTCGCCGGACGCGCTGGCCCGGTTGCGCAGGTACTCCGGCAGGATCGACAGGGCGCCGACCAGCGGGGCCCGGTCGGCCACCCACAGCGCGGTGCAGTCGAAGTTGGTGAGCAGCCACTTGTGCGGGTTGGTCGCGTACGAGTCGACGTGCCCGTCGAGCCCGTCGTTGACCCAGCGGAACTCCGGGCAGACGGCCGCGACGCCCGCGTACGCGGCGTCCACGTGCAGCCAGACGCCGTGCCGGGAGCAGACCTCGCCGATCTCCCGGACGGGGTCGACCGCCGTCGTGGAGGTGGTGCCGACGGTCGCGCAGGCCAGGACGGGCACCGCGCCCGCGGCGATGTCCTCGGTGATGAGCGCGTCCAGGTGGGCCGGGTCCATGGCGAGCGTGTCGGGGTCGACGTCCACGACGCGGACGTTCGCGGCGCCGATCCCGGTCACCCTCGCGGCCTTCTCCAGCGACGAGTGGGTCTGCGAGCTGACGTACAGCGTGTGGCGGCGGGTGATGCCCTCGCGCGCGGCCGCGCCGCCGTCCCTCCGGTGCAGGGCGGCGAGGAGCGCGATCAGGACGGCGTCGGACGCCGAGTCCTGGATGACCCCGCCGCCGTCCCCGTCGCTGCGGAACCGCGCCGGCAGGCCGAGGAGCTCGGCGAGCCAGTCCAGCATCCGGGTCTCCAGCTCCGTGCAGGCGGGACTGGTCGCCCACAGCATGCCCTGCACGCCGAGGCCCGCGGACAGCAGCTCGCCGAGGATCGCGGGACCGCTGGCGTTGGCCGGGAAGTAGGCGAAGAAGCTCGGGTGCTGCCAGTGGGTGATCCCCGGCATGACGACGCGGTCGAGGTCGGCGAGGACGGCCTCGAACCCCTCGCCCTCCTCCGGCGGACCGGCGGGCAGGCTCGCGAGGACCTCACCCGGCCGCACCTGCGACTGCACCGGGTACGACTCGACCTTCTCCTGGTAGTCGGCGATCCAGTCGACGACCTGCTTGCCGTACCGGCGGAACTCCTCCGGGGTCATGTGCCCTGCCATCAGGTCCCCTCCCCCGCGTGGATGCCTAACAGTTCCACCGTCCATACCCCGTCCATGACCTCGGTCACGAGGAGTGACACCGCCAGGTCGGAGAGGCCGTCCTGCGCCGTCCACAGCGGGACCCGGACCCGGAAGGCCCGCTCGTCGGCGGCCCCGTCCGCGAGGGGGACCGCGTCGAGCGAGCGGAACGCGCCGTCCGGCGGGGTGATCAGGTGGCGGCCGGTCCGCTCGATCGCGGACGCCATCTCCCCCGCGCTGAGCCGGCGCCCCTCGGTCAGGGTCTCCAGCTCCTCGTAATGGCCCCGGACCAGCAGGCCCAGCACAGCCCGAACGGCGTTCACGCCCTCTTCCGGCAGCATGCGCCACACCGTACCGCGCCGGACGGGCAAGATCGGCGCCTTGTTTAGACGCCTCGGCCCGGGAAGGTTCCTCCGCGTTGAGACCGACCGTTTACCGTGCAGGAGGACGAGAGATGCCCGAAAGACGCGACAAGCACGGCCCCAGGCTGGACGACGAGATCGGTCACGAGACGCAGGGCATGGTCCGCGGGAACCACCCCACGCGCGTCGAGGAGTTCAGGGAGACCGAGGCGTTCTCCGACGACGGCCCCTGGGACCCGACCGCGGCCGCCGGCGACCCGCGCGAGGGGGCGCCGCCCGGGATGACGCCGGGCGACGTCGAGGGCCGCAGCAACCTGGCGCGCATGCTGACCGGCGTCCGCTGGCCGGCCCGCCCCGGCGACCTGGTGGAGCACGTGAACCGCGCCGCCGCGCCCGACGGCGCCGTCGCGGCGCTGGAGACGCTGCCCGACCGCGAGTACGAGAACCTCGCGGACGTCGCCGAGGAGCTCGGCTACGGCCGCGAGACCCGCCGCTTCTAGGCGTGGCTCCGCGCTCCAAGGCGCGTCGAGCCCTAGACGGTGTCCGGACCGCGACGCTCGGCCACCGGACGCTCGGGAGCCGAGCGTCCGGTAGCCGGGCGTTCGGTGGCCGAGCTTCCGGTGGCCGGGCTTCCGGTGGCCGGGCGTTCGGCATCCGGACGGCCGGACGGGCCGTGCCGGCGGCGCTCGTGCGGCGGACGCTCCGCGGGCGGCCCGCACCAGTGGCCGAGCGCGGCGCGGATCGCCGCCGCCCGCAGGTCGGGCGCCGTCTCGTCGCAGGCCCACGCGATGTACCCGTCGGGGCGGACGAGCGCCGTCGTGCGGGTGGCGCGGCCCGCCACGGCGCAGTGGACGCGGTCCGCCCAGCGCTTGGTCGCGAGGTAGGTCACCGCCGGGTCGTTCGCCGCCACGACCAGGACGAACCGCCCGTCGCCGAGCAGCCCGTACAGCCGTCCCGGGGCGCCGGCGAGGGGGACGTCGGGGGCGCGCCGCCCGGTGAGGGGGTGGGCGTCGCGCGGGGCCGGGTAGGCGAGGTCGACGCCGGAGGCCGCGCCCGCGAGGCGCCGCGCGACCGGCGGGAT
>NZ_CAACUY010000037.1 GCF_900659615.1 Actinomadura fibrosa | reverse complement strand
CCGAGGCCGCACGCGAGCCGGGCCGACGGCCGCACGCGAGCCCGGCCGGTGGCCGTGGCGTGCGCCGGGGCGACGGCTGTGACGTGCGCCCCGGCGGTCAGCCGGACGTGGGGGAGGTCGTTGGGGTCGGCGAGGCCGACGGGGACGGCGAACCCGACGGCGACGGCGATGGGGACGGGGAGGCGCCCGGGCGGCCCGAGGGCTTGGCCTGCTGCGCCGCCGCCAGCGCGTCCCGCGCCTCCTTGATCCGCTTCCACGCCTCGCCCATGCCGGGGTAGTCGCCCGCGCGCTGCGCCTTCTCGTAGTCGTCCACGGCCTTCTGGAGCTCGCCGATCGCCTTCTGCGCCTCGGGCGTGAGCTGCCCGCCGGGCGCCGTCGCCGACGGCGCGCCGCCGCCCCTGCCGAGGATCTGCTTCAGCGCCTCGTCCAGCGTGTCCGCGGCGGCGACGCTGTTGCCGAACTGGACCAGCACCTTCCCGAGGAACGGATATCGCTGCTCGCCCGTCGCCGGTTTCGCGTACATCGGCTCCACGTACAGCAGCCCGCCCGCGAACGGGATCGTGAGGAGGTTGCCCGGCACCGTCTTGGTGCCGCCCTGTCTCAGCGCGAACAGGTCGTTCTTCACCTGTGAGTCCGTCTCGAAGGAGCTCTGCACCTGCCCCGGGCCCGGCGGCTGCGCGTTCCGCGGCATCTGGAGGATCTGGATCCGCCCGTAGTCGCTGCCCGGCGTGCACACCACCGACATGAACGCCGCGAGCTGCGCGTTCCCGCGCGGGTTGAACACCGTCGTCAGCGAGAAGTTCGCGGTGGGGTCGCCCGGCATCCGCAGGCTCTGGTAGTACGGCGGCTGCCGGTTGCCCTTGACGCTCGGGTCCTCCGGCACCTCCCAGAAGCCCTCGCCGCTGAAGAACGCCGACGGGTCGGTCACGTGGTACTTCGAGAGGATCTTCCGCTGCACCTTGAACAGGTCCTGCGGGTAGCGGAAGTGGCTCTCCAGCTCCGGCGGGATCGACGAGCGCGGCTGGACGGTGCCCCGCGGGAACACCTTCATCCACGTCTTCGTGATCGGGTCCGTCTCGTCCCACTGGTAGAGGTGGACGGTGCCGTCGTAGGCGTCCACGGTCGCCTTGACCGAGTTCCGCATGTAGTTGATGTGGTCGTCGGCCTGCCGCGCCACCGCCGACCGCGTGTCGGTGATCGTGTCGCGGGTCGCCTCCCCGAGGCTCGTCCGCTCCGCGTACGGGTAGCCGCCGGAGGTCGTGTAGCCGTCCAGGATCCACAGGATCCGGCCGCCGACCACCGCCGGGTACGGGTCGCCGTCCAGCGTCAGCCACGGCGCCGCGCGCTGCACCATCTCCCGCGGCGTCCGGTTGTAGAGGATCTTGGCGTGGTCGTTGATCGCGCCGGACAGCAGCAGGTTCTTGTCGCCGAACTTCGCCGAGAACAGCAGCTTGTGCAGGAACGAGTCGATCGGCACGCCGCCCTGGCCGTCATAGGTGCTGCTCTTCTGCCCGGACGGGCTGTCGTCCGGGTAGTCCAGCTCCTGCTGGCCCTTCCCGCCGACCACCGAGTACCCCGACGACCGCTCCCCGAAGTAGATCTCCGGCTTGGTCACCTTGATCTGCTGCGTCGGCGAGACCGGCATGTCCTTGGTGATGAACTCCGGGACGCCGCGCGAGGCGAAGCGGTCGCCGTAGGCCGACACGAACCCGTAGCCGTGCGTGTAGACCATGCGGTCCTTCACCCAGCTGTGCTGCCCCGACGGCGCCCCCGACACCTCCCGGAGCGCGACGACCGTGTCGACCGTCCTGCCGTCGATGGTGTAGCGGTCGACGTCCAGCGCGTCCGGGAACCGGTAGAACGGCCGCTTCTGCTGGAGCTGCTGGAACGTCTCGCCGACCACGTTCGGGTCGAGGAGCCGCACGCCGTCCAGCCGCTCCTGCTCGTCCTGGAGTTGCTTCTCGTCCGTGACCGGTTGCGTCCCGTACGGGACGACCTGGACGTCGTCCACCCCGTAGGCCTTGCGGGTGAACTCGATGTTCCGCTGGATGAAGGCGCGCTCCTTCGCCAGCTCGTCCGGCTTCACCTGGAACTGCTGGATGAGCAGCGGATACACCCCGCCGAGCAGGATCGCCGACAGCACCAGCAGCGTGAACCCGACGCCCGGCAGCATCATCCCGCGGCGCAGCAGGTTGCTGACGAACATCGCCGCGCAGATCAGCGCGATGACCGCCAGGATCGTCTTCGCGGGCAGCAGCGCGTTCACGTCCGTGTAGGACGCGCCCGTCGTCACGCCCCGCTCCGAATGCACCAGCCCGTACCGGTCGAACCAGTACGCGAACGCCTTCAGCAGGACGAACAGCCCCACCAGCACCGACAGGTGGGCGCGGGCCGGCGGGCTCGCCTTGTCGCCCGGGCCCTGCAACCGCAGGCCGCCGTACAGGTAGTGGACCATCACCGCGGCGATGAACGACAGGATCACCGTGGCGAACACGACGCCGAGCACCAGCCGCAGGAACGGATACGTGAAGACGTAGAACGAGACGTCCTTGTGGAACTGCGGGTCCTCCACGTGGAACGGCGTCCGGTTCAGGAACGCCAGCCACACCAGCCACTGCCCCGCCACCGAGGAGCCCGTCAGGATCGCCAGCAGGCCCAGCAGGCCGCCCGCGATCAGCTTCCGGCGCGGGTCGATCACCAGCCGGTACCGCTCCAGCCCCTGCTGCTCCACCGACAGCGGACGGTACGCCGGGCGCAGCCGGTACGCGATCGCCATGTTCGCCCCGACCAGCAGGGCCATGAACAGCCCCGAGCCGAGGAACAGCACCGCCTTGGCCTTGAGCTGCGTCGTGTACACCGCCGAGAACCCGACCGACCGGTACCAGAGCAGGTTCGTGTAGATCGACGTGAACACGAAGAAGGCGACCAGGAGCACGGCCAGCACCACGAGGACGGGTAGCACCAGCCGGGTCCGTCCGCCTCCGAGCCGGCGCCCGAAACCGGGAGTCCGGAAGGTCAAGGGCCCCTCCGATCGAGATCGCGCCCACCGGCGGCCCCGCCGGTGCTGTGTATGCAACTTACCGACTGGGCCGGGGGTTCCCGCACTTCCCCGGCGCCATTGGGGGAAAGATGGCCCCGTGAGTCTTCTGGAAGAAGTGGTCCTCGACCTCGAACGCCACTGGGCCGAGCGCGAGTGGGACGCCGCGCCCTGCCTGTACGCCCTCGTCCGCAGCGGGGAGCTGCGCAGAGCCGAACCCGAGCTCGCCGACCAGCTCGGCCTGTCGCCCGACGCCGACACCCTCGCCGCCCTCGAACAGCCCGCCCTGCCCGAGCAGGCCGCCATCGAGGACGCGCTCGCGTCCATCGCCTGGCCGGAGACGGTCGAAGGCTGCGCCCTCGTCATCGAGCGGGTCGTCCTGCCGCCCGAGGTCGAGCAGGAGATCCCCGAGGACGAGGCCGAGGCCGCCGCGTTCGCCTCCTCCCACCCCAAGCGCGAGGACGTCCGCATGGTCGTCGGCGTCCTCCGCGACGGCGCCCGGCACTCCGCGCTGCGGCTCCGCCGCCACGACGCCGACGACGAGGTCCTCGTCGGGCCCGACCTCGTCCCCGCGCTGTCCGCCGCCCTCGCCGCCACCTTTGAACCGGACGAGCCGGGCAAGCCGGGCGGGGCGCCGGGAAGGTAACCTGCGTGGGGTGAGCGACGAGAACGCCGCCGGCGGGGCCACCGGTGCCATCAGGCTGATCGGCGTCCGCGAGACGCCCCTCTCCGTCGACGAGGTGCTCGCCGCCGTCGGCGACCCCGCCGCCGGCGGCACCGCCCTGTTCGTCGGGACCGTCCGCGACACCGACCACGCCCGCGCGGTCCGCCGCCTCTCCTACAGCGCCCACCCCACCGTCGAACGGGAGCTCCGCGCCGTCATGGAGAAGGTCGCCGCGGACGTCCCCGTCACGGCCCTCGCCGCCGTCCACCGCGTCGGCGACCTGGAGATAGGCGACCTCGCCGTCGCGGTCGCCGCAGCCTCCCCCCACCGCGCGGAGGCGTTCGAGGCCTGCCGCAGGCTCATCGACGACCTCAAGGCCCAGGTGCCCATCTGGAAGCACCAGACCTTCGCCGACGGCGGCGACGAGTGGGTCGGGGCCTGCTGAGCCCCCCGCGCCGCATAGAGTTTCCGCCATGTCTCGCCGTGCCGCCACGCTCACCGTCGCGAGCGTGCTCGTCCTCGTGCTCGCCCTCGTCGGCTCCCTCATGCCCGTGCCGTACGTCGCGCTGATGCCCGGGCCGACGAGCAACACCCTCGGCGGCAACGACAAGGGCCAGCCGCTCGTCCGCATCGACGGCCGGCAGACCTACCCCGACCAGGGCCACCTCAACTTCACCACCGTCACCTACCGCGGCGGCCCCGGCGGCCGCATCGACCTGTTCACCGCCCTGCGCGGCTGGCTCGCCCACGACACCGCCATCGTCCCCGAAGAGACGATCTTCCCCAAGAACGAGTCACAGCAGCAGGTCGACCAGGAGAACACCCGCCAGATGCAGGACTCCCAGCAGAGCGCCGAAGCCGCCGCCCTGCACGAGCTCGGCATCCCCGTCGAGACCCAGGTCGTCGTCGACTCCGTCCAGAAGGGCATGCCGGCCGACGGCCGCCTCAAACCCGGCGACGAGATCACCGCCCTCGACGGCGCCAAGGTCACCAGCGTCTCCCAGATCACCGGCACCATGGCCAAGCGCAAGATCGGCGCCACCGCCGCCCTCACGCTGAAGCGCGGCGGCAAGGAGGAGAAGCAGACGCTCACCACCGTCGCCGACCCCACCGGCAAGCGCGCCGTCGTCGGGATCGTCCTCGCCGACCAGTACAAGTTCCCCTTCAAGATCGACATCAGTGTCGGCGACGTCGGCGGCCCCAGCGCCGGCCTCATGTTCTCCCTCGCCATCGTCGACAAGCTCACCCCCGGCGCCATCACCGGCGGGAAGTTCATCGCCGGCACCGGCACCATCACCCCCGAGGGCAAGGTCGGCCCGATCGGCGGCATCCAGCAGAAGATGATCGCCGCCCGCCGCGCCGGCGCCACCGTCTTCCTCACCCCCGCCGACAACTGCTCCGACGCCGTCAAGGCCCGCCCCGACGGCCTCCGCCTCGTCCGCGCCGACACCCTCCACGGCGCCGTCCAGTCCCTCAACGCTCTCACCAGCGGCAAGGGCGACATCCCTGCCTGCCCCAAGTAGCCGCCCGTGACCGCCGCGCTCGCTCAGCGGGGACAGACGCCGGTGGCGATGAGATGCGGCGAGACGCCGAGCAGCTCCGGCACGCGCTCGGTCGCCCGCGCCGCGTCCAGCAGCGCCGCCCGGTCCAGCGGATCGTCCATCCGCGCGTCGAGATCGGGCAGGACGTGGCCGAGCCCTTCCACCCCGACCAGGTCCACCACGTCGAGCCCCGCCTCCGCCACCTCGTCGCGCAGCTCACCGGGACGGTGCAGGTAGGCCCAGAACGCACCGGGGAATGGCGGCGGCATCCACCCTGACCGCTCCGTCTCGACGATGCGCGCGGTGATGGACGGATCGTCCCGGTAGCGGAGCAGCGCGATCAGGTCGTCGTGGCGGGGCGCCCACCGCGAGATCGCCGCCGCGAACACCGCCCCTCCCGGCCTCACCACGCGCGCCGCCTCCCGGAGCGCGCACACGCGGTCGGCACGCCGCCGCAGGTGGTACAGCGGACCCAGCAGCAGGACGGCATCGGCGCAGGCATCGCCGAGATCGAGGTCGCGCGCGTCAGCGGCCGCCGTCCGCACCGCCCCGCCGACCCCGGCCGCGTCCGCGCCCTCCCGCACCTGCGCGACGTGCAGCGGCACGGGATCGCGGTGCTCCACCGCATGCCCCCGCTCAGCGAGCCACAACGCGTAGCGTCCCGAGCCGCCCCCGATGTCGGCCACGACACCCGTCCCCGGCGGCGGCAGATGCCGCGCCAGGATCTCCTTGCTGCGCTCGAACTCCAACCGTCCCCGCGCCGTGGAGAGCCGGTCCCGCTCCTTGCCGAGCCCGTAGTGCGCCTGAAGCGCCTCGCCCTCGTCCATCCGCCCATGCTCACGCCCCCCGCAGCCGGGTGTCTCGCCCTTTTCCACTAGGACCGGAGCGCAGCCCACTCGGCGGCGTCGCCGCGAGGCAGCAACATGCGAGTGGCGGCGGGCCCGGCGCACTGGATCCGGCACGCCCGGACCAGCCGAAGCGCGACCGGCGGGCTCGGCGTGGGGAGTGCAGAACCGCCGGTGCGTCGCGGCCTTAGGCCAGTGCGGTCCGGTTTGCGGCGAGTTCACGCAGCTCTTGTGCGTCCGGATTTGTTCGTGCCTCCTTCGGCAGCGCGTGCAGGACGCGATTTACGAGCATGCCGGTGGCCGCCGAATGAGGGCGGTGGTGGGCCTGCATGGTGGTGAGCGCATGGTGCAGTCCCGTGTCGACGTCGTGGGACTTCACCAGGAGCGCGGCCCGCATGAGTTGCAGATTCGCCCGGGGCCTCGTCGCGGACGCCGAGTAAAGCGCGAGCGCGTCGTCCAGGGTCGCCTCGGCTCTGCGATCGCCGATCTGCGTATGCGCGTAGCTCTCGTTCCAACGCAGTTGCGTTTCCCGGAACGTGAGCTCCGACAGGCCAGCGTCGTCGTCCGGGAGCCGGTCGAAGGTGTCCTTCAGGGCGACGAGCGAGCGCTTCGCCCCGTCGGCATCGCCCTGATCGGCGGCCACGGAGGCGCGTGCCGCGTGCGCTCGGGCCTTACCGCCGGACGGAGCCCCGTCCGCGATCTCGATGGCCTCGTCGGCCAGGCCGATGACGACGTGATCCGGCCGTCCGGTCCAGTGAGCGTCCTGCGCCGCCCGTCCCCGCACCCACACCTGAAGTTCGCGGTCACCGGAGGCGTCCGCCGCGCGTTGAGCCGTCCGCCACGCGGTGCGTGCCTCGTGCCGTCTGCCGACATATCCGAGGTCGATCGCGAGCAGACCGGAGAGTCCGGCGCTGACGCGCAGCAGGCCCGGCACGTCGTCCGTGGCCTCGTGGACCTTGAGCAGCCGCCCCACGGCGACGATGTCGGCCGTGATGTCGCCGACCAGCGTGCCCGGCGGACGGCTGGTGATCAGGTGGCCGTACTCGTGGACGATGGCTTCCCATTCGGCGAGGTCGACGGGGCGTCCGATGGCGTCGTCGATCCCGGACAGGACGGTCTCCAGCGTGCCCGGCGGGACGGCTACGCCCGCGCTGAGGGCGGCGAGGAACTGGATTGCTGCACGGCGTCTCATCTCGTCCCCCTCATCGGGAGTTGTCGCGAGCGGTGGCGGGCCAGATGTGTTGAACGCGGGACCGCCCTCGCGTCGAGGCTTCAGGCCAGCGCGGTGCGGCTTGAGGCGAGTTCGCGGAATTCCCGTGCGGCTGGAAGCGACCGCGCCTGCTCCGGGAGCGCATGGAGTACTTGGTTCACAAGCTTGTTCGCGGCCACCGACAGGGGACGGTGGTACGCCTGGAGTGTGGTGATCGCATGGTGCAGCCCCGCGTCGATATCACGCTCTTTCACCAGGCGGGCGGCCTGAATGATGTGCAGATTCAACGTCGCCCCTGCCACAGACGGCGGATAGATCGCGAGTGCTTGTTCTAGGGCCGCCTCCGCCCTGCGATCCCCGGTCCGCGTGTGTGCGTAGCCCTCGGCCCAGCGCAGTTGGGTCTCCCGGAACATGAGCGCCGACTGGTCGGTCCCTCCATCGGGGATCTGGTCGAAGGTCCGTTTCATGGCGTTGAGGGCTTCCTCGGCTCCAGCGGCGTCCCCCTGATCGGCGGCGACGAAGGCGCGCGCCGAATGTGCACGGGCCAGCCCGGAGGACGGGGTTCCGTCGGCGATCTCGATTGCGTCGTCGGCCAGGGTGATGACCACGTGATTTGGGCGTCCGGCCCACAGGACGTCTTGTGCTGCTCGTCCGCGTACCCACACCTGGAGATCGCGGTCGCCGCAGGCGTCCGCGGCGCGCTGGGCCGTCCTCCGTGCGATCCGCGCCTCATGGTGCCTGCCGATGTCTCCGAGGCCGATGGCGAGCAGGCCAGACAGTCCGGCGCTGACACGCAACAGGCCTGGCACGTCGTCCGTTGCCTCGTGGCGCTTGAGCAGTTGTCCTACGGCGACGATGTCGGACGTGAGGCCGTCCACCAGCGAGCCGACGGGGCGGGTAAGGAGCAGGTGGCCGTACTCGTGGACGATGGCTTCCCATTCGGCGAGGTCGACGGGGCGTCCGATCGCGTCGTCGATCCCGGACAGGACGGTCTCCAGCGTGCCCGGCGGGACGGCTACGCCTGCGCTGAGGGCGGCGAGGAACTGGATTGCTGCACGGCGTCTCATCTCGTCCCCCTCATCGGGAGTGTGGGCCCCGGTTCTGGCGGTGGCCGGGTCCTCGCCTTCCACAGTAGGCGGCGGGGGGACGAATTCGGGGAACAGCTCGTCTTCGTCGATGCCGAAGGTGCGTGCGTAGAGGATGCGGTAGCGGGGGCCGATGCCGCGTTTGCCGGACTCGTGTGCGCGGATGGTGCGTTCCAGGTCGCGGGAGCTGGGCAGGCGCCGCCGGACGCGTTCGGGGGCCGCCTCCTTCATCTGTTCGGCCAGGTCGAGGACGACCAGGCCGCGTGACTTGCGCTCGGCCCGCACGCGGGCGCCGATCCTGAGGCTGGTTGCGGTGGGCACCATGCTGCACCTCTGAACTGGGAACTTGCGAACGCTTCGGGGGCGCGTTCGCTCCTGCTCGCGAGTATCGCGACGCCCTTTGCACCCCGCCGCCGTTTCACAGAGAGTGATGTAAGCGTCACCATGTGGACATGTCCCTGTGTCAGTCCGCAGGGCAGGGCGGGTCGCGGTGGGCCGGGGAAACCGATTTGGCCTCGTCCCGCACATGCCATAGAGTGGAGACATCGCCGCGGGGTGGAGCAGTTCGGTAGCTCGCTGGGCTCATAACCCAGAGGTCGCAGGTTCAAATCCTGCCCCCGCTACCAAGGAGTGATCAAAGGCCCGGTTTCTCGAAATCGAGATGCCGGGCTTTTGACGTTCATGGCATTCGTCCGATGATGTGGCGGCGTCACGTCACCTTTTGCGTTGATTGCGTCCGCGACTCGCGACCGGGAACGGCCTTTCCCAGTGCACCGGGGTGCCGGTCACGCCACCGCAGACCCAGTGCAGCTTCCTATTGTTGTTCCTGCCCCTGAGACCGGCCTCGGCGACGCGACCGCATTGCGGGCAGACCGGGGGATGGGCGAGCACGTCGGCGCGTTCGTGTTCGAGGACGTGCTCCGCCAGGTGCCTGCTGTCGAACAAGGTCATGATCTCGCGGCGGCCGCCGTGCCGGGCGTGTGACAGCACGTTCATGCTGCCGAGGAAGACGAGGCGCTCGTCGATCACCACGATCTTCTGGTGCTGGTCGCGGACGTGGACGACGTGGTCGAGGCGTGCAGTGACCTCCTCGGCGAAAGGGCCGAAGTTCGCCGATCGGGCCAGGTCCCACTCGGGCAGGATCATGACCCGCACGTCCACTCCGCGGTCGGCGGCGGAGGCCAGCACCGGAAGGAACTCGCGAGCCCGTTTGGCGGTCCACGGGCTCCAGAGCCAGACGCTCCGCTCCGCCGCCTTGATGCGGGAGACCAATTCGGCGGGCAGCACGTCCTCGTCGTAGACGTCGACGACCTTCGCGTACGTGCGGAGGGCGTCCCAGACCTCGTAGGCGACCCCGGTCCGCGGCGCCTCCTCTTGAGAGAGGCCGAGGACGTCGCTCGCTCGCACCACCTGGATCTTGCGGGACTCGACCATGGTCTTGAGGGCCCGCAGGGGGCTGCCGTCCCGGCTTCGGCGGACCGCGGGCGCGTTCGCCACCGCGTAAAGGCGGTGGCGGGCACGCGTGGCGCCCACGTTGAAGACCTTCACGCCGTCCGGGCTGCCCGTGCTCAGCCAGCCCGTGCCGTCCTCGACGAGATCGAACACGACCGTCCCGAACTCGCGTCCCTGGAACGAGTGGACGGTGCCGACCTCGGCGCGTTCACTCGTTCCGCCGTCGGCCAGGATGTCCTCGGTGAGCCGCCGCTGCGCACGGTAGGGCGTGACGATCCCGACCTTCTCCTCGCCTTGGGCGAGGTGGTGCTCGGCCAGGGCGCGGGCGAGAAGGGTGCCCACCGGCCAGCACTTCGACCCGTTGGCCTGCCGGATCCCGGCCAGCCGGTCGCCCAGGCCGTCCACGTCCACCAGGACGATCTCGTCCTGGGCGTTGCCGCCGGTCGTCAGCAGGCCGCCGTAGGCGACCCTGTTCGCGAGTTCGGTGATGTTCGGGCCGAACCGGTACTGCGTGGTGAGCGCCACGCAGCCCGGCTCGGCCTGGGCCGCTCTCGGGTCGGTCACGCCCACGGCGGTGAAGGGATTCCGGTGAAGCCACGCCTGGACGGCGGTGTCGCGCTGATCGAGGCCGCGGTCCACGATGGGCTCGTTCTGCTGGAAGTCGCCGAACAGGACCGCGCCCTCCAGCCCGCGTCCCAGCGCGTAGAGCACCTCCGCCGGCGTCGACGCCGCCGCCTCGTCGATGACGACGTGGTCGTACGTCCGCCGGTGGATGTCCCGCCTGAGCCGCAGCATCGCGTGCGTCGTCGCGACGACCCGGGCCTCGGCGATCAAGGTGCGGGCGGCGTTCCGGCCGAGCTTGCGCCACTCGTCGAGGGTCGCCTCATGGCGCTCCTCCAGGTCGGCGAGTTCCTCCAGCGGCTCGGCCGCGGCGTCGCGGAGAGCGGGGAGCCGTCCGTGCAGCCAGGGCCAGTCGGCTTCGTCGGCCCGGGCGATCAGCTGGAGGTCACCGGTCGTGGGGTGGGGCAGCGAGGCGGCCTCCGCGGCCGCCTGTGCCGCCCCGCGCGCCGTCGCCGCCTGACGCCGAACGTCTTGCTGCGCCGTCTCGAAGGCGCGGACGGCCGCCCCGTAGACCCTGCGGCGCCGTTCGATCTCCTCGGGGCTGTGGGCGACGGCGCCGAGGAGGTTCGCGATCCGCTGGGACAGCCCCGGTGCGGCGGACGCCACGATCCGGTTCATCCGCTCCAGGTCCTCGCCGGCCCGCTGCGTCCATGCGGCGGCGGCCGCGGTCGCCTCGGTGATCTGGCGCCGTTGGGCACGGTCGCGCATCCGGTTCAGCAGGGATCGCTGGTCGAGCACCTTGAGGTCATGGCTCAGCCTCGCGTGCTCGTTCCTCCACTGGACGAAGGTCGCCTCGGCCCTGCCGCGGTCGAGCTCGTAGCCGTCCAGTTCGTCCTGAAGCGCTGCGGCCTCCTGAAGGAAGCGCTGGGAATCGCTGGTCTCGTGCCATGAGCGCTCGGCGGTGCCGAGCGCGGTCCGTGCGCCTTCCGCTCGCTTGACCGCGTCATCGCGGGCCCCCTCGGAAGCTGCTTGTTTAGCGCGGAGCCGTAGGGCCTCGTCCCGGTGACGGACGCGTTGCCGAGCCTCTCGATAGGCGGTCGCGTCGAAGTCCTCCAGCGCCTGCTCCGCGTCCTTGACCTGGCGCACGCTGGGCAACTCGCGCAGTTCCCGGATCCGGTCCGACAGCGCCTCGGCCTGCTGGACCAGGCCGGCGAGCTTCTCCTCCTGGAGGCGGGTGAGGCAGATCCGCGCGTCCGCCGCGACCTCGGGCACCGCGGGGACACCGACCCGCAGCAACACCCCCGGCTCGGGGTCGAGCGATCGCGCCGCGCGAAGGAGCGCGTTGTCGACGGCCACGTTCGTCCCCGACACCAACAGCACCGATTTGTTGTGAGCGAGCAGGTCCTCCAGGATCCGCTCGATCACCGCGGTCTTGCCCGTGCCGGGCGGCCCCCAGACGACGCTGAGCCCCTTCGCCGTGCCCGCCGCCCACGCGAGCCGCTGCCCGTCGTTGAAACCCGGCGGCGCGCCCGCCCTCATCTCCGCCGGGGTCAGGTTCGCGGTGGCGAACGCGGTCGCCAGGTCGTTCGGACGCATTCCCCGGAGGCCGTCGACCAGAGCCTGGGTCAGCATCCCGCCGGGCTCGCTCTTCACGTGGAGCACGAGCCCGTCGGCGGGCGCGTGGCCTCCGACGCGCACTCTCAGGACAGCCCCGTCCTGAACGGTCTCGATGAGTGAGAACTTGTGCTCGTCGGCCCCGTCGTCCGGTGCCAGGAACGCCTCCGACACCCGATCCGGGTCGAAGGCCGTCCCGCGAAGCGCCACCTGGTACCAGCCGCTCCCCGCCACGGGATCCGGCCGCGCCCGTCCGACTATCCGCGTGCCCTGGGCTCCCTGCGAGGGCCGCTGTCCCGTCGTCGCCGCCTGGTGCTGCGCCTGGGCGGCCCGGACGGCCTCTTCGAGCCAAGAAGGCCGCCCGGCCGGTTCACGTCCATGCTGACCCTCCCCTTGACCCACGTCACAGATGCTAGACATGACCCGAGTCAGCTGTCTTTGAAATATCGCCATATGGCGGGCTGGTCGGACGATCGGCCCCTCTTGGGAGCCGAACTCTGGCTTGCGCTGGACGGTTCAGCAGTTGAAGCCGTAGCGGTCTTGGTCTGAGGGGCGGGGGGCTTCGGGGCCGTCCACGCCCACGCGCATGAACCTCGAAATGCGGACGATGCGGAAACGGCGGTCGAGGACGCTGAACTCGGGGCCGGGCATGGACTCGATCTGCGCGGCGGCCTCCGTCCAGTCGTTCAGTTCGGCGGCGGACGGGGGGTCTCCGCGGAACTCGCGGAGGCGGGGAAGGATCTTGGTGAAGTAGGCGGCCAGGTCGTGGCGGGCCTGGGTGGGGCCGTCGGCGGCCGTCAGCGACTCCCACGAGTCGCCCTTGATCTCCATGACCGTGAAGCTGGGCGGGAGCAGGACGACGCCGGGGTGGGTGCGGATCGCCTGCCGGGCCTCGATCTCGATCTGCTCCGGGACGGTTCCGGGGATGGGCAGGAAGCCGATCAGGTTCAGCCTGAGCTGGGTCTCCCAGTGGCCGGTCGGCACGAGCGGGTCGACGAGGTGGCCGTGCAGGTAGCGGGCGTCCTGCGGCGGGTCGGTGTCGGTGACGCGCGGGGGCTCCATCACGCCGCCGCCGATCAGCGTGAACTTCTCGATGCGGATCACCCGGTAGCGCCGGTCGCCGATCTCCCATTCGTCCTTCGCGAGGGGGGTGCCCTCCTCGGGGTCGAGGCGGTCGGCCGCGGCGCGCATGGCGCGCCGGATCTTCGGGGGCCGCGCGGGTTCTTCCGAATACTGGCGGAAAGTGCTGGCGAGGACGCCCCGGCCGCCTTCCGGGTCCGCCTCGCCGGCGACGTCGATACGCCATTCGGGGCCGGTCTGGACGGCGAAGCCGAAGTCGGGGGAGCCCGCCGGGAAGATCTTGGGATGGGCGCGCATCCGCTCGCCCAGTTCGGCGTCCCGTGCGGCCGCGACCGGGTCCAGGTCCGGCACGACGTTGATCTTGTCGTGGCCGCGCATCAGGGGGAATGACATGGCGTCATCTTGGCCTGCGCAAGCAAGATCCCGCAGAGGAATTTCGGCGCTCATTCCGCGCGGTGCCGGAAGTGCGCCCTCGGATTCATTTGCTTTTGTTCGGTGATTTGGTGTTATCTCCGAAATGATTTCACCGGGCTCAGTCGAGGTGCGGCGCGAGGGTCAGGGCCAGGTGGAGGGTCAGGCGGTCCTGGCCGTCCGCGAGGGTGAGGCCGGTGAGCTCCTCGACGCGGCGCAGGCGGTGGTAGAGGGTCTGGCGGTGGATGCTCAGGGCCTTCGCCGTCTCCTGGACGTTCCCCGCCAGGTCCAGGTAGGTGCGGGCCGTGGCCGCCAGGTCGGGGTGGGCCAGGAGGTTCTGGGTGCCGGGGGTCCGCGTCGCCTGCGCCAGGGCCTCGTCGCCCGCCGTGCGGAGGAGGCGGAGGACGCCCAGGGACGTCCAGTCGCGGATCTCGCCCGGGGCCGCGACGCGGGCGGCGACCCGGGCCCGCAGCCAGCCCTCGTGGACCTGGCCGAGGCTCGCGCAGGGCGTGCAGAGGCCCGCCTGGAGGGGGATGCCGCGCTCCTCCAGCACGTGGCGGGCCCGGTCGACGATCGCGTGGGGGGACGTCGGGGACGGGATGACCAGCACGTGGTCGCGCTGCCAGACCGTCGCCAGGACGGAGTGGGGGAGCAGCCAGGGGTTGAGGGGCTCCGGGCTCGGGGTGCGCAGGACGGCGACGGCGAGCGGCGGGTCGAGGTCGTCGGCCTCGGACAGCTGGTTCGCGGCCTGCGCGCGGACGTCCGGCTGGGCGGACAGCAGGTCCGCGACCTTCCAGCCCAGGTCGTCGCGCTCCCGGGCCTGGCGGGCCATGAGCAGTCCGGCGCGCTCGCAGAGCGGCATGGCCTGGGACGCCTGGGACGGCGTGATGCGCTCCGGGTCGTCCAGCAGCCAGAGGTAGCCGTAGGTGACGTTGTTCCAGCGGACGGGCAGGCAGAGCCGCCCGAGCTGGCCCAGCGAGGTGTCGGCGGGGATGCGGACGGGGCCGGTGGCGCGGGCGATGCCGTGGCTCTCGAAGCGGGTCCGGACGGCCTCGGTGGCGCGGCGGTGCAGGATCGACTCCATCCGGACGGGGTCGATCGTGTCGCCGTGCGCGGCGTAGGCGACCAGGTGGAAGTCGCGGTCCTCCAGCGTCGCCGGGGCGCCGAGGAGGTCGGCCGCGAGCTCGACGATCTCCTGGAGGTCGCGTGCCATGCTCCCCCTTCGTACATCTGTATGAAGAATCGACCGTCTGAAAGTGGCATCTGACTATACGAGATGGGCGCGGACGCTCCTAACGTGCGAAGTGTCCACCGTCGTTGGAGGTTCCGATGCCCAACCCGCTTCTCCTCGCGGCCGCCCGGAGCGAGCGCATCCGCGGCCTGGTGACGTCCGTGCCCCTCACCAGGGGCGTCGTCGACCGGTTCGTGGCGGGGGAGGACCTGGACGCCGCGACCCGCACCGTCCGGGAGCTGACCGGGGCGGGGCTGCGCGTCACCCTCGACCACCTCGGTGAGGACACCACCGACCGGGCGCAGGCCGAGGCCACCCGGGACGCCTACCTGGCGATGTTCGGCGCGTTCGCCGGGGAGGGCCTCGCGCGGGACGCGGACGCGTCCGTGAAGCTGTCCGCGCTGGGGCAGGCCTTGGACGAGGGCCTCGCGCTCGACAACGCCCGCGCGATCTGCGCCGCCGCGAGCGAGGCCGGGATGACGGTCACGCTCGACATGGAGGACCACACCACCGTCGACTCCACCCTGGAGATCCTCGGCAAGCTGCGGGCCGACTTCCCCTGGGTCGGCGTCGCGATCCAGGCGATGCTGCGCCGCACCGAGGGCGACCTCCGCGACCTGGCGCACGAGGGGTCGCGGGTCCGGCTGGTCAAGGGCGCCTACGCCGAGCCGGAGGCCGTCGCGTTCCAGGCGAAGGCCGAGATCGACCGCGCGTACCTCCGGGGCCTGCGGACGCTCATGGCGGGCGCCGGGTACCCGATGATCGGCAGCCACGATCCGCGCATGATCGACATCGCGCGGGCCCTCGCCGACCGGGCCGGGCGGTCCGCCGACAGCTACGAGTTCCAGATGCTCTACGGCATCCGCGCCGCCGAGCAGCGGCGGCTCGCCGAGACGCACCGGATGCGCGTCTACGTTCCCTACGGCGGCGACTGGTACGGCTACTTCATGCGCCGCCTGGCCGAGCGTCCCGCCAATCTCGCCTTCTTTCTCCGTTCCTTCGTCTCCCGCTGATCAGGAGGGCCCCATCCCATGGACGCCGTGACCAACGTCCCGACGCCGGTGAACGAGCCCGTGCGCGGCTACGCCCCCGGCAGCCCCGAGCGCGCCCGGCTGGAGAGCGCGATCGCCGAGCTCACCGCGGCGGCGCCCGTCGACCTGCCGATGACCATCGGCGGCGAGCGGCGGCTCGGCGCCGGCGCCAAGGTGGACGTCGTGCAGCCGCACCGGCACGCCTCCGTCCTCGGCACCTTCGGGACCGCCACGGAGGACGACGCGCGCGACGCCGTCGAGGCCGCGCTCGCCGCCGCCCCGGCCTGGCGGGCCCTGTCCTTCGACGACCGCGCCGCGGTCTTCCTGCGCGCCGCCGACCTCCTGGCGGGCCCGTGGCGGGAGAGGCTGCTCGCCGCGACCATGCTCGGGCAGTCGAAGACCGTCCAGCAGGCGGAGATCGACAGCCCCTGCGAGCTGGTCGACTTCTGGCGCTTCAACGTCCACTACGCCCGGCGGATCCTCGCCGAGCAGCCGATCAGCAGCCCCGGCGTGTGGAACCGGACCGAGCACCGGCCGCTGGAGGGCTTCGTCTACGCGATCACGCCGTTCAACTTCACCGCGATCGCCGCGAACCTGCCGACCGCGCCCGCCCTCATGGGCAACGTCGTCGTGTGGAAGCCGTCCCCGACCCAGACCTACTCCGCCGTCCTGCTGATGCGGCTCCTGGAGGAGGCCGGGCTGCCCCCGGGCGTCATCAACCTCGTCACCGGGGACGGCATCGCGGTGTCGAACGTGGCGCTGTCCCACCCCGACCTCGCCGGGATCCACTTCACCGGCTCCACCGCCACGTTCCAGCACCTGTGGAAGACCGTCGGCGCCAACATCGAGAAGTACCGCGGCTACCCCCGGCTCGTGGGTGAGACGGGCGGCAAGGACTTCGTCGTCGCCCACCCGTCCGCCGACCGGGCCGTCCTGAAGACCGCGCTCGTCCGCGGCGCCTTCGAGTACCAGGGCCAGAAGTGCTCCGCCGCGTCCCGCGCCTACATCCCGCGCTCCATCTGGGAGGACGGCTTCAAGGAGGAGCTGGCCGCCGAGGTCGACGGGCTGGCCATGGGCGACGTCACCGACCTGTCCAACTTCATCGGCGCCGTGATCGACGAGCGCGCGTTCGCCAAGAACCGGGACGCCATCGACCGCGCCGCCGCCGACCCCGCGGTCGAGATCATCGCGGGCGGGACCTACGACGACTCGGTCGGCTACTTCGTCCGGCCCACGGTCCTCGTCTCCGACGACCCCGAGAACGAGATCTTCCGGAGGGAGTACTTCGGGCCGATCCTCGGCGTCCACGTGTACGACGACGACCGGTACGAGGAGATGCTCGCCCAGATGGAGTCGGTGGCCCCGTACGCGCTGACCGGCGCGGTCATCGCCACCGACCGGACCGCCATCGCCCGCACCGCCGAGCTCTTGCGCTACGCGGCGGGCAACTTCTACGTCAACGACAAGCCCACCGGGGCCGTCGTGGGACAGCAGCCGTTCGGCGGCGCGCGCGCGTCCGGGACCAACGACAAGGCGGGCTCCATGCTGAACCTGCTCCGCTGGACGTCCCCGCGCTCCATCAAGGAGACCTTCGTCCCCCCGACGGACTACCCGTACCCGCACATGGGCTGAGACTCCGTTACCCGATGCCCGTGGCTGGGAGTGACTTCCAGCCACGGGAGAACGGGGACGAGATCCGCTCCGCGTTCTCCAGGTCCACACCTACGTGGGGGTAGGCGGAGAGGAGTTCCTCCAGAGCCACGCGGGCCTGGAGCTTGGCCAGGTGCGAGCCGATGCAGAAGTGGACGCCGCTGGAAAAGCCGAGATGGCGGGGAATTTCGCGCGTGATGTCGAGTTCGTCGGCGGACGGGCCGAACTCGCGCTCGTCCCGGTTCGCCGCCCCGAACAGCATCATCACCTTCTGCCCCTCCGGGATCTCCGTTCCGTGGATCGTGACGGGCCGGGTCGTCGTGCGGCCGAGCGCCTGCACCGAACCCTCCAGGCGCAGGAACTCCAGCAGCGCGTTCGGGATCAGCGACGGGTCCCCGGCGAGGCGCTCCCGCTGGGCGTGGTCGCCGTCCAGCAGCGCCACCGCGTGCGAGATCAGGTTGCCGGTCGTGTCGTTGCCGCCCGCGACGATGACGAAGCAGAAGCCGAGGATGTCCCAGTCGGTGAGGCGCTCCCCGTCCACCTCGGCCACCGTCAGCGCGCTGATCAGATCATCGGACGGCTCGGCCCGGCGCCGCTCGATCACCTCGGTGAAGTGCGCGAACATCTCCGCCACGGCCTCGACCGCGCCGTCCGTGAGCGACCGCAGGTCCAGACCGTCGTCCTGCAAGGTCGTCAGCGCGCTCACCCACGGGTCGAACCGCTCCCGGACCTCGTCGGGCACGCCCAGCAGATGCGCCAGCGCGAAGGTGGGCAGCGGCGAGGCGAAATCCCGGTGCAGATCGGGCGTCTCGCCGTCCGCGGCCTTCCGCTCCATCGCCGCGATGCTCTCCCGGACGAACTCCCGCAGCCGGTCCTCCAGCGCGGCCGTCCGGCGCGGCGTGAAACCGTGGCTGACGAGCCGCCGCAGCGCCGTGTGCCGAGGCGGATCGAGCATCACGATCGTCGGCGCCAGGCCCAGGGTGCCGATCTCGTCCGGATAGAACGTCAGGCCCTGCGCCGACGAGAAGGTCTCCGCGTCCCGCGTCGCCGCCCAGATGTCCTCGAACCGGGACAGCGCCCAGAACGGCGGATCCTCATGCCGGTGGACGGGCTCCTCGTCCCGCAGCCGCCGGTACGCGGGATACGGGTCGGCCTGGAACGCGGGATCGAACGGGTCGTACACGTCCGCCATGGCGGCCTCCGGGTCTAACGACCTCCGTTATTAACGCTCCCTGTTAGTATCACCGCGTGCCGAGAGACGCAAGAGCCACCCGCGCCCGCCTCCTCCGCGCCGGCGCCCGCCTCTTCGCCGCCCACGGCATCGACGCCGCCCGCACCCGCGACATCGTCGCCCTCGCCGGCCAGGCCAACGACTCCGCCGTCACCTACCACTTCGGCTCCCGCCACGGCCTCCTCGAAGCCATCCTCCGCGCCGGCGTCGCCCGCATGGAACCCGCCCGCGCCGCCGCCGACACCACCCTCGACCCCACCGACCTCCGCGCCGTCGTCGCCGCCATCGTCGAACCCACCGCCGCCGAACTCCGCACCCCCGAAGGCCGCGACTTCCTCCGCATCACCGCCCAGCTCGCCGGCCGCGCCGGCATCCGCGACCACCGCGTCCCGCCCGTCCTCGAAGGCACCGTCCTCGCCCGCCACCTCGCCCTCCTCGAAACCCGCTGCCGCGCCCTCCACCCCGAACCCCACGCCCTCGAACGCCTCGCCGTCGTCATCGCCTTCCTCGCCACCGCCCTCGCCGACCGCACCGGCCGCATCGACCCCGAAGCCGCCCCCCGCCCCTCCCTCCTCGACCACGACGCCTTCGTCACCGACCTCGTCACCATGCTCACCGCCGCCCTGACCGCCCCCGTCCACACCCCCGCCACGCCCCGCCGCTGAACCGGTTTGCGCAAGCCCACCCAGCCCCATACAGTTGAACCAACGCCGCGGGGTGGAGCAGTTCGGTAGCTCGCTGGGCTCATAACCCAGAGGTCGCAGGTTCAAATCCTGCCCCCGCTACTCGGTCCGAAGGTCCGGCTGGTCGCAAGCTTCGCTTGCTCCCTCGCCGGACCTTCGTCGTTCCGCCCGGGGGGCGACCCCCCGGAGCCCCCCTTCCTCCGCCATCCGTCCCCCGCCCACCCGCCCTTTCGCTTGTTGGGGGTTGGGCGCCTGCCTCTTTCTCTTTGTTGGTCGTTGGGGTCTTTGGTCAGTGGTCCTCCTCGTTCGGGGGCCTGCGGTCGGTCAGGCGTAGGGCGAGGTCGGCCGCGGTGTGGGCGGACGCTCCGACGCTCAGGGCGAAGGCCGCGATCTGGGCTAGCAGGGGTTGGAAGGCCGCCAGGGCCGCCGCCAGGGCGGACAGCGCGATCACGACCGCCGTCGTCGCGGCCGGGTGGCGCTGTTCGCGGGGGCGTACTCTGTCGCGCATCGGGATCGTCCTCTCCGTGGGAGGTTCGTCGATTGCCAGGATCGGCCGGGAACGGCGGCGGGCTTGATCAACGGGACGAACGGAACCCGGACCGGGAGCGGCCCTCGGGCGGCGAGCCTGGCGAGCCGGATGAGCCGGACGACGTGGCTAAGGGGCGGCATCTCTGGGCGACGTTGATCCGGCTCTTCCAGCTCGCCAAGCTCAGCCAGGCCGAGCTGGTCGAGGGGATGACGGACGGGAAGCCGTACGGCGTGCGCGGTGCGTCGAAGACCAGGTTGTCCCGGAAGCTCCGGGGCGAGGAGCTGACCCTTCAGGACGAGTACTTCGTCGAGGCCTTCGTCGTGACCTGCTATCGCAGGGGCAGGAAGGTGCCGGCCGGCGGTCCGCACCGGGCCTGGGGGACGCTGGACGAGTGGAGGACCTGGCGGCAGAGGATCGAGGACGGGATCCTGGCCGATTCGCCGTTACCGCCGCCCCGGCCCGCGGCGAGGCCGTCCCGGCTCAGCGGAGCGGCGATAGCCGAGCGGGAGCGTCTCGGGCGTGTGCTGGGTCATCGGGGGCTGTCCGCGACGCTGCGCGAGATCTATCCCGCCCATCCGCTGGTCGAGTTGTGGGGTGTGGAGATGCCGATCACCGCGTTCCCCGCGCCTCGCAGCCAGTGGCGGGACGTGGAGGCGGCTCTCGGTGATCTCCAGGGGGATCGCGTGCCCGGAGAAGGCGACTATGACGACTTCGAGTTCGACCGCTTCGGGCGCCCGCGGTTCGATGAGCTCTACGCGTCGTACCTGGAGACGAAGCGGTCCGATCCCGAGCAGCTCCGCCATCTGTTCCCCGGGGCCGCTTTCGCCTTCGGGCGGCTCCGTCACGAGGGCGGGCCGAAGATCGATGCGTTCCTGAGCCGCTACTTCGTCTCCCTGGTCACCTCGGAGGATCTCGACGCGGAGCTGGTGGCCGCGTTGGACGGGCGTCCCGACCTCGACGCGCCGGTGCCGTTGAGCGCGCTTCGCCGGCGCGCTTACCTGCATGAGCGCATCAGGCGGGAGTACGGGCCAGAGGCCGGGCCGGTGGAGACGGGACGTTTCCGGGCAGCGGCCCTCTCGCACGCGACCACGGTGATGCTGGCCACGGGGCAGGGCGGGTACGACATCCTGCTGCCCGCGCGGTCAGAGGACGTGAACACGCATCCCGGGTTCCGGCACGTCGCCCCCTCGGGGATCCTCGCGCCGTTCAACGCCCGTGCGGTGGCCGAGGAGCGGACGCGGAGAGCGGAGTTCTCCGTGTGGCGCAACTTCTGCCGTGAATGGGTCGAGGAGCTGTTCGCGGCCGACGAGTACGAGGGCTGGGAACTGGAGGACGTCACCGAGCCGCCGGACCCCGCGCTCACTCCCGAGATCGCGCGGCTGGAGAGGGCCGTCGACCCGCGGGACGCCCGGCGGGCCGGGGACCTCTACTACACCGGTGTGTCGGTCAACCTGCTGACGCTGCGTCCGGAGATCTGCCTGCTCCTGGTCATCGACGACCCCGGCTGGCTGGGCAGGGAGATCGACGAGGCCAGGGCCGTCGGACGTCCCGTCAAGCTCGGGTGGGAGTACGCCGACGGCGGGATCGACCAGCCGTGGCTCCGGCCGGGGCACCGCATACGGCTCGGTCCCGACCTGCGGCCGGCGGCGGGCTGGACGCCGAGTCCCACCGAGCTGGTTCCGAACGCCGCCGCGGCGATCTGGCTCGCGTTGGCGGTCATGCGCGCTCGCCACCGGTCATAGCCTGGGGGTATGCGGAATGTCGTGGGCGGGGTGCTGGACGTGGCCGCTGTGGTTGTGTTCGTCGCCATCGGGCGGGCCTCGCATGACGAGGCCGGGAGCTTGACCGGGTTCGCGGCCACGGCGTGGCCGTTCCTTGTGGGGCTCGCCGCCGGGTGGGCGGTCACGCGGGCGTGGCGGAGGGCGGACGCGCTGGTGCCCGCCGGGGTCGGGATCTGGGTCTCGACCGTCGCCGTGGGCATGGTGCTGCGGGCCGTGTCGGGGCAGGGGACGGCGGTCGCCTTCGTGATCGTGGCGACGGTGTTCCTCGGGTTCGTGCTGCTCGGCTGGCGGCTCGCGGCGCGGTTCGCGGGGCGCCGGGCCGCCGCGCAGGGCGGCTGACCCGCGGCGCAGGGCGGCTGACGCGCCGCGCGGGACGGTCGAGCGGCCACCAGGGCACCACCATGTGACCGGCCGGTCTCTTTCTGATCGCGGCCGGTTGACGGGACCGCGCCGTGCTGGTGAAGTTACCCGCGGGTCACGTCGAAGGGAACACGATGGCATCTGCGCTGCGGGACTGGCTGGACAAGCCGCACACCGGACGCGGCGTTCACCTGGCGTCCGATGACGGCGGCTGGGAGTACCGCGGGTACACCGAGCTGGCCTCCGCCGCGCGCCGGACCGCCGGGGCGCTGATCGAGGACGGCGTGCGCCCGGGCGACGTGGTGTGCGTGATCCTGCCGACCGACTTCACCTGCATCGAGACGTACTTCGCCGTGTGGGCGGCGGGCGCGACGGTGTGCCTGATCACGCCGCCGCTGTTCCAGGACGGGGACGACTACGTCGCGCACGTCGCGGCGATCCTGCGGCAGGCGCGGCCGGTGCTGGTCATCGCGTCCGACGGGCTCGCCGAGTACGCGGGGCGGGCGCTGGCCGACGCCGGGCTGGACGGGGAGCCGTGGCTGCCGCGTCAGGCCGCGGAGGAGGCCGAGGTCCAGCCGGCCGGGGAGCTGGCGCTGCTCCAGTTCACGTCCGGTTCCAGCGGCGCGCCGCGCGGCGTCATGGTCACCTGGGACAACCTGGAGGCCAACACCGAGCTGATCGCGCGGACGGCCGGGTTCGCGGACGAGGACGTCGTGGCGTCCTGGCTGCCGCTGTACCACGACATGGGTTTGATCGGCTGCTTCCTGACCCCGATCGCGCGGCAGGCGACGCTGCGGCTGATGCGCCCCGACCACTTCATCCGCGACCCCGCGCGCTGGATCCGCTGCTTCGCCGAGGCCGCGCACACGGCGGCGCCGCCGTTCGCGTACGCGTACTGCGCGCGGCGGGTCAAGCCCGGCCAGCTGGACGGGCTCGACCTGTCCGGCTGGAAGACCGCGATCATCGGCGCGGAGCCGATCGACCCGCACGCGCTGGAGGTGTTCGCGCAGCTCGTCGAGCCGTACGGGTTCTCGCGGACGGCGTTCAAGCCGGCGTTCGGGATGGCGGAGACGACGCTGCTGGTCACGATGGACCACGTCAACCGCGATCCGCTGGCGGTGCGGCCCGATCCGGAGTCGCTGGCGTTCGGGCAGCCCGTCCGGATGCTGGAGCGGCACACGCTGGGCGCGGAGTCGCTCGGCGCGAAGGCGGGCTGGGTCGTCGGCTGCGGCACGCCGGAGGAGGACGTCCCGGTCGCGATCGTGGACGACGCCGGGAACGAGCTGGCCGAGGGGCTGCTCGGCGAGATCGTGGTCGGCGGCGAGTCGGCGTGCCCCGGCTACTACGCGGGCGCGGAGGCGAAGTCGACCCGGTTCATCGACGGCAAGGTCTACACCGGGGACGCCGGGTTCTTCCACGAGGGCCAGCTGTTCGTGCTCGGCCGGATGGGCGACAGCATCAAGGTCCGCGGCCGCTCCGTCTACGTCGAGGACCTGGAGGCCAAGATCGCCGAGGTGAGCGGGCTCGGCAAGGGCCGGATCGTGGTGGTCGGCGTGCCGGGCGCGGGCCAGAAGGGCCTGGCGCTGTTCGCCGAGACGAACGACGACGCGTGGACGCCCGAGGTCCGCGAGATGCTGCGGCGGCGGGTCGGGGACGACGTGGACGTGACGATCGTGGTCGGCACCGGGCTGATCCAGCGGACGTCCAGCGGCAAGCCGCGCCGCCGGTACATGTGGGAGCGGCTCCAGGCGGGCCGGATGGACGGTGCCCGCATCGTCGGCTGAGCCCGCGCGGGGCGCCTTCGCGCTCCGATTGCTAAAGCCGGTGATAACGGACAACATGTCGTTGACGCTCTGAGAGGTCGACGATGCCGCCTGTTGCGAAGACGCTGCTCCGCCTGGGTTCCCGCCTGGGCTCCACCGCCCAGAACGCCCTGGAGGTCGCCCGTTTCGGCGGGTTCGACACCGACGAGGACGCGTCTCCGTGCGAGGTCGTGACCGAGCAGCGGATCTACCGGCTGCGGCACTACTTCCCGGACGCGGAGCCCGCCGGGGACGCGGACGGGAAGCGGCCGGTGGTGCTGCTCGTCCCGCCGCTGATGATCACCGCGGAGGTGTACGACATCTCCTCGCGGGTCAGCGCGGTCGGCGTGCTGCACCGGCTCGGCGTGGACCCGTGGGTGGTGGACTTCGGCGCCCCTGAGCGGGAGCCGGGCGGGCTGGAGCGGACGGTCTCCGACCACGTTCTCGCGGTGAGCGACGCCGTGGACCGGATCCGCCGGATCACCGGGCGGGACGTCCACCTCGCGGGGTACTCGCAGGGCGGCATGTTCGTCTACCAGGCGGCGGCGTACCGGCGGAGCGAGGGCATCGAGTCGGTCGTGACGTTCGGGAGCCCCGCCGACACGAGCGTCGGGCTGCCGTTCGGGCTGCCGAGCTGGCTCGCGGCCGAGGGCGTCGAGCGGATCCCCGACGCGCTCCTGGGGAATTTCGCGGTGCCGGGCTGGGTGACGCGACTCGGGTTCCAGCTCCTCAGCCCGGTGAAGTCGGTGCGGTCGCGGGTCGAGTTCATCCTCCAGCTCCACGACCGGGAGCGGCTCGCGCCGCGCGAGCGGCAGCGGCGGTTCCTGGAGCGGGAGGGCTGGGTGTCGTGGCCGGGCCCGGCGCTTGCGGAGTTCATCCGCCAGTTCATCCAGCACAACCGGATGCTGACCGGCGGGTTCGTCATCGGCGACCGGCTCGTCACGCTCGCCGACATCACCTGCCCGGTGCTCACGTTCGTCGGGGAGGTGGACGAGATCGCGGCGCCGCCGATGGTCCGCGGCATCCGGCGGGCCGCGCCGCGCGCCCAGGTGTACGAGGCGTCGCTGCGGGCCGGGCACTTCGGGCTGGTCGTCGGCAGCCTCGCGATCGCGCAGACGTGGCCCGCGGTCGCCGGGTGGGCGCACTGGCGGGACGGCGCCGCCGACCTGCCGGAGATCGTCGCGCCCGTCACCGGGGACGAGGAGGCCCCCGCCGCCGGGCTGCCGGGCGGCCCCGCCGGGTACGGGCTCCAGCTCGCGGTGGGCATCGGGACGAGCGCCGCCCGGTCCGCCGCCGTGACCGCCGCGCGGGCCGTCCGGGGCACCCGGCAGCTCGCCGGGGAGGCCGCGCAGAACCTGCCGCGGCTGGCCCGGCTGGAGCGGATCCACTCCACCACGCGCATGTCGATGGGGCTGCTGCTGGACGAGCAGGCCGCCCGCATGCCGGGCGAGGTGTTCTTCCTCTACCAGGGGCGCGCGTACACGCACGACGCGGCCAAGCGGCGCATCGACGCCGTCGTCCGCGGGCTGATCCACATCGGCGTCCGGCAGGGCGACGCGGTCGGCGTGCTGATGGGGACGCGGCCGACGGCGCTCGCGCTGGTCGCGGCGCTGAGCCGGCTCGGCGCCGTCGCGGTGCTGCTGCGCCCCGACGGGGACCCGGCCGCCGAGGCGCGGCTCGGGCAGGTCGCGCGGGTCGTCGCCGACCCCGAGCACGCTGCGGCGGCGGCCCGCCTCGACGGCGTCCAGGCCTACCTGCTCGGCGGCGCCGGACGCCGCGGGGACGCCGGCGCGGGCGGGCTCGTGGACATGGAGCGCATCGACCCCGACGAGGTGGAGCCGCCCGGCTGGTACCGGCCCAACCCGGGACGCGCCGGCGACCTCGCGTTCGTGGTGTTCAGCGGCGACGGCGAGCACCTGCGCGCCAGCCGCATCACGAACCGGCGGTGGGCGCTGTCGGCGTTCGGGACGGCGTCGTCGGCGGCGCTGTCGCCGTCCGACACGGTGTTCAGCATCACGCCGATCCAGCACCCGTCCGCGCTGCTGATGAGCCTCGGCGGCGCCGTCGCGGGCGGCGCGAGGCTCGCGCTGGCCAGCGCCTACGACCCCGAGACGTTCTGGGACGAGGCGCGCCGGTACGGGGTGACCGTCGCGTCCTACACCTGGACGCTGCTGCGCGACCTCGTGCAGGCGCCGCCGCATCCGGGGGAGCGGCACCACGCGGTCCGGCTGTTCATCGGCTCCGGGATGCCGCGCGGCCTGTGGCGCCGGGTGGAGGAGCGGTTCGCCCCGGCGCGGGTGCTGGAGTTCTACGCCTCGACCGAGGGCGAGACGATCCTGGTCAACCTGAGCGGCAAGAAGCCCGGCTCGCTCGGGCGGCCCCTGCCGGGCAGCGCGGCGGTGCGGCTCGCCCGCTACGACCTGGAGCGCGGCCGGCTGGCCGAGGGACCGGACGGGTTCGCGATCGAATGCGAGCCCGGCGAGATCGGCATGCTGCTCGCGCGGGTCCGGCCGTCGGCCCTTGGCGCGGCGGCCCGTCCCGTCCGCGGCGCGTTCGCCCCCGAGGACGCCTGGACGATCACCGGGGACCTGTTCCGCCGCGACGCCGACGGCGACTTCTGGCTGGTCGGACGGGACGCCGAGCTGATCCGCACGGCGGAGGGCATCGTCCCGCCGGGCCCGATCCGGGACGCCCTCGGCGACCTGCCCTACATCGACGCCGTCGCGGTGTACGGCATCCCGGCGGGGGACCACGAGCTGGCCGCGGCCGCCGTCAGCGTCTGCGACCCCGACCAGGACGAGGTCAGGCCGGTCGACCTGTCGGAGGCGCTGCTGCGGGTGGAGCCGGGGCTGCGCCCGGCGATCGTCCGGGTGGTGGACGAGGTGCCGGTCACGGCGGGGCGGAGGCTGCGGACGGTGCCGCTCAGCGAGGAGGGCGTCCCGCCCGCCGGGGACGGCCGCACGTTCTACCGCGACGCGTCGGGCGCGTACCGGCCGCTGACGGACGCGGCGCGACGGCGGCTCCTCAAGGCCCGCGCCGCCCGCCAGGCCCGCTGACCCTTGGCCGCATGGGCCCCGGGGCAAGTCGGCGGCCGATAAGCCTGGACTTACGGGCGCTCCCTGCGTTACAACAAAGCGACAGATTCCGCTCATTTGTTGCGCGTCCGGCCGGATCACGCCGGGCCGGGCGTCCGGAGGGTCCATGACGAGCGTCCTCGCGCCGCCGCCGGAGGGCAGCGGCCTCAAAGCGGTCCCCGGCGTGCCCGGCGTCCCCTACATCGGCAACACCCTCGCCGTGATGCGGCGGCCGTTCGAGGTGGCCCGCGAGCGCTACGAGAAGTACGGCCCGGTCGCCTGGGGGTGGCTGCTCGGGCAGCGGACCGTGACCGTGCAGGGCCCGGAGGCCGCCGAGGCCGTGCTGGTCAACCGCGACAAGGCGTTCGCGAACGGCCCCGCGTGGAGCTACTTCATCGGGCCGTTCTTCTACCGCGGCATCATGCTGCTCGACTTCGACGAGCACCTGCACCACCGGCGCATCATGCAGCAGGCGTTCACGCGCAAGCGGCTGCACGCCTACATGGAGGCGATGGCGCCCGGCATCGTCCAGGGCCTGGACGCCTGGGAGCCCAGGCGGGACTTCAAGGTCTACGACCACGTCAAGCAGCTCACGCTCGACCTCGCCACCGACGTGTTCATGGGCGTCGAGCTGGACGGGGCGGAGCGCGACCGCGTCAACGGCGCGTTCATCGACGCCGTCCGCGCCGGGACGGCCTACGTGCGCTTCCCCGTGCCCGGGCTGCGCTGGCACCGCGGCCTCCAGGCCCGCAAGGTGCTGGAGGAGTTCTTCTACCGGCACCTGCCCGCCAAGCGCCGCGACGGCGGCGACGACCTGTTCGCCGCGCTCTGCGCGGCCGAGACCGACGACGGCCACCGGTTCACCGACGAGGACGTCGTCAACCACATGATCTTCGCGCTGATGGCGGCGCACGACACGACCACGATCACGCTGACCACGATGGCGTACTACCTGGCCAAGTTCCCGGAGTGGCAGGAGCGGCTCCGGGACGAGTCGCTCGCCCTCGCCGCGCGGCGCGGCGGGCCCGGCCTCGACTACGCCGACCTGGACGAGCTGACCGGCATCGACATGGTGATGAAGGAGGCGCTGCGGATGGTGGCGCCCGTCCCGGCGCTGCCCCGCAAGGTCGTCAAGGACACCTCGATCCTCGGCTTCCACATCCCCGAGGGCACCACCGTGGTCGTCCCGACGCTCACCAACCACCACATGGCCGAGTGGTGGCCGGACCCCGAGCGGTTCGACCCGGAGCGGTTCGGCCCGGAACGCCGCGAGGACAAGGTCCACAAGTACGCGTGGTCGCCGTTCGGCGGCGGCGCGCACAAGTGCATCGGCATGTACTTCGCCGGTATGCAGGTGAAGTCGATCCTGCACCAGGTGCTCCAGCGGTATCGGTGGAGCGTGCCCGCGCGCTACGAGTGGCCGCTGGACACGACCTCACTGCCCTCGCCCAAGGACGGGTTGCCCGTCCGGCTCGACAGTCTGGAGGAAGGCCGATGAGCAAGGTCGTCGCGATCACCGGTGCCGCGCGCGGCATCGGGCTGGCCACCGCCGGCGCGCTCAAGGCGCGCGGCGCCACCGTCGTGATCGGCGACATCGACGAGGGCGCGGCCAAGGACGCGGCGGACGTCCTGGGCGTCGTCTCGTTCGCCGTGGACGTGACCTCGCGCGAGTCGTTCGCGGCGTTCCTGGCCAAGGTCGAGGAGTCGGCGGGGCGGCTGGACGTCCTGATCAACAACGCCGGGATCATGCCGATCGGGCCGGTGACGGGGGAGAGCGACGCCGACGCGCGCCGCTGCCTGGACATCAACGTGCACGGGGTGATGCTGGGCACCAAGCTCGCCCTGGACCGGATGCTGCCGCGCGGCCGGGGCCACGTGATCAACGTCGCGTCGGTGGCCGGGGTCATGCCGACGCCGGGCCTGGCCCTCTACAACGCCAGCAAGGCCGCCGTGGTGGCGTTCACCGAGGCGGCGCGGCTGGAGGTCCGCGACCGCGGCGTGCACGTCAGCGCCGTGCTGCCGACGTTCACCAACACCGATCTGGTGGCCGGGACGCGCAGCCCCAAGGGCCAGCGCAACTGCGAGCCCGAGGAGATCGCTGCCGCGATCGTCGACCTGATCGCCCGCCCGCGCCCGCAGGTCGTGGTGCCCAAGCGGCTCGGCGCGCAGATCCGGCTGGGCGCGCTGTTCCCCGACGTCCTCAAGCGGGCCGTCGCCCGCCGGTACGGGCTCGACACCCTCTTCCTGGACTACGACCCCGAAGCGAGGAAGGGCTACGACGCCCGCATCCGATCCGGGTCCTGACCGTCCCGGGCGGCGGCGGCGCGGGTGGCGGTGCGGGCGCGGCGGGCCTGGGGCAGGTAGCGGACGGCCTCCGGCAGCAGCGGCCACAGCCGGTTCCCGGCGCGGACGGCCGCCGCGAACCGCCGGTACCGGCGCTCGTCGGCGGCGCTCCACGGCAGGTCGAGCAGCTCCCGCATCCGGGGGTGCAGGCCGCCGACGGTGATGAACCGGGCCACGGCGTTCAGCGGCGGCGACACCGCGCGCCACAGCCGCGCCGGGACCTTGGGCGGCGCGGGCAGGCCCTTCGTGACGTAGCCGACGCCGTACCGGGCGGTCCTGTGCGCGACGATCTCCTCGTCGAGCATCCGCTTCCAGTACGCCTGGAACGCCTCCCAGTCCTCCGGCATCGCCCGGTCGCTCACCCCGTACATCCGGAACCAGGTCTTCGACTCGTCGTAGATCCGGCGCTTCTCCGCCTCGTCCAAGGGGCGGATGAAGGTCTCGATGCCGTACAGCATGTGGTCGAGGAAGGTGGCGTGCGCCCAGTAATAGGTCTCGGGGTCGAGTGCGTGGTAGCGGGAGCCGTCCGGCATCGTCCCCTTGATGTCGCGGTGGTAGTCGCGGACCTTCCGACCGGTCTCCGCCGAGCGCTCCCCGCCGTACACGGTGTCGAGAATCGGCCCGGCGGACCGCTTGAGCCGCGCGAACGTCTCCGAGAAGAACACCGAGTGGTCGAGGACGCCCTGGCCGAGCGCCGGGAGCATGTTCTGCAGCACCGCCGCCCGCGGCCCGACGAGCAGCATCCGGGTGTCGCCGAAGTACCGCCAGGTCAGCGACCCGGGACCGAGCGGGGTGGGGCCGGGCTCGTCCGTCATGTGCACCGCCGTGGAAGCAAGCGAAAGAACAGATCTACGATTATTGTAGCTGTGTTGCATCCGCACGCCCGACTCCCGGTTCCGCACGGTTCCCGCACGGTTAAGGTGCCGCTATGACGATGGACGCGACCCAGGCGGGCGGGCTGCTGGCCCGGCTCTCGCTGGGGGCCGAGGACGCCGACGGCCTGGACACCCGCATCCTGGACGCCGCGCTCGCCGAGTTTGAGACCTACGGGCTGCGCCGCGTCAGCGTCGAGGACGTCGCCAAGCGCGCCGGCGTCGCCCGCACGACGATCTACCGGCGCTTCACCAACAAGGAGCAGCTCCTCCAGGCGGTGATCCTGCGGGAGGTCCGCCGCTTCCTCACCGCGATCGCCGAGGCCACCGAGAACCTCGCGTCGCCGGAGGACGCCGTCGTCGAGGGGTTCGTGGCCGGGTTGCAGAGCGCCCGCGCGCACCCGCTGCTCGCGCGCGTCGTGGAGAGCGAGCCCGAGGCGTTCCTGCCGCAGCTCAGCATGAACGGCGGCGCGGTCATGCTCGCCGCCCGCGACATCCTCGCCGACCGGCTCCACCGCGCCCGTCCCGCCGCCGCGGGCGACGCCGCCACCGTCGCGGAGGTCCTGCTGCGCGTCGCCGTGTCGCTGCTGCTCGTCCCGGGCGGCGGGCTCGCGCTGGACGGCGAGGACGCCATCCGCGCGTTCGCCCGCGGCTACCTGACCCGGATGCTCACCCCGGCGCCAGAGCCGGGAACGGGCCCGGGAGCGGCATCGGGAGCGGCGGCGAGGGCGGCGGGGACGGAGCCCGACGGGGCCACCGGCAACTGACGCCGGGCGCGTTCCGACGGGCCGCCGCGTCCCGTACGCTCTCTGATGTCGAATCGAGTTCTAGAATCGGAGGCGGCATGGAGGCGGTCGTTCGCACCGCGTACGGGCGGGTCCGCGGCACCACGCGGGACGGCGTCACCGCCTACCTGGGCATTCCCTACGCCGCGCCCCCGTTCGGCGCGAACCGGTTCCGCCCGCCGGAGCCCCCGGAGCCCTGGGACGGCGTCCGCGACGCCGTCGAGTACGGCCCGACCGCGCCCAAGCCCGGCTACCCGCGCCCCTACGACCGGCTCCTGCCCGATCCCGACATCCCGGGCGAGGACTGCCTGAACCTGAACATCTGGACGCCCGCCGGCGCCGACGCGGCGTCCGGCCTGCCGGTCATGGTGTGGATTCACGGCGGCGCGTTCCGCAACGGGTCCGGCGCCGTCGGCGTCTACGAGGGCCGCAACTTCGCCCGCGACGGCGCCGTCTGCGTCACGATCAACTACCGGCTCGGCGTGGAGGGCTTCGCGCACCTGCCCGGCGCCCCCGCGAACCGGGGGCTGCTCGACCAGATCGCCGCGCTGGAGTGGGTCCGCGACAACATCGCGGGCTTCGGCGGCGACCCGGACCGGGTCACGGTCTTCGGCGAGTCCGCGGGCGGGATGAGCGTCACCACGCTGCTGTCCCTCGACCTCGGCCTGTTCGGGCGGGCCATCGCGCAGAGCGGCGCCGGGAGCGTCGCCCAGGACCCGGACGACGCCCTGCTCGTCACCCGCGAGATGGCGGCGCGGCTCGGCGTGGAGCCGACCGCCGAGGGCTTCGCCGCGCTCGACCCCGCCGCGATCGTGCCGGTGCAGGCCGCCGTCGCCGCCGAGGTCGCCGCGCTCCCCGACCCCGGCCGCTGGGGCGCCACCACCGCCGCGGGCGCGATGTCGCTGACCCCCGTCCTGGACGGCGAGCTGCTCGCCCGGCGCCCCGAGGACGCGCTGCGCGACGGCGCCGGACGCGACGTGGACCTCCTGCTCGGCTACACCTCCGAGGAGTTCCGGCTGTTCCTGATGCCGTCCGGCCTCGCGGGCGCCCTCACCCACGACTTCATCGGCGCGGTGACCGCCGGGATGGGCGTCCCGTCGGCGATCGCGTCCGCCTACCGCGACCGGCACCCCGAGATGTCCGCGGGCGAGCTGCTCGCGGCGATCATCACCGACAGCATCTTCCGTATCCCCGCGAACCGCGCCGCCGACGCGCACGCCGCCGCCGGCGGCACCGGCGGGACCTGGATGTACGAGTTCGGCTGGCGGTCCCCGAACCACGACCTCGGCGCCTGCCACGCCCTGGAGCTGGGGTTCGTCTTCGACAACCTGGGCGACGAGGCGAAAGAGCTGGCCGGGCCCAACCCGCCGCAGGCCCTCGCGGACGCCATGCACCGCGCCTGGATCGCCTTCGCGGCGGACGGCGACCCCGGCTGGCCGCGGTTCGACCCGTCCGCGCGGGCCGTCAAGCTGTTCGACGGCGCCGCCGACGAGGTCGTCAACGACCCGCGCGGCGACGACCGCAAGCTCTGGTACAGCTGAGCCTGGGAGCCGGTCAGATCGCCGGGGGAGCCGGTCAGATCCGGTCGGTGACGTACTCGGCGATCGCCAGGGACGAGGTCGCGGCGGGCGACGGGGCGTTGCGGACGGTCACCACCGGGCCGACTCGCCCGATGCGGAAGTCGTCCACGAGGGAGCCGTCCGGGTCCACCGCCTGGGCCCGGACACCGGCGGGGGCGGGGACGACGTCGTCCACCCGCAGGTCGGGCACGAAGGCCCGCGCCTCGGCGACGTAGGCCCTCCGGACCGCCGACCCGTACAGCTCCTTGACGCCCGTCCGCCAGTGCCGCCGCGCCATGTGGCGGAACCCGGGCCAGCGCAGCGTCTCCCACAGGTCGGCCGGACGGACGTCGCGCCACCGGTACCCCTCCCGGGCCAGGGCCAGGACGGCGTTCGGGCCGACGTCGACACCGCCGTCCACGCGCCGGGTGAAGTGCACGCCGAGGAACGGGTACCGCGGGTCGGGCACCGGGTAGATCAGGCCGCGGACCAGGTCCGTCCGCTCGGGGACGAGCCGGTAGTACTCGCCGCGGAACGGGATGATCGCGGGCGCGGGGGCGTCGCCCGCCAGCCGCGCGACCCGGTCGGACTGGAGCCCGGCGCACACCACCAGCCGGTCGAAGACCAGCTCCTCCTCCGGCGAGGCGACCCGGACCCGGTCGCCGGCCCGTCCCAGCCGGACGACCTCGAAGCCGAGCCGCACCTCGCCGCCGCCGTCCCGCACGTCCGCGGCGAACGCGCGGGCCACCGCGGGGAAGTCGACGATCGCGGTCGTGGGGGAGTGCAGCGCCGCCACCCCGGCGGCGTGCGGCTCGATCTCGCGCAGCCCGCCCGCGTCCAGCCGCCGCAGCCCCGGCACCCCGTTGGCGGTGGCGCGCCGCTCGATCTCCGCGAGCGGCCCGAGCTCGGACGCGTCGCGCGCGACCACGACCTTGCCGCACTCCTCGTAGGGAAGGCCGCGGTCGGCGCAGTACTCCTTCAGCAGCCCGATGCCGCGGCGGCACAGCGTCGCCTTCAGCGAGCCCGGTGCGTAGTACAGGCCCGCGTGCGCGACGCCGCTGTTGTGCCCCGTCTGGTGCGCGGCGACCCGGTCCTCCTTCTCCAGGACCGTCACCGCTGCGTCCGGCCGCGTCTCGGCGAGCCGCCGCGCGATCGCCAGCCCGAGTATCCCGGCCCCCACCACGCCGATCCGTGTCTGCGTCACGCCCGCACCCTACGGGCCGGGCGCCCGGCGGGGCACCGGGGCCCCGCCACCCCGCCGGAGCCGGTCGTCCCGGCTCCCGGACGGCTCAGCTGCCGAGCGGTTCAGCTGCCCAGGCGCTTGCGGCCCTGCGCCCGCACCCGGCGGCGCTGGGACGGGTCGAGCATCAGGTAGCCGACGAGCGGCGCCCCGATGACGCCGAGGATGATCAGCGCGCTCAGCCACCAGGGGAAGACGAACAGGGTCAGGAAGCCGACGACGACGCCGCCGATGACGAGTTTGGTCTGGGTCGACATCTTCTACCTCCGATACGGGCCGCCCATCATGTCAACGGCCGTCCGGCGACCGCTGTTCCACGATATGTCGCGAGTCACCCCGGAAGCCAGGACGATCGACCCCTGGTCATTCCCTGACAGGGTTCGATCGGGGACGCTCAGATGCGCAGCGAGAGCTGGCCGCCGCCGAGCGTGCGCAGGACCTCCGCGTGCAGCTTGCCGTTCGTGCACAGGACGCTGCCGCCGTCCGGCCCGGGAACGCCGGACAGGTCGGTGAACATCCCGCCGGCCTCCTCGACGATCACCTGGAGCGGGGCCAGGTCCCACAGCGAGACCTCCGGCTCGGTCGAGATGTCGACCACGCCCTCCGCGACCATCATGTGCGACCAGAAGTCGCCGAACGCCCGCGTCCGCCACACCGAGCGGGACAGCTCCAGGAACCGGTCGAGCCGTCCCTGCTCCTCCCAGCCGCCCAGGCTGGAGAACGACAGCGACGCGTCCGACAGGTCCGTCACCGACGACACGCTCATCCGCGTGGCGCGGGTCAGGCTGCGGCCCGTCCAGGCGCCGCCGCCGCGCGCCGCCCACCAGCGGCGGGTCAGCGCGGGCGCCGACACGACGCCCACCACGATCTCGTCGTTCTCCATCAGCGCGATCAGCGTCGCCCACACCGGGACGCCGCGGACGAAGTTCTTCGTGGCGTCGATCGGGTCGATGATCCAGCAGCGGTTGCCGTACCCGGTCCGGCCGTACTCCTCGCCGAGCACCGCGTCCCGCGGCCGGGCGCGCTTCAGCGTGCCGCGGATCTGCTCCTCCACGCTGCGGTCGGCGTCGCTGACCGGCGTCAGGTCCGGCTTGGTCTCGATGTCCAGATCGAGCGCGCGGAAGCGCCTGGTCGTGATGTCGTCGGCCCCGTCCGCCAGCACGTGCGCGAGACGGAGGTCATCGGAATAGCCCGCCACGGCGTGCCACGCTACCGCGATCACGCCGCGCGCCGACACACTTACCCGGGCCGTTACCCCTTTTCGGCCGCCCCGCGGGGCGCGCCGGGCGGTGCCGGGGCCCCGCGAGTGGCAGCATGGGCGCATGGCGCACGACCTTCCCGGGTGGGTGGCCGAGCTGACCGACCCACGCCGGGCGCAGACGCTCGACGAGCTCGCCGACCGGCTCGTCCCCCTGGCCGAGCACGCCATCGATGTGTCCCGTCGATTGCAGGCGCAGCTCAACGAGCTCAACGACCCGTTCAAGCGCGACGCGCTCTACGGGCGCGTCGAACGGCTCAAGGCCCGCGCGGGCGAGGCCCTGGAGGAGATCACGGCGGAGATCGCCGCCTCCGGGGAGGAGCGGATCGAGCGGGTCTGGGCCGACTGGGCCGAGCGCGCCGGGCCGGACGACCGCGCCGCCCGCGAGCAGGAGCTGCGGCGCCGGCTCGACAGCGACGTCGTCCCGGCGCTGACCAAGCAGCAGCAGGACGTGGCCGAACGCGTCGCCGGGCGCACCTCCGCGGCCCTGGAGGAGGCGACGCAGACGCTGCTGACCCGCGTCGAGGAGCTGGCCAAGGCGGTCACGGACCTGATCCACGACGTGCTCCCGCTGGCCCGCGAGGGCCTGTCGCTCGCCAGCCGCATCTCCACCCTGTCCAGCCACGCCCGCAAGGCCGGCCGCGGCCCCATCCCGGAGGAGCTGAAGGACGCGGGCGCGCAGACGGCCCGGGCCTTCGACGAGGCCGTCGCCCGCCTCGAACTGGAGTGGGCCGCGCTCGGCGCCCGCTCCGCGAGCGTCCGCGCCGCCCTGCGCGGCGCGGAGGAGAGCGCGTTCAGCCAGGTCACCGAGGAGATGACCCGCTGCGTGGAGGAGCTCGCCCCCGAACACGTCAAGGCCCTGAACGAGGCCGAGGAACGGGCCCGCTCCCTGTTCGACCGCCCCCCTCACGAAGACGGAGCCCCCGCCGACTGAGCGGGGCTAGGCGATCGCCTGGGGAAAGGTGAACAGCCTGCCGGGATCGTAGGCGGCCTTCACCTTCCTGAGCCGGTCCAGGTTGGGGCCGTAGTAGGCCCGCGCCCACCCGGCCAGCTCGTGGTCGACGTAGTTGACGTAGGCGCTGCCGCCCAGGTGCGGCTCCATCGCCGCGTGCGTCGCCCGCAGCCACCCCGCGTCCGGTGCCAGGTACTGGACGCAGAACAGCGCCCGCCGGTGCGGGAACGCGGTGGCGTCGGGCCGCACCCGCTGGATCGCGCCGCCCATCGCGTCCATCAGCACGGACCGGTCGGCGACGCCGTTGCCCTCCTCGAAACGCCGCAGCAAAGCACTGATCGCGTCGTCCGGCAGCGGCCGGTACGCGATATGGGACTTCCCGTCGTAATTCGTGCGGGGAAAGCTCCCGGCCGGCTTCTGCCCCGGAAGCGAGCCCTGACCGTGGCACTGCTCGACGGTGCGCCCGCTGCAACCCCCCATGAACAGCATCGCGTCCATGTAAGGGCGGCTCCGCGAACTGGACGTGGCCGGGTCGGCGCCCACGGCGGCGGTGAGGGACTCGATATGGCGGGCCGCGTCCGCCAGCGCGAACCCGGAGACCTCCACGCTCGGCGTCCCGTCGGCGGGCTGGGAGTTGAGCTGGAGGCTCGTCCACACCTCGTCCGGCGCGGACGGTGCCCAGCGCTGCCACCCGCGGACCACCCGGGCCGCCTGCCCCCACGGCCAGCGCATCGAGAACGGGGTCGCGTCGTCCGTCCCGTGCGTGCGGTACGTGAACGACACCGCCACCCCGAAGTTGCCGCCGCCCCCACCCCGGCACGCCCAGTAGAGATCGGCGTCGCGCCGCGCGTCGCAGGTCAGCCGCCGCCCGTCCGCCGTGACGACGTCGACGGACTCCAGCACGTCGCAGGTCAGCCCGTACGCGCGGGACGTCACGCCGAGCCCGCCGCCGAGCGTCAGCCCCGCCGCCCCCACCGTGGGGCAGCTCCCCGCCGGGACGGTCACGCCGTCCCGGGCCAGCCGGTCGTAGAGATCGACCAGCCGCGTCCCCGCCCCCACCGTGGCGCGGTCGCCGTCGCGCGCGACCTCGTCCATGGGGGAGACGTCGATGACGAGCCCCTTCCCGGTGGACCAGCCGGCGTAGTTGTGGCCGCCACACCGCACCGCCACGGGCATCCTCTGGCGGGCGGCGAACAGCACGCACTCGGACACGTCCGCCGGAGACGCGCAGTAGGCGATGCCCAGCGGACGGACATCGTCGTACTTCGGGATGTAGAGCCGCTTGGCGTCGTCATAGGACGCGTCACTCGGACGGACCAGCCGCCCCTCCAGCCCCGCGGCGAGCGCGTTCCAATCAGCGGGCCCAGTAGGCCGCGCCGAGGACCGCGCCGCCGTGGACGCACCCCCCGTGCGAGACGGCGGATCCCCATCGTCCGAGCACCCAGCCGCAGCGAACGCCCCGAGCACAACCCCCTTGAGCACCGTCCGCCGTTCCATGCGGCTATCTTCACGCAGATCCGTTACGGCCGCTGTACTTATGCGCCCCCGGAAGCCTCTAGGCACCCCGGCCCAGGGGCCTCGCCTGGCGGCGGCGTTCTCGCAACCCCGGCCCAGGGAGCCTCGCCTGGTGGCGGTGTTCTCGCAAACCCCGGCCCGGGGGCTCGCCTGGCGGCGGTGTTCTCGCAATCCCGGCCCGAGGAGCCTCGCCTGGTGGCTCGCCTCCTGACCGTGCTTGTGCGGACGCTGCATCGCTTCGCGATCTTCGCGAGGAGGCTCGCCTCCCCGCGTCGCCAACGCGCTCGCGTGCGGGCCGGGCCGATTCGCTTCAGTCCCGGCGTTCGGGCCGGTCCGTCGTCTACGACGCCCCGTCCGCCTCGCGGTCGGCCTCGACATTGACGTCGGAATCGGCCTCGGGGTCGGCCTCTCGGTCGGCTTCGGGATCGCTCCTGCGGTCGGTCTCGCGGTCGGTCTCGGGAGCGGTCTCCTGGTCGGCGTCCTGGTCGGCTTCGGGGGCTTGGTCGCGGGCGGGGTCGGGGTCGCGGTCGGTGCCTTCGCGGCTGGACAGGAGGCGGCGGAGGGAGTCCAGGCGGGCGCGGCTCGCGTGGCCCTCGGCGACCCACTCGTCCAGGCCGCAGTCCTCCTGGAAGTGGTCGCAGTGCGGCGGGCAGCGCTCGGCGGCGCCCTCGGCGAGGTCCTCGAACGCGTTGATCACGTTCTCCGGCTTGACGTGCGCCAGCCCGAAGCTGCGGACGCCCGGCGTGTCGATGATCCAGCCGGCGCCGTCCGGGAGCTCCAGCGCGAGCGCCGACGACGAGGTGTGCCGGCCGCGGCCGGTGACCGCGTTGACGTGGCTGACGGCGCGCTCGGCGTCCGGGACGAGGGCGTTGACCAGCGTCGACTTGCCGACGCCCGAGTGCCCGACCAGCACGCTCGTGTGGCCGGAGAGGTAGCCTCGCAGCTCGTCGAGGTCGCCGCCGCGGCGCGTCACCACGTACGGGACGCCGAGCGGCGCGTACTCGGCGACCAGGTCGGCGGGGTCGGCGAGGTCGGCCTTGGTGAGGCAGAGGACGGGGTCCATGCCGGCGTCGTAGGCCGCCACGAGCTGCCGGTCGATCATGCGGGGGCGCGGTTCCGGGTCGGCCAGCGCCGTGACGATCACGAGCCGGTCGGCGTTCGCGACGATGATCCGCTCGAACGGGTCGGTGTCGTCGGCGGTGCGGCGCAGCGACGACGTCCGCGGCTCGACGCGGACGATCCGGGCGAGGGTGTCCTGGTCGCCCGAGGTGTCCCCGACGAGCGCCACCCGGTCGCCGACGACGACGCCCTTGCGGCCGAGCTCGCGGGCCCGCATCGCGGTGACCGGGCGCTCGCCGGCGGTCCCGGCGTCCACCAGGACGCGGTAGCGGCCCCGGTCGACCGCGGTGACGAACCCGGGGACCGCGTCGTCGTGCGCGGGGCGGCGGCGGGTGCGCGGGCGCGACCCGCGGCGGCCGGGCCGCACCCGGACGTCGTCCTCGTCGTAGTCCCGTACTCGGCGTGCCAGTGGTCCAACCCCTGTCCTCAGGCGGGCGCGAGCATCGACGCCCACAAGTCCGCGAAACCTGGAAGTGTCTTGCCCACCGTGGCGGGGTTCTCCACCTCGACGCCCGGGACGGCGAGGCCGAGCACGGCCGCGGCCATCACCATGCGGTGGTCGTCGTAGGTGTGGAAGACGCCGCCGTGCAGGGGCCTCGGCCGGATCTCCAGGCCGTCCGCCAGCTCCCGGGCGTCCCCGCCGAGCCCGTTGATCTCGGCGACGAGCGCCGCGAGCCGGTCGGTCTCGTGGCCGCGCAGGTGGGCGATGCCGGTCAGCCGGGACGGGGACCCGGCGAGGGCGGCGAGGGCGGCGAGGACCGGCGTCAGCTCGCCCACCTCGTGGAGGTCGGCCTCCAGGCCGGCGAAGCCGCCCGCGTCGCCGCGCACGGTCAGCCCGTCCGGGCCGAGGTCCACGCCGGCGCCCATGGCGGCGAGCAGGCCGCGCAGCGCGTCGCCCGGCTGGGTCGTGTCGGACGGCCAGCCGGGCACGGTGACCCGGCCGCCGGTGACCAGCGCGGCGCCGAGGAACTGGGCCGCGTTGGACAGGTCGGGCTCGATGGCCCGCTCGCCGCCGCGCAGCGGACCCGGCGCGACGTGCCACGTGTTCTCGTCCGTCTCGACGGTCGCGCCCGCCTCGCGCAGCATGCGGACGGTCATCGCCAGGTGCGGCGCCGACGGCACCGGCGGGCCCTCGTGCCGGACCTCGACGCCCTTCTCGAAGCGCGGCGCGGCCAGCAGCAGCCCCGACACGAGCTGGGACGACCCGGACGCGTCGATCACGACGGACCCGCCCGGCACCGTGCCCGCGCCGCGGACCGCGAAGGGGAGCGCGCCGCGGCCGCCGTCGTCGATGTCCGCGCCGAGCGCCCGCAGCGCCGCGATGATCGGGCCCATCGGCCGCTCGCGGGCGCGCGGGTCGCCGTCGATCGCGACCTCCCCGGACGCGAGCGCCGCGACCGGGGGCAGGAACCGCATCACCGTGCCCGCGAGGCCGACGTCCACCCGGGCGGGGCCGCGCAGCTCGCCGGGCCGGACCCGCCAGTCGCCCGCGTCCTCCTCGATGCCGGTGCCGAGGGCGCGGAGCGCGCCGGCCATCAGCTCGGTGTCCCTGCTGCGCAGGGGACGGGTCACGCGAACCGGTTCCTCGGCCAGGGCCGCGAGGATCAGTGCCCGGTTCGTCATCGACTTCGAGCCGGGCAGCGGCACCGTGGCGTCGACCGGGGCGTGCGCGACCGGGGCCGGCCAGTGCTGAGAGGACATGCGTCCAAGGTTATCGGGCGCGTCCGGGGCGGTGCGGGCCGGAACGCGCGGGCGCCCGCCGCACGTTGTGGACCCTCACGTGCGGCGGGCGCGGCCTTCCTGCGGCCGGGGGATCAGCCGAGGAAGACGTAGTCGGCCCGGTAGGGGACCTTCGCGAGGGGCCGCGCGGCCGGGTCGCAGGCGCCGGCGGGGGCGACGCCGCCGACCGTGTTCAGGCGCAGGATCTGCGTCGTCCCGGACAGCAGCCCCGCGGGCGCGCCGGACTGCGTGGCGTCGAGGACCAGTTCGGGGATGTTGCCGGTGCCGTGCGGCGTCTTCGTCACGGCCTTGCCGGTGACGGCGCTGCCGTCAGGGGCGATCCACTGGGGCGGGCCCGCCGGACCGGGCCGCACGAACGAGTGCCGGATGCCGTCCTGCAGGAACGCGGAGACGCCCTCCTGCGTGAAGGCGTGGCCGCCGCCCTCCTGCTGGGTGCAGCGGTAGATCTGCGCGCCCACCACGACCGCCTTGGCGAACGCCCGCGGCGCCCTCCCGGACGCGGGGGCGAGCTGGCCGCGCACCGCGCCGCCGGGGAACTCGGCCGTGTGCAGGTTCGTGTAGTAGTTCGCCGGCGCGTTCATGATCCGCCGCGCGGTGGCGGGGCCCACGGGCGACATGCCCGCGAGGCCGGTCACGGTGGCCGGGAGCCCCGAGGGCGCCTCGAACAGGTCCGCGACGACCGGCCCGTTCACACCCCGAGCGCCCTGGTGGACGTGCCCGACGGTCGGCGGCGCGATCGACGACCAGGTGAAGTTCCACGACACCATCCCGTCGTGGCTGCGCGCGAGGCCGGTGGCGCGGCCGTCCGGGTCGCCGGTCTTCTTGCCGTCGGCGGCCGGGATCTCCTGCGCGCCGTCCGCGAGCGACTGGAGGGACGGCTGCGCGGAGCCGTTCAGCACCCCGTTCAGGTCCGCCGGACGGCTCAGCTTGTGCAGCTGCCCCCGGACGGCGCCGCCCGGGAACTCCCCGGTGTGCAGGTTCGCGTACAGGCCTCCCGGGTTCGTGCGGAGCTGCTCCAGCGCCGCCTTGTCGGTCACCTTGACGGTCCCCGTCACCGCGCGGGACGTGGCAGGCAGCGTCCCGGCGAAGAACGGCACCTTCACCGCGCCGTTCGTCCCGGCCGCGCCGAGGTGGATGTGGCCCGCCGTGGGCGCCGCGATGTTCGTCCAGCGCAGCGCGTACCAGAGCCGGTCGCCCTGGACGCGGATCACCGCGACCGCCGAGCCGTCCCGGTCGCCCACGGCCGGGCCGCCCTTCACCGGCACCTCGTTGCGCCCGTTCAGGCTCGCGGCGAGGAAGGTGACCTCCCCGCCGCCGACCGGCTCGTCGGCCGACGCGTGCGAGATTCCCGGCAGTCCGCCGGTCGCCGCGGCCACGCCCGCCCCCGTGGCGATGAGCGCGGCCGCCGCGACGGCGGGCATGACGAAAATGCGAACAGACATGAAATTCCCCTGGTCTCTAGGGTCGTTTCCACCTCGGCATGGTGGTGGCCTCGTGGCCCTTTCACCCAGTCGCACGGCGAGGGGTCCGCGAAGGGTTCAATAGGCGCGGATTATTTTTCTGGACCCGTCCTGGCATGCGAAAACCGCCCGGCACGGGATAATCCGTGCCGGGCGGTCGTGTTTCGCTTCAGCCGCCGATTATCGGAAGGGACGCGTCACAGCGGAATGGTGAGCAGGGTGCCGCCCTGGCCGCCGTCGATCCGCACTTCGAAACGGCTGATGTCGGCGCGCGTCAGCGCCGTGCCGCCGTGCGTGATCAGCGGCGCGGGCGAGCCGGGCACGCCGTACCCCTTGGCCGGGACCTGCCAGCCGGTGACGACGCTCCGCTCACCGGTGCGGGACACGGCCTCCAGGTGGCACCTCAGCGGGCCCTTGACCCCCCGGAGCTCCAGCCCGACGTGCGTGCCCCACGCCTTGCTCTCCAGCCCGACCACCCCGGACGCCCCCGTCGCCGGGTTCGAGGCCTGATGCCGCTCGCCCCAGATGACCAGCGCCTGGGCCGGGCCGTGCGCCGCGTGCGGATCCTCCGGAGCGGTCTTCTCGCCGCCGCTCACCGCCGACCCGATCGTCACCCCGGTGGCGAGCAGCACGGCGGCGGCGGCCGTCCCGATGATGTAGGTCCCGCGCCGGAACCGCCGCTCGGCCTCCCGCTTGCGGCGCAGCATGTCGATCACCGGCGCCGGCGGGGCGGACGGGTCCTCCGCGCCGGGGTCCGGCGGGCTGAGGGGCGAGACGTCCGCCACGGGCCCGTCGGCGTCCGGTTCCCCGGGTGCGCCCAGCCCGGGTGCGGCGAGCCCGGACGCGCCGCCGGGCGCCCGCGGGGCCGGTGCCCGGGGGACGGGAGGGACGCCGCCCGAACCGTCCCCGGAACCGCGGTCCGGTCCGCCCGAGAGGTCGTCGGCCGACTCCAGGAACGGCCCGACGCCCACCAGGGCGTCGGCCATGCCCGCCATTTGCGCGAGCTCGGCGGTGCACGATTCACATCCGGCGAGATGCGCCTCGAAGGCACGCCGGTCCTCGTCTTCGAGAAGGCCGAGCGCATAGGCGCCGACATCGGTGTGCTCGACTTGAGAGCTCATGCCGTCACGCCCCTTTCCTCCAGAGCGACGCGCAGCGCGCGCAACGCGTAGTACACGCGGGACTTGACCGTTCCCACCGGAATTCCCAGCACCTCCGCCGCCTGGTTCACCGTCCGGTCGCGCAGCACCGTCTCGGTGAGCACCTGCCGGTGGGCGGGTGAGAGCGAGGCCAGTGCCTCGGCCACCACGACCTTGTGGAGCAGGCCGTCCATCTCGTCCGCCATCGGCAGGTTCTCCAGAGGGCCGTCGCCGACCTCCGGCGGCCGCACGTCGCGATGCCGCCGGTTGTCGATCACGATACGTCGGGCGACCGTGGCGAGCCAGGGCATCAGCGAGGCCGTCCGTGCGTCCAGCCGGTCCGCGCTGCGCCAGGCCCGGATCATGGTCTCCTGGACGACGTCCTCGGCCCACTGGCGGTCACCGCCGGTCAGCCGCAGGACGAACGCGAGGAGGGGCCGATGGTACTCGCGATAGAGCTCGGCGACGATGCGGTCGTCGTCGGCGGCCGAAGCCGGCCGCGGCCGGTCGGGCGGGGCCGGTCTGCGGAACGGGTTCCGCAGGGCGCCGGTCCGGCGGCCGGTGGATCCGGGTGCTGCCATGGCCGGGCGTCTCCGTCGGGTCGGTGGGTCCCCAGGGAACGGGCGGTCAGGTGGCAGTACGGGACCGCCGCGGCACGCGGTTCAACCGATTTGAGCCTCTTTTAAGGTTTTCTTCGGGAAGCCGGCGGCCGGCCGGTCCCGCCGGCCCCCGCCGGGGGAGCGGGGGCGGGCGGGACGGAAGCGGCGCCGTGCCGGCGGCTCGGCAGGTCAGCGCTTGGCCGCGGCCACGGCCTTGCCCTTGACGGCCTTGCCCGCGGTCGACGCCTTGCTCGCGGCACCGGCGCCGGCCGCCTTGCCCGCCTTCACGGCGCGGCCGACGGGCACCGACTTGACGGCCTGGGCCGCGCGGCCGACCGGCACGGACCGGACGGCCTGGGCCGCCTGCGCGGCCTTCGAGGACGGGCCCTTCCGCCTGCTCTTCTTCGCGTTGCGCCCGAGCTTCACGGCCTTGGTGACCGCCGCGGCCTTGGCGGCCTGCTTGGCCGCCTTCCGGCCGCCCTGCGCGCGGGCCTCCGCCACCTGACGGGCGGCCTCGCGGCGGGCCTCCTTCAGCGTGGCCGCGGCCTCCCGGCGCAGGATCTTGGCCTCGGCGCCGCCCTTGACCTGCGCGTCGTGCACCTGGCGGCGCAGCTCGGCGAGGCGGGGCTGCCGGCGCGGCTCGGACGCCGCCATCAGCAGCGCGCCGAACAGCCCGGCGTTCTTCAGCAGGTGCGAGCGCTCGCTGGCGCGGCGCTCGGGGTCGTCCTCGGTCCAGTAGCGGTGCTCGGTCGCGAGCGCGGGGACGAGCTGCGCGGCGAGCAGCAGCGTGGTCAGCCGCCGGAACCTGCCGGTCAGCAGCAGGGTCCCGGTGCCGAGGCTGACCGCGCCCTGGATGCGGACGAGGGTCTCGGGGTCCTTCGGCAGCCAGTCGACGCGGTCGGCGATCGGCTTGACGGTCGGTCCGACCCGCTCGGCGCGTTCGCGCGGGTTCCGGAGGGAGTCCAGGCCGGACATGATGTACGGCGCCGCCACGAACGGGCGGGCCAGAGTCGTGATGGGTCGCATGACCCGCTACATGCCCACCGCTCCGCGCCTCAAGCGGGCAGGATGGAGCCATGTGCGGTCGCTATGCCACGACACGGGCCCGTCAGGAGCTGCTGGACGAGTTCCAGGTGCAGCTCGACGCCGTCGACGACGACATCCAGCCCGACTATAACGTCGCCCCCACCAAGCAGGTCCCCGCCGTCCTCACAAGGCGGCCCAAGGACGCGCCGGAGGAGGAGGCGGCCGTCCGCCAGCTCCGGACGCTGCGATGGGGGCTCGTGCCCGTCTGGGCCAAGGACCTGTCGATCGGCTCCCGGATGATCAATGCGCGGGTCGAGACGGTGCACGAGAAGCCGTCCTACAAGCGCGCGTTCGCCAAGCGGCGCTGCCTGCTCCCCGCCGACGGCTACTTCGAGTGGTACACGCTCCAGGGCGAGGAGGCGGAGGCCGCGGCGTCCGACCCGGCCGAGAAGCAGAAGAAGTCCAAGAAGCCGCCGAAGCAGCCGTTCTACATCCGCCCCAAGGACGGGTCGGTCATGGCGATCGCGGGGCTCTACGAGCTCTGGAAGTCGCCCGAGGACGAGTGGGTGTGGACCTGCACGGTGATCACCACGAACGCGCCGGACGACCTCGGCCGCATCCACGACCGGATGCCGATGGTCGTCGAGCCGGACCGCTGGGACGCCTGGCTCGACCCGGCGCTCACCGAGGTGGAGGAGGTGCGCGGCCTGCTCGTGCCCGCCATGGCCGGGACGATGGACGCCTATCCCGTCTCAAAGGCGGTCAACAACGTGAAAAACAACGGTCCACAACTCATAGAACCCTCGACAAACGGGGATAGTTCTGGCAACCATTCCGGCACGTTGTTCTGACCGGCGCCGGCGGGGGGCGGTGGCGGTCGGAGGCACGCCCCCATGCCCGGGGCCCACCCCGAGGAGTTCGGAGCACCGTGGACACCGCCGCCGCCCGTTCCCGCCTTGAGGCCATGCTCGACGACCTGGACCGCTCCATCGCGATTCTGCGGGGCGAGCACCCGGGCCGCGACAATTCCGCCGCGGACGCCGGCTCCGCCCTTTCCGACAGCGACCGCGTCGAGGCGGCGCTCGGGTCGCTCCAGCGGCATCGCAGCGGGGTCCAGGCCGCACTGGAGCGGATCGCCGCGGGCGTCTACGGGCAGTGCCAGGGCTGCGGCCACCAGGTCCCCGAGGGGCGCCTCGAAGCCCGCCCCGACGCGGCCCGCTGCGTCACCTGCCAGGCCAAACACGACCGCGCCATGCGCTGACCTGCCCTTCCCGCCGGGTCCGAGCCACCTGCCGGGTCCGCGCCTCGCGCTGGCCCGCGCCTTGCGCTGGGTTCGCGCCTTGTGCTGGCCCGCGCCTTGTGCTGCGTCGGGGCTCGGGTTGGGGTCATGTCTTTCGGCGGGCGCTGGCGAGGAGGTGCATGCCTAGGGACTCGTCGCCCGGCGGGGCGTTCAGCTCGGTGCGCACCAGCCGGGCGAGCGCCTGCGGGGACGTGGACAGCACGTGCTCGACCGTGGACGGCGACAGCGCCGTGCGGGGCCTGATCCACTCGACCTCCAGGCCGACCTCCGCGAGCAGCTCGCGGAGCTGCTCGGCCCAGAAGCACCGGGTGATCGTGCCGTCCGGCCAGGGCACCAGGACGACCTCCGCGCTCGGCACGTCCGACAGGTGCGCCCAGTAGTTCTGCTCGGCCAGCACCGCCATGCCGAGCGTCAGGGAGTCGACGCAGAGCAGGACGCGGCCGCCCGGCCGGAGCACCCGGGCGATCTCGGCGACCGTCGCCTCGGTGACGAGGTGGCGCGACAGGACGCGGTTCTCGGCCACGACGGCGTCCACGGTGGCGTCCCCGAGGAAGCTGAGCGCGCCGGAGTCGCCGACCACCGGGGCGGTTGCGTTCCGTCCCCCCGGGGGCGTTGCGGACCGTCCGTTACCGTTCGGCCGGTGACCGTTGGCGCCGTTCGGGTACGCGGCGGCCATGCCCCGCTCCAGCACGGGATCGCGGACCTCCAGCACGCGGTGGCCCGCCGCGGCGGCCTGGACGGCGCTGCGCCCGCGGCCGCCCGAGATGTCGAGCACGCGGGACGGCCTGCGCGGCAGCCACCGTGTGAGCTGGGCGTCCGCGACCGCCCAGTAGAACCGCCAGTAGCGCGCGAGCGAATCCCCCGCCCCGTCGCCCGGAGCGTCGCGCAGGCTGGCGATGGTGGGCTCGGGAGGTCGCGCCGGCACCGGTAGCAACGGTTTGCTCCTGTTCTCGCCATGTATGTGACTTCTTTCCCCATCCGAACGCGGTCATCACCCTCCGTGCTGGCCGGGTGAGGTGATCCCGTCCCCGGAGGGCATGCTCCGGACGCTCGGCCGCGCCTCGCGCCCGTCCGGGAGTGCCCCGGTCCCGCTTCGGGAATCGGCGGCCGCGTTCCGGCGTTGCACCGTCTCATGACCGGCAGTGCGTTCGATGCCGACGAGCCAGATCGGGTTCGCGGCGGGGCGGCGAGCCGGCATGGAGCGGACCAGCACAGCGGAGGTGCACGCCGATGACCACAGCCGTTGCCGAACACGTGCGGGACGCCGCGCCGGCGGCACCGCCCGGCGACGCGCAGGCCCCCGCCCGCGTGATCAGGCCGCGCGGACCGATATCGTCTGTGAGGTACGGCGCCGCCGGCGTCGCCACAGCCGAGGGGGTGGGTCAGGTACCGGGCACAACGGAGACCGTGGAGCAGCGTCAGGAGCGGTTCCAGCGCGACGTGCTCCCGTTCTTGGACCAGTTGTATTCGGCCGCGCTGCGCATGACGCGCAACCCGGCGGACGCCGAGGATCTCGTCCAGGAGACCTTCGCGAAGGCGTTCGCGTCCTTCCACCAGTTCAAGGAAGGCACCAACCTCAAAGCGTGGCTCTACCGCATCCTGACCAACACCTTCATCAACTCCTACCGCAAGAAGCAGCGGCAGCCGCAGCAGTCGGCGACCGAGGAGATCGAGGACTGGCAGCTCGCGCGCGCCGAGTCGCACACCTCCAGCGGGCTGAAGTCCGCCGAGGCGGAGGCGCTGGAGCACCTGCCCGACTCCGACGTCAAGCGGGCGCTCCAGGAGCTGCCCGAGGAGTTCCGCATCGCCGTCTACCTGGCCGACGTCGAGGGGTTCGCCTACAAGGAGATCGCCGACATCATGGGCACGCCCATCGGCACGGTGATGTCGCGGCTGCACCGGGGGCGCCGGCAGCTGCGGGGCATGCTGGAGGACTACGCTCAGGACCGTGGCCTCACGCGCGCGAGCGGGGGTTCCGCATGAGCCGGGAACGCGCCCGCCGCGTACAGCCAAGCGTCATGCCGGACACCGCGGCGGCCGCCCGCGCGGTGAGCGAGAAGGGTGAGTGAGCCATGAGCTGTGGCGACCACCACGAGACTTCGTGCGACGAGGTGCTGGCGCGGGTCTACACCTATCTTGACGGCGAGCTCGACCAGGGGGGCTGCGGCGAGGTGCGCGAGCACCTCGACGAGTGCGGGCCCTGCCTGCGCGAGTACGGGCTCGAAGAGGCCGTCAAGAAGCTGGTGGGCAAGTCCTGCGGCTGCGAGCAGGCGCCCGACGAGCTGCGCTCGAAGGTCCTCGGCCGCATCGAGGAGATCTGCGGCGAGATCAAGGCGACCGGCGGCGCGAACGCGACCGGCGGCGCGAGCGCGGCCGGCGCGGGCAGGTCCGAGACCGCCTGATCCGGGCCGCCCGGCTTCCGGGCGACGCCCTCCGCGCGGGTGCGCCCTCGGTATCGTGCTGGGGTGCTCGCACTCGTCACCGGCGCGGCCGGCTTCATCGGATCCCATCTCGTCGACCGGCTCCTCGCCGACGGCCACGGGGTCATCGGCGTGGACGACCTGTCGTCCGGCGCCAACGTCCGCGACGACGTCGAGCTGTGGCGGATGGACGTCGCCGACCCTGCGCTCGCCGGGAAGGCCGCCGAGCGCCGCCCGGAGGTGGTGTTCCACCTCGCGGCGCAGGTCAGCGTGCGGGCCAGCGTCGCCGATCCGCTGCACGACGCCCGCGTGAACGTGACCGGCACCGCGAACGTCCTCGAAGCGGCGCGCGCGGCCGGCGCCCGCAAGGTCGTCTTCACCTCCAGCTGCGCGGTCTACGGGGTGCCGGACGCGCTGCCCGTCCCGCCGGACGCCGAGCTGCGCCCGGCGTCGCCCTACGCGGCGTCCAAGGTGTCGGGCGAGGTGTACGCCGGGATGTACCGGGCGCTCCACGGCCTCGACTGCACGACGCTGACGCTGGCCAACGTGTACGGGCCGCGGCAGACGCCCGAGGGCGAGGCCGGCGTCATCTCGATCTTCACGGACGCGCTGCTGGCCGGCCGTCCCACGCGGGTGTTCGGCGACGGCGGGCAGACCCGCGACTACGTCTACGTGCTGGACGTGGTCGACGCATTCGCCCGCGCCGCCGGGGAGCTCGGCGGCGGCCGGAGGTTCAACGTGGGCACCGGGCTCCAGACCACCGACCGGGACCTGCACGCGCTCGTCGCCGAGGCGGTGGGCGCGCCGGACGAGCCGGAGTTCGCGCCGCCGCGGCTGGGCGACCTGCCCGCCATGGCCGTGGACCCGGGGCCCACCCGCGAGGTGCTCGGCTGGGAGGCGAAGGTGGCCCTGCGCGAGGGGCTCGCGGAAACGGCGGCCTGGGCGCGCGAGCGGAGCCTCTCGCCGCGGGACTGACCGTCCGCGTGACTGTTTGTCGCCCATTTCTGACTGCCTTTGTGGCCGCCCATGGGGATGCACGTGCATTGTGTATGTGCAGAGCGTTTGTGCGTATACGGTGCGTGCATTCCCGCGGACAATTGATCACGACAGGTGACGATTGGTTCACGCTTTGCTCACGTTTCCCCGCATGCCTGTGTGACCTGGGCAGTCCGCGTTAGGCTTGTGCCGAAATCAGCGACGAGAGCACGTGCATGCTCCGGGCAATCGGGGTATGTGCAGCCCCGGGAGGCTGGGATCGCCCGGGTCCCGGCAGCCGGCCGGAAGGCCGGACGGCCCGGTTTTCGCGGGGGGAGGCAAGGAGCCATGCGGAAGCGCGAGATGTCGGCCGGAAGCGACCGGCGCCCGAGCTCGCCGGCGTCGTCGCTGATGATGCCCAAGGGCGTGTCCTGGGTCTAGGTGCCGGCAGGCACGACCGATCCCGGCGGCGGCCCGCTCATTCGTCACTCCCGAGGGGGGCGGCAATGCGTGGACTACCTCCTGCTGCCTGGGCGTACGTGTGCGGTGTGGTCGCCCTCGCGGTCGGCCTCATCTCGACGTCGTCCTTCGCTGAGCTGGACTGGTTCAAGCTGGCCGTGCTGGCCTTGCTCTTCCTCATCTGCGACTCCGCTCCCGCGCGGCTGAACGTCGAGCGCGCGAAGGTCTCGCTGAGCTTCGCGGCGAGCCTCGCCTCCGTGGTGCTCCTCGGCCCCGCCGGCGCCGCGCTGCTCGGCCTCTGCGCCGTGGTCACCGGCCAGCGGTTCTTCGCGCCGGTGAAGCGGCTGTTCAACGGCGCCCAGTTCGCGCTCAGCGGCTTCGCCGCCGGAACGGTCTTCGACCTGCTCGGCGGGCGCGAGTTCCGGCCCGGCCAGGTCCGCTGGGTCGAGCACGTCACCGGCCCCTTCCTCGGCGCGCTCGTCACGTTCGTCCTCGTCAACCTGACGCTCATGGCCGGGGTCCTGCTGCTCAGCCGGCAGGCCGCGCCGCGCGAGCTGCTGCGCGAGAGCGGCCAGCTCGCCGTCGGCTGCCTCGGCTACGGCATGGTCGGGCTCCTCATCGCGGGCCTCTGGCCGCAGGTCGGCGTGTTCGCCGCCGTGCTGGTGCTCCTCCCGCTGTTCATCGCCCGCTGGGCGATGGAGCAGGCGCACGCGCAGCAGCAGGCGCACGCCGCCACCCTCGCCGCGCTCTGCCAGGCCGTCGAGACCAAGGACTACTACACCCGCGGCCACTCCGAGCGGGTCTCCCGCGGCTCCGTCATGATCGCCCAGGAGATCGGCATGCGCGCCGACCGGGTCGAGGCGATCCGGTACGCCGGGATGCTGCACGACGTCGGCAAGCTCGGCGTCCCCACGAAGGTGCTCCAGAAGAACGGCCCGATGACCGAGGAGGAGTTCGCCGCGATCCAGCTCCACCCGATGCGCGGGCTGGAGATCGTCCGCGAGATCGGGTTCCTGGACGAGGCGCTCGCCGGGATCATGCACCACCACGAGAAGATGAACGGCCGCGGCTACCCGATGGGCCTCGCCGGCGACGAGATCCCCGAGTTCGCCCGGGTCATCTCCGTCGCCGACGCGTTCGACGCCATGACCTCGACCCGCTCGTACCGTCCGGCGCGCAGCATGGACGAGGCCGTCGAGGAACTGCGCCGCGGCATGGGCGACCACTTCGACCCGGTGATGGTCGAGGCGTTCCTGCGGGCGCTCGGCCGCGACGGCTGGGAGCCGCCCGAACCGGTCGTCCTGCCCGACGACGACGTCGTCGAGACCACCCAGCAGGACCACGACGACCCGAGCACCCCCATCAGGATCGCCGGTGACGGGGTGCGGAATTGACGACCGGACAGCACATGACGGGAGCCCAGCTCCCGGCCCGGGAGCGGGCCGCCTGGCAGACCATCGACTCCGGCCAGCTCCTGCTGATCGCCACCGCCGGCCTGTTCGTCGTCGTCGCCGTCACCCAGGTCGCCGCCGTCGGCCTCCGCCAGCCGAACATCGCGGTCATCTTCGGCGTGCTGATCGCGCTCGGCGAGCTTTTCCGCATGGTGATGCCCGGCAACCGGGAGGTCGCGCCCATCGCCAGCGCCGGCGCGATCGGCTACGCCCTTCTCGTCGGCATCGGCCCCGAGGGCGCGCCGCCCGGCGCCCCGCTCGGCGTCGTCCCCGCTGTCCACTCGCCGCTCCAGGTCGTCGCGGTCACCGCGGCGGGCATGCTGGTCGGCTCGCTCCCGCACGTCGCCGTCGGCCGGACCCCGCGGCTCGACGCGATGGCGCGGCGGCTGTTCACCGTCTCCGTCGTCGCCCTGTGCTTCCGCCCCGTGATCACGCTCGGGCTCGCCTGGCAGCTCGTCCTCGCGGTGATGGGCCTCGTCGTGATCGTCTCCTGCTTCACCGACGTGGTGATCGCCGCGCTGATCCGCGCCGAGGCCGTCCGGGCCCGGCTCGGCATCGCGCTGCGCGACGAGTTCGCCGCGAAGATGGCGCTGTGCGCGGCCACCGGCGCCACCGCCATGCTGATCGCGGTCGCGACCACGGCGATGGGCGAGGCCGCACTGCTGATCTTCACGGTGCCGATCCTCGTCACCCAGTTCGCGTTCCGCCGCTACGCGGGCATCCGCGCCACCTACCTCCAGACCGTCCGGGCCCTGTCGCGGGTCACCGAGGTCGGCGGGTACGTCGAGACGGGCCACTCGCGGCGGGTGTCGCGGCTGTCGGTCGCGATGGGCCGCGAGCTCGGCATGTCCGAGGAGGAACTGCTCGAACTGGAGTACGCGGCCCTCATGCACGACATCGGGCAGCTCTCCCTCGGCGACCCGATCCCCGGCGGCGCCACCGTGCTCGCCTCACCCGCCGAGCAGCGCCGCATCGCCGAGCTCGGCGCCGAGGTCATCAAGCAGACGGGCGTGCTCGACCGGGTCGCGCACATCGTCCAGCTCTCGTCCCACCCGTACCGGACGGGCCGCGAGGCGACCCCCGGCCCGTCCACCGCACCCGGCGCCGGCGAACGGCCCGTCGCGCCGCCGCTCGCCGGCCGCATCATCAAGGTCGCCAACGCCTACGACGACCTCGTCGGCGACTCCGCCGACCGCGACCGCGGCGCCGCCGTCCTGGAGCGCCTCCGCCTCGACTCCGCCGCCGAATACGACCCGACGGTCGTCGAAGCCCTGAGCCGCGTCGTCGACCGCCGTCATTACTGATAGCACTCACGGCCCAGCAGCGCTCGCCTGGCGGCTCGCACTGCTGACCGTTCCTGAGGCGAACGCTGCATCGCTTCGCGATCTCCGCGTGGAGGCTCGCCTCCGGCGTCGCCTCCACGCGTCGTTAACGCGTTCGCGTGCGGGCTGAGGTCGTCGGCGGAGAGCCGAACCTTGGCAGTCGCGCTTCCTTTCGCCTTGAGAGAGGTGGGCCACTAGGGTCGGGCGGGTCAGTGGCGTCCGGCGGGGTAGGCCCTCGGGTCCAGTCCCCGGCCGGACCGGAGGGTCCGTTTCCCGAAGGAGTCCGCAGGTGTTCGAGTCCGTGCTCGTGGCGAACCGGGGCGAGATCGCCAGCCGGATCATCCGCACCGTGCGCGCGATGGGACTCAAGGCCATCGCGGTGCACTCCGACGCCGACGCCGACCTGCCCTTCGTCGCCGAGGCCGACGAGGCGATCCTGCTCGGGCCCGCCGACCCGGCGCGCAGCTACCTCGACGGGGCCGCCGTGCTGGAGGCCGCCGAGCGGACGAACGCGCAGGCCGTCCACCCCGGCTACGGGTTCCTCGCGGAGAGCGCCGCGTTCGCGCGCCGGGTCGCCGAGCGCGGCCTCGGCTGGGTGGGGCCGCCGCCGCTCGCGATCGCCCGGATGGCCGACAAGATCAACGCCCGGAACCTGGTGAAGGAGGCGGGCGTCCCCGTCGCGCCCGGCACGTGGGAGCCCGTCCCGGACGCGGACACCGCGGTCGAGGAGGCCGAGCGCATCGGCTACCCCGTGATCGTGAAGCCCGCGGCGGGCGGCGGCGGCCTCCTCCTGGCCGTCGCGCGGGACGAGGCGGAGTTGCGCGCAGCGTTCGAGGCGGCCCGGAGCCGCGCCGCGCACCTGTTCGGCTCCGCCGACATCCTGCTGGAGCGGTACGTCGAGGGCGCCCGGCACGTCGAGGTGCAGATCCTCGGCCTCGCCGACGGCACCGTGGTCGCGCTGGGCGAGCGGGACTGCTCTGTCCAGCGCCGCTTCCAGAAGGTCGCCGAGGAGGCGCCGTCGCCCGGCGTCGCCCCGGCGCTGCGGGAGCGGATGGCGGCCGCCGCCGTCCGCGCCGGCGAGGCCGTCGGCTACCGGGGCGCCGGCACCGTCGAGTGCCTCGTCGACCCGGCCGCGCAGGAGTTCTTCTTCCTGGAGATGCACACCCGCCTCCAGGTCGAGCACCCCGTCACCGAGCTGATCACCGGCATCGACCTCGTGGAGCAGCAGCTCCGGATCGCCGCGGGGGAGCCGGTGTCGCTGCCCGGCGCGGCGCCGCGCGGGCACGCGTTCGAGTTCCGCGTCCAGGCCGAGGACCCGTGGTCCTTCCAGCCCGCCACCGGCAAGATCGAGGTGTGGGAGGAGCCCGTCGGCGACGGCATCCGCATCGACGCCGCCTACGCCGAGGGCAACACGGTCACGCCCTACTACGACCCGCTGCTGGCCAAGCTGTGCGTGCACGGCGACGACCGCGGCCACGCGCTGCGCCGCGCGCGTGCCGCCGTGGACGCGTTCCGCATCGAGGGGCTTCCGACGAACCTGCCGTTCCTGGCGGAGCTGCTCGCCCGCCCCGAGTTCGCGGACGGCACGTACGACACGGCTGTGGTGGCGCGCATGCGCCCCGGGCTCTGACACGCCTTCCGCGCGGGGTACGGTACCGACCGTGGAGACCTACTGCGACCGGTGCGGGGAGCCCGCCGCGGACGGCGATCACGACGCGTGCCGGGAGGCCCGCCGGATGGAGCCGCCCCGCTACTGCACCCGCTGCCGCCGCCGGATGGTCGTCCAGGTCACCCCCCTCGGCTGGACGGCCCGCTGCTCCGAGCACGGCGCCCTGACCTCCACCTGACGATCCGTGCATCTGTTTACAAGACAGAGGCGCGTCCGAGGTCAAAGGGAGAGGGCGTAGGTCAGGAGCGTCTCGTCGGGGACCGGGGCCCAGTCCCGGTCGGGCGTGCGGACGAAGCCCATGCGCTCGTACATGCGGTGCGCGGCGGTCATGTTCGCCTGGGTCGACAGGCGCAGGCCGCGGAGCCCGGCCGCGCGGGCGCGGTCGGCGCACGCGCGGACCATGGCGCGCCCGACGCCGTGGCCGCGGGCCCAGCCGAGGACGGCCAGCATCCGGAACTCGGCCTCGTCCAGCCCGGCGAGCTGCGCGAAGGGGCTGCCGGGCGGGCAGTAGGCGACGGCGCCGGCCAGCTCGCCGCCGAGCTCGGCGACGAGGAGCCGCGACCGCTCGGCGCGGCCGGCGGCGTCGGCCAGGGTCGCGACGTAGGACGAGGCGGGGGAGATCAGGCCGCCGCCGACGTAGACCTCGACGGTCAGCTCGCCGATCCGCCGGTGCTCGTCCGGGCGCGCGTCCCGGACGGTCACGTCGGTCATCTGCATCGGGTGTCTCTCTCCAGCCTTCCGGCGTCCCCGCCGCCCAGACAAGCGTGGTGAATCAGGATATCCGGGCCAATTGGTCGCTCTGTCGTGTGGGAGGGCGGCTTCACCTGCGTGGACGGAGGGATCGGGTGCGTGGGCACAGCTCGGCGGTCGGGTGGTTGGTTCTTAGTCGTTAGAACCTTGACGACGCCCTGTGGCCGGGGTTGATTGGCGGGAGCCGATCCCCCTGGAGGCGTGATGCCCGTCCCCCGATCGATCCTCGGCAAGCAGGACCCCGCCGACCTCGACCTGGAGGTGATCGCCGGGGCCTGGCCGGACGACGCGCGCGGCCACGTCCTGGTCAGCTCGTCCGACCAGCGCAGCCATCCCGTCCACGCGTTCTTCGGTGACGGGATCATGGCGCGGCTCGCGCTCACGCCCGGCACCGACGGCGCTCCCGCCGGACGGTTCGCCTGGCGCTCCCGGGTCCTCGGCACCCCGTCCGTGCTGTTGCGGCGCCGGCGGCCGGACCTGTTCACCGCGGGGCCGGTCGGCACCAGCTCGCCCTGGGGGTTCGCCAACGCCGCGAACACCGCGCCGCTGCCGTGGGGCGACCGCCTGTTCGCCACCTGGGACGCGGGCCGTCCCGTGGAGGTCGATCCCGTCACGCTGGAGTTCCTCGCCGAGGTCGGGCACCGCGACGACTGGAAGCCCGCCCTGGACCAGGCCGTCCTGCCGCTGGTGTCGTCGTCGGCGCACCCGGTGGTCGATCCCGAGCGCGGCTGCCTGTGGAGCGTCAGCCGCGACGTCCTCACCGGCACCGTCTCGGTGATCCGGTACGGCGGGACGGGCAAGCACGTGGACCGCTGGGACGTCGAGGACGCGACGCTGCCCCAGGCCACCCACACGATCACCCAGACCCGGGACTGGCTCGTCCTCGCCGACACCGCCTACAAGGTCGACGCCGATGAGATCTTCGGTGGCGAGCGCACGGTGGCCAACAATCCGGAGGGGCCCGTCCTGCTCGTCCGCAAGGACGATCTCGTCGCCGGTCGCGCGACCGTTCCCTGCAAGGAGTTCCGGATCGCGCCCGAGGTGAACCACTTCTACGCCCGCTACGACGACGGCGACGGTGTCCGGGTCGTCATGGAGCACACGCCCGGCGTGGACATCGGCATGTACCTGCGCGAGGACGACCTGGACGTTGTCGGCCGTCCCATCGACCCGGCCCTGCGCGGCATGTACTGCCATGGCATGACGCCCGCGCTGACGACCGTCCTGCGCTTCGACCCGGAGACCGGGCATGTGCTGGAGCGCGCCCGCGCCTCAGATCCGGCCCGCTGGTGGCAGGCCGGGCTGTCCGCCATCGACTGGAGCCTCGAAGGCCAGCGGGAGCCCACCCGCCACCATCTCATCTACCTGGGGTTCCATCCCGAGGCGATCAACCAGCGGGCGCTGCGCAACTACGTCGGCCGCGTCGATCCGTCGCTGTTCCCGGACGCGGAGACGCCCGCCGTCCTCGTCTCCCACGACCGCGAGGACCTCAAGCCCCTCGCCGAGTGGACGTTCGCGCTCGACGACTACCCGACGGCGCCGTCGTTCGTCCCGCGCGGCGGGACCCGCTACACCGGCACGAACCCCGGAGGCCACGAGGGCTACCTCGTCGTGGCCGTCCACAACGACGACCGCTTCCGCGTGGAGCTGTTCGACGCGGCCGACGTCTCGCGCGGCCCGGTCGCCGTCCTCGCCCCGCCGCCGGGGACGACGCTGCCGTTCCTCATCCACTCGGCGTGGATGCCGGAGGCCGTTCCGTCCGCGCCGGACGCCGACCGCCTCCGTTTCGCGGACGACCTCGACGCGCGCCTCGACCAGCTCGATCCCGAGCTGGTCGCCCTGACCTGGGAGGTCGCCGCCGACCTCGACCGGGACCGGCCTTGATGATCTTCTACCGGACGATGTCGGGGCAGGACTTCTCGTCCGGGAGCAGAGGGCGGAGGGCGACGGAGTAGGTGCCGCCGCCGCTGCGCCACCTGGTGCCCGGGGCCGTGGACGGAACCTCGGCGGCCGGAGCCAGGGTGCAGGTGCCGCCCGCGACCTGCGGGCCCTTGCCGAGGGGCGCCAGGGGCCAGGTCCTGGCCTTGCCCTCATCGGCGACCCGGCCTGCGAGGACGGCCACCTGACCGGGGGCGTAGGGCTTCGCCGGAGCGGCCTGGTCGGCGGGCGCCCACGCCCGTGGATCGAGGCGCTTGCGGAACGCCACGGCGGGGTCGTTCTGCGCCTCCGGCTGGACGATCCTCGTCCTGGCGCCGTCCATCGTGAACTCCAAGACGACGGCGTCCGCGATCTGGTCGGAGCCGACGGTGTGGGAGCGGCCGAGTCCGGCCGCGCGGGCGTCGCGGAGGAGTTTGCGAAGGGCCTCCGGTCTCAGCCGGTACTCCGTCGCCTTCCCCTGGGACGCGGCGACCGCGCGGCCCGTCGAGTAGAGGGAGAGGTCGGGGAGCGCGCCGGGGCCGCCCTTGCCCGCGAGGCCGCCGGTCTCGCGGAACCGCAGGACCAGCGCCTCCGCGGACGCCGGGGAGCTCCGGTGCGCCGGGAGCGAGTGCGGCGGCTCGGTGAGCCCGGCGCCGCCGCCGCAGGCGGTGAGGGCGCCCGCCAGGGCGAGCGCCTGCGCCCAGCTGGTACGTGTGCGCGGACCGGCCATGAGCCTTGGACGTGCAGGGACGTCGCCGGGTTCCCTCCTTACAAAATGGCCTCGCGAAGACTGTGGGTTCCGGACTCCTGCCGCTTCGCCCGCCCGCGCTAGGGTGCGCCTCGTGAGTGTGCTCGTGATTACCGGGACCTGTACGGGAGTCGGGAAGACCGTCGTGACCGCCGCGCTCGCCGCGGTCGCCGCCGCCCGCGGCGCGTCCGTCGCCGTCGTCAAGCCGGGGCAGACGGGGGTGGTGCCCGGCGAGCCCGGCGACCTCGCCGAGGTGCGGCGGCTCGCGGGCGTCGAGGACGTGCACGAGTTCGCGCGCTTCCCCGATCCGCTGTCGCCCGCCGCCGCGGCCCGCCGCGCCGGGCTGCCGCCCGTCCGGCTGCCGGACGTGGCGAAGCGCGTCCAGGAGCTCGCGGGCAGCCGGCGGCTCGTGCTCGTCGAGGGCGCGGGCGGGCTGCTCGTCCGCTACGACGACGAGGGCACCACGATCGCGGATCTGGCGCGCTGGCTCGGCGCCGCCGTCGTCGTCGTGGCGCGCCCCGACCTCGGGACGCTGAACCACACGGCGCTGACGCTGGAGGCGATGGCGCACCGCGGCGTCCAGCTCGCGGGCGTGGTCATCGGGGCGTGGCCGGACGCGCCGGACCTCGCGATGCGCAGCAACCTCCAGGACCTGGAGACGATCGCGGCCCGGCCCCTGGCCGGCGCGCTTCCGGCGGGCGCGGGCGCCCTGGACCCGGCCGAGTTCCTCGTCGCCGCGCACCGCGGGCTGGCCCCGGCGTTCGGCGGCTCGTTCGACGCTGCTACCTTCCGCGATAGCTACGGTCCCGGGAAGGAGAACACGTGAGCGACGTTCTTGAGGCGGCCCGCCGGCAGGTGCTGGAGGAGGGCCGGGGCCTGTCCGCGGCACAGGTGCTGGAGTGCCTGACGCTTCCCGACGACCGGCTGGAGGAGCTGCTCGCGCTCGCCCACGAGGTCCGCATGCGCTGGTGCGGCCCCGAGGTGGAGGTCGAGGGCATCGTGTCCCTCAAGACGGGCGGCTGCCCGGAGGACTGCCACTTCTGCTCGCAGTCGGGCCAGTTCACCTCGCCGGTCCGCGCGGTGTGGCTGAACATCCCGGAGCTGGTCGAGGCCGCCAAGGAGACCGCGAAGACCGGCGCGACCGAGTTCTGCATCGTCGCCGCCGTCCGCGGCCCGGACGAGCGGCTGATGGCCCAGGTCCGCGAGGGCGTCGCGGCGATCAACGCGGCCGTCGAGATCAACATCGCCTGCTCGCTCGGCATGCTCACCCAGGAGCAGGTGGACGAGCTCGCCGCGATGGGCGTGCACCGCTACAACCACAACCTGGAGACGGCCCGCTCCCACTTCCCGAACGTCGTCACCACCCACTCGTGGGAGGAGCGCTGGGACACCCTCCGCATGGTCAAGGCCGCGGGGATGGAGGTCTGCTGCGGCGGCATCGTCGGGATGGGCGAGACCGTCGAGCAGCGCGCCGAGTTCGCCGGGCAGCTCGCCGAGCTGGAGCCCGACGAGGTCCCGCTGAACTTCCTCGCGCCGCGTCCCGGCACGCCGTTCGCCGACCTGCCGCTGGTGGAGGGCGCCGAGGCGCTCCGCACCATCGCCGCGTTCCGGCTGGCCCTGCCCCGCACCATCCTCCGGTACGCGGGCGGGCGCGAGCTGACCCTCGGCGACCTCGGCACCCGCGAGGGCATGCTCGGCGGCATCAACGCGATCATCGTCGGCAACTACCTGACGACGCTCGGCCGTCCCGCCGAGAAGGACCTCGACCTCCTCACCGAACTCCAAATGCCGATCAAGGCCCTCAGCAAGACCCTGTAGCGGGAGGTCTCAGGCTCTCCTCAGACGGGTGATGAACTTGTAGCGGTCGCCGCGGTAGAGGGACTGGGCCCACTCGACGGGCTGGCCGGTGGAGTCGAAGGCGTGCCGGGAGAGCAGGAGCATCGGCAGGCCCACGTCCACGCCCAGGAGCTGCGCGTCGTGCGGGGTGGCGAGGACGGTCTCGATGGTCTCCTCGGCCTCGGTCAGGTGGACGTCGTAGGCGGTGGCGAGCGTCTCGTAGAGGGAGCTGTGCCGGGGGAGCTCGCGGCGCAGGCCGGGGAAGCGGCGCGCCGGCAGGTGGGAGGTGTCGATGGACATCGGCTCGCCGTCAGCGAGCCTCAGCCGGTGGACGCGCAGCACCCGTCCCCCTGGACGGATGCAGAGCAGGGTGGCCAGCCGCTCGTCGGCGCTGACGTAGCCGGCTTCGAGGATGCGGGTCTCGGGCCGCAGCCCGTGGTGCCGCATGTCCTCGGTGTAGCTGACCAGCTGGAGCTCCTGGGAGACCTTCGGCTTGGCGACGAAGGTGCCCTTGCCCTGGATCCGCTGGAGCCGCCCCTCGACGACCAGCTCGGCGAGGGCCTGCCGGACCGTGGTGCGGGACGTCTCGTACTTCTCGGCGAGGGTCCGCTCCGGCGGCAGCGGGCTGCCGGGCGGCAGCGACTGGATCAGCTCCACGAGGAGCTCTTTCAGCTTGTAGTACTTCGGGATGCGCGGTGCCGGGCCGGTGTGGTGCTTACCGATGTCGCCCAGCGCGGCCCTGTCGAACCCGCGCTCGTACCCGCCCCCGTGCCGGGGCCCGCCCCTGACCTCCGTCACGGCATCTCCTCACGTTCATCATCGGTTCTTCCCGATGTTATGCGTGAAGACTACGGCCGGTAGAGCGCGCCGCCTCCGCCAGGGCCGTCCCCAGCGCCGCGAGGTCGTCCTCCGTCACCGTGGCGCGCGCGGTGAGGCGCAGGCACGCGCGTCCCTTCGGGACCGAGGGGGGCCGGAAGCAGCCTACGCGGACGCCGTGCGCGGCGCAGATCTCGGCCGCCCGGAGCGCCGCGTGCGGCTCCCCGAGGAAGACGGGGACGACGGCGGCGGCGGGGTCGGCGGTCTCCAGCCCGGCCCCGGCCGCGAGCGCCGCCATCCGCCGGGCGCGGTCGCGGG
>NZ_CAACUY010000036.1 GCF_900659615.1 Actinomadura fibrosa | reverse complement strand
CCAGCGGCGACGACGGCGGCCGCGCCGCCCCGGGCCGCCGCCACTCCGCGTGCGGGGCGTCCGCGCGCGCGGCGGAGACCGCGACGGGCTCCGGCTCGGCCTCGGGCTCCGCTTGGGCGCTGGCCTTGGGCTCCGGCTTGGGCTCCGTCTTGGCCTCGGCCTCGACCTCGGGAGCCGCGGGGCTCGCCGCGCCGCCCGCCGGAGCGATCACGGCGATCGGCGCGCCGATCGCGGCCGTCTCGCCCTCGCCGACGAGGATCTTCTCCAGCACGCCGGCCTCGTAGGCCTCGTACTCCATGACGGCCTTGTCCGTCTCGATGTCGACGATGACGTCGCCGACCGCGACCTCGTCCCCCGGCTTCTTCTGCCAGGAGCTGATGACCCCCTCCTCCATGGTGTCGGACAGCCGGGGCATGAGGATCTCGGTCATCGGGCGGTCTCCAGGACGGGACGGCCGGTCGCGCGGAGCGTGTCGCGGACGGCGGTGAGCAGGGAGGCGGCGGACGGCAGCGCCGCCGTCTCCAGGGACTTGGCGTAGGGGAGCGGCACCTCGGCCATCGCGACGCGGCGGACGGGGGCGTCCAGCCAGTCGAAGGCGCCCTCCTGGATCGTCGCGGCGATCTCGGCGCCGATGCCGTAGGTGAGCCAGTCGTCCTCGGCGACCACGGCGCAGCCCGTCCGGCGGACGGACTCGACGACGGTCGCCCGGTCGAGCGGCCGCAGGCTCCGCAGGTCCACGACCTCGGCGGAGACGCCTTCGGCGGCGAGGGTCTCGGCGACCTCGGCCGCGACCCGCGCCATCCGCGAGTAGCCGATGATCGTGATGTCGGTGCCGGGGCGGGTGACGGCCGCGCGGCCGATCTCGGCGGGCTCGATGTCCGCGACGTCCGCGGGCAGCTCGCCCCTGGTGTTGTAGAGGGCGAGGTTCTCCAGGAACAGCACCGGGTCGTCGTCGCGGATCGCGGCCTTCAGCATCGCGGACGCCTCGGCGGGCGTGCTCGGCGCGACGACCTTCAGGCCGGGGATGAACGAGTAGAACAGCTCGACGTTCTGCGAGTGCGTGGCGCCGAGCTGCTGGCCGCCGCCGCCGGGGGTGCGGATCACCATCGGGACGCTGGCCTGGCCGCCGAACATCCCGTAGATCTTCGCGGCGTGGTTGACGATCTGGTCGAGCGCCAGCAGCGAGAAGTTGATCGTCATGAGCTCCACGACGGGCCGCAGCCCGAGCATGGCGGCGCCGATCGCGGCGCCGACGAAGCCCTCCTCGGCGATCGGGGTGTCCCGGACGCGCTTCGGCCCGAACTCCTTGAGCAGCCCCTCGGTGATCTTGTAGGAGCCCTCGAAGAGCCCGATCTCCTCGCCCATCAGGAAGACGTTCTCGTCCCGCAGCATCTCGGCGCGGAGGGTGTCCCGGAGGGCCTGGCGGTAGGTGACGGTTGCCATCGGCGGGCTCCTCAGGAACGGAATACGGGGTCGGCGGGCAGGCGGCGCGAGTCGCCCGGGACGGGGGTCGCGTAGGTGTAGTCGAACAGCGTGGACACGTCCGGCATCGGGCTCGCGTCGGCGAACGCCGCCGCGGCGTCGATCTCGGCGGTGACGTCGGCGTCCAGCCGGTCCCGCTCGTCGTGCGTGAGGATCCCGGCCTCCTCCAGCTCCAGCGCCATCCGGGCCAGCGGGTCGGCGGCCTTGAGGGCCTCCTTCTCCTCCTTGGACCGGTAGCGGGCGGGGTCGACGACCGAGTGGCCCTTCAGCCGCGGGCTGACCGTCTCCAGCAGGTACGGCTTGCTCTCCGACCGCGCGCGCTCCACGGCGGTCCGGGCGGCGTCGCGGACGGCGACGACGTCGGTGCCGTCCACCCGGGCGCTCTCCATCCGGTACGCGGCGCCGCGCCGGTACAGCTCGGGCTCGGCGGAGGAGTGCTCCACGGTGGTGCCCATGCCGAGCCCGTTGTTGATCACGACGAAGACGACCGGGAGGTCCCACAGGCCGGCGATGTTGAGCGACTCGTGGAACGCGCCGATGGCGGTCGTCCCGTCGCCCATCTGGCACATCACGACCTCGTCGCCGCCCTTGTAGGAGACGGCGAGCGCGGCGCCGGCGGCCAGCGGGACCTGCCCGCCGACGATGCCGTAGCCGCCGAGCAGCCGGGACTCGGCGTCGAACAGGTGCATCGACCCGCCCCAGCCCTTGGAGACGCCGGTGGAGCGGCCGTACAGCTCGGCCATGACGCGGTCGGCGCCGATGCCCTTGGCCAGCGCGTACCCGTGCTCGCGGTAGTTCGTGAACAGGTAGTCGGACGGGCGCAGGGCGGCCATCAGGCCGACGACCGTGGCCTCCTCGCCGAGGTTGAGATGGCAGTAGCCGCCGATCTTGGCCTCGGTGTAGGCGCGCGCGGCGCGCTCCTCGAACCGCCGGACCAGCAGCATCTGCCGGTAGTAGCCGACGAGTGTCGCGGCGTCGGTGGCGGCGGCGGCCGCCGCGGCGCCGGCCGCGGCGTGGGTCTCGCGCCGCGGGGCCTTCGCGCCCCGCGCCCGGCGGGTGCGGGCGGGAGCGGCGGTGCCAGCCGACCGGGTGGTCTCAGCCATCGGCGACCTTCCTTCGTCCGGGGGTGGCGCCGTAGGATCGCTCCGGCGCCCACCGATCATCATTGATCAATGATCGATCATATGATACCCGTCAAGGCCCACTTACCGAAGGTCAGAAGGCGCTTATCGACACTGCGTCTACCATGTATCAGCGTGACTACGCCCAGCTCCGTGCCGCTGCTCCGTACCGGGCTCGCCGACCAGATCCGCGAGTTCATCGTGGAGGGCATCAGCGCGGGACGCTGGGAGCCGGGCGAGCGCATCGTCGAGCGCCGGATCGCCACCGAGCTCGGCGTCAGCCAGGGGCCCGTCCGCGAGGCGCTGCGCCAGCTCGAAGCCCAGCGGCTGATCGAGACGCTGCCCAACCGGGGCGCCCGCGTCCGCGCGTTCACCGAGCAGGACCTCGCGGAGATCTTCCCCGTCCGGGCGGGGCTGGAGCGGACCGCCGTGGAGCTGGCCCTCCCGCGCCTCGCCGGCTCCCTGGACGCCCTGGAGGAGCACAACCGCCGCCTGGGCGAGGCCGCCCGCGACGGCGACCTGCACGAGCAGATGCGCCTCAGCATCGCCTTCCACCGCGAGATCGTGGAGACGGCGGGGAACCGGCTGCTCGTCTCCGTCTGGGAGGGCCTCGGCATCGAGCTGTGGACGACGCTGTCCCTGCGCCTCCACCACACGGAGATCTACTCCAAGTCGGCCGAGCACGCGGAGCTGATCGAGGCGTTCCGCCGCCGCGCCCCGGAGGCCCCCCGCATGCTCCACGCCCACGTCATGAACTATGCGCCTTAGTTCATGCGATCCCGGCCCAGGCGCGCGCCCGCGTGCGTGGCCGAGGTCGTCGTCACTCCGGCTCTTTGTAGGCGGTGGTCAACTGGGTCTCCGCGTCGTTGAGGTAGGCGCGTAGCTCCCGCTCGGCCTCGTCGGCGGCACCGGCCGCCAGCAGGTCGTAGATGCGCCGGTTGCGGGCAAGGTACGGTTCGTGGAACTCGCGCGGCGATCCCATCTCGTGGAAGACGAGGCGCATCTCGGCCAGCAGGTGCCGGGTCATCTCGTCCACCCGGGGGCTGCCCACCAGCGCGGCGATCGCCTGGTGGAAGCGGATGTCGGCGGTGCCGACGCCGGGCCAGTCCCCGGAAGCGGCGGCGCGCTCGCCGTCCTCGACCGCCGCCCCGACCCGTCCGAGGGCCTCCGGCCCGGCGGACGCGGCGCACCGCACCCCCTCGCACTCCAGGATCCGGCGGACCCGGTACAGGTCGGCGAGTCCGTCGGCGGTGACCCGGCGGACGAACACGCCCCGGTTGAACTCGTGGACGAGCAGCCGCTCCTGGACGAGGAGCCGGAACGCCTCGCGCATGGTGTTGCGCGACACCTTGGCGGCCCGGCACAGGTCCTCCTCGGGGAGCCGCTCGCCGGGGACGAGCCGCCCGTCGGTGATCTGCTCGCGGAGCAGGTCGGCGACCCGGGCGGCGGTGCTCGACCGGCCCAGCCCGTGCCGCGCCGCCGCGATCTCGTCGAGCCACGTCCCCCGCGCAGGCACCGCCATCGGCCCGTCCCTTCCCCCGCTCCCGGAGTCCCAGCGGAGCCAAGCGTAGCCCCGCGGCACCGAGAACTTCCCTACAAGGGGATTGCTGAATTGTTGAACAATTCATACGCTAGCAGGACGCCGACGTCCCGGGAGGGGCAGCCATGACCGACCGCACCGCGCTGGACGCGTCCCCGCCCTCGACCGCGCCGTCGCGCCGCGCGGCGCTCGTCGGCGCCATGTTCCTGATGGCGACCAGCGCCATCGGCCCGGGGTTCATCACCCAGACGACCCTGTTCACCGCCCAGCTCGGCGCCGCGTTCGCCTTCGCGATCCTCGTGTCGGTGCTGGTCGACATCGCGATCCAGCTCAACGTGTGGCGCGTCGTCGGCGTCTCCGGGCGGCGCGCCCAGGACCTCGGCAACAGCGTCCTGCCCGGCGCGGGCTACGGCCTCGCCTTCCTGGACGTGTTCGGCGGCCTCGTCTTCAACATCGGCAACGTCGCCGGCACGGCGCTCGGCCTGAACGCGCTGCTCGGCCTGGACGTCAAGATCGGCGGCGCGCTGTCCGCGCTGGTCGCGATCGCGGTGTTCCTGATCCGGCGGGCCGGCGCGGCGATGGACCGCATCGTGGTCGTCCTCGGCCTGGTGATGATCCTCATGACCCTGTACGTGGCGGTCGTGTCGGGCCCGCCCATCGGCGACGCCCTGCGCGAGACCGTCGCCCCCGGCGAGGTCGACTTCCTCGTGATCACCACGCTGATCGGCGGGACGGTCGGCGGCTACATCACCTACGCCGGCGCGCACCGGATGATCGAGTCCGGGCTGACCGGCGCCGAGCACGTCGGCGAGATCAACCGCAGCGCGGTCACCGGCGTCCTCGTCACCGCGCTGATGCGCGTCCTGCTGTTCCTCGCCGTCCTCGGCGTCGTCGCGGGCGGCGTGACGCTGGCCAAGGACAACCCCGCCCCCTCGGCGTTCGAGCACGCGGCGGGCGAGGCCGGGCTGCGGGTCTTCGGCCTCATCATGTGGTCGGCCGCGATCACCTCGGTGATCGGCGCGTCCTACACCTCGGTGTCGTTCCTCGTCTCGTTCTCGCCCTGGATCGAACGGCACCGCAACCGGCTCGTCGTCGCGTTCATCGTGGTGTCCGCGGCGATCTACCTGGCGATCGGCACCACGCCCGCGAAGCTGCTCGTCCTCGCGGGCGCGCTGAACGGCCTGATCCTGCCGTTCGGCCTCGCCGTGCTGCTGTGGGTCGCGGCCCGCCGCCGCGACCTGCTCGGCGGCTACCGGTACCCGCTCTGGCTGCTCGCGCTCGGCGGCGCCGCCTGGCTGCTCTCGCTCTACCTGGGCTGGAACTCCCTGTCCGGCCTCGACGACCTGTGGAACTGACCCAGTGAAGTAGGGAAGGGGAACGGATGAGCGGTCCCATCGACCCGGGCGCGCTGTCACCGGACCAGGCCAGGGCGCTGTTCCGCACCGGCCTCCGCGTCCCCACGGCGGGCTGGTGTGCCGGCTGGACGCAGGCGAACCTGATCGCGGTGCCCCGGGAGCAGGCCTACGACCTGCTGCTGTTCGCGCAGCGCAACCCCAAGCCGTGCCCCGTGCTGGACGTGACCGAGCCCGGCGCGGTGTCGGCGTCGCTGTTCTCCGGCGACCTGCGCACCGACCTGCCCGGCTACGTCGTGTACGAGCGCGGCGAGCCGGTCGCCGAGGTCACCGATGCCACCCCCTGGTGGCGCGAGGACCTCGTCGCCTTCCTCATCGGGTGCAGCTTCACCTTCGAGGACGCGCTGCGCGAGGCCGGCGTGCCCGTCCGCCACATCGAGCAGGGCGTCAACGTCCCGATGTACCGGACGAACCTGCCGTGCCGCCGCGCCGGGGACTTCGGCGGCCCGCTCGTGGTGTCGATGCGCCCGATCCGCGCCGCGCAGGTCGCGGACGCGGTCCGGATCACGTCCCGCTACCCGTCCGTGCACGGCGCGCCCGTCCATATCGGCGACCCGGAGGAGCTCGGGATCGCCGACCTCGGCGCGCCCGACTTCGGCGACCCCGTCGAGGTCCGCATCGACGAGATCCCCGTGTTCTGGGCGTGCGGGGTGACGCCGCAGGCCGCCGTGATGGCGTCTCGCCCGAAGCTCGCGATCGGGCACGCCCCCGGCCACATGGCGATCACCGACGTCCGCGACACCCGGTACCTCGTCCCCTGAGAACCGGCGAAGCCGGACTTCGCCGGACGGAGGCGGGCATAGGCTTCGCCCATGTCCGAGATCGTCGGGCCGGGCGATCGCCTCGGCGACCGCTACGTCCTGGAGGAGCCCGCCGGGAGCGGCGGCATGGCGACCGTGTGGCGCGCCGTCGACTCCGTCCTCGACCGGTCCGTCGCGGTCAAGGTGCCGCGCGGCGACTGGACGGAGGAGTCCTCGCGGCGGCTCCTGCGGGAGGCGCAGGCCGCCGCCGGCCTGGCGCATCCGAGCATCACCGGCGTCTACGACTACGGCGAGCACGGCCGCGTCCCGTACGTGGTGATGGAGCTGCTGAACGGCGAGACCCTGGCCGCGCGGCTCGCCCGCGGCCCGCTGCCCTGGCGGGAGGCCGCCGGGGTGTGCGCCCGCGTCGCCGACGCGCTCGCCGCGGCGCACGCGGCCGGGGTCGTGCACCGCGACATCAAGCCGGCGAACGTCGTGCTGACGCCGGTGGGCGTGAAGGTCCTCGACTTCGGCATCGCGTTCACCGGCCCCGCGACCGGCGCGGGCGGCCCCCTGCTCGGCACGCCCGCCTACGTGGCGCCCGAGCTGCTCGACGGCGCGGAGCCCTCGGCCGCCGCGGACCTGTTCTCCCTCGGCGTCGTCCTCCGCACGGCCCTGCTCGGCGGACCGCCCTCGGCCGACCCGGCGGGGCTGGACGGCCCGGACGCCATCGCCGCGGACGTCCCGGCCGACGTCGCCGACCTGTGCCGCCGCTGCCTCGCGCCCGACCCCGCCGACCGCCCGTCCGCGGCGGAGGCGGCCGAGGCGCTGGCGTCCGCCGCGGGGATCGAGCTCGCGCCCTTCCCGCACGCCGCCGACCCGCCCCCGGCCGACGCGGACCCCCGGCCTCCCCGGGCCGACCCCGCCACCAAGATCCTGACCGCCCCCGAGGCGCTCGGAGCGACCGAAGCCGAGGCGGCGGAAGCCCGCGCGGCGGAAGCCGAGACCGAGGTCGTGGACGCGCCCGCGCCACCTCCCGCCCCGGCCGCGCCGCCTCCCGCCCGGGACGAGCCCGTCCCACCCGGAGCGTCCGGCACGACGGAAGCCGTGCCCCAGGAAGAAGCGACCGAGGTCTTGGACGGGCCCGCACTCCCGGTTGCCCCGGCCGCTGCGTCGCAGCCCGGAGCGACCCGCGCGGAACGTAGGGACCCGCGCGCGAAGGCGCTACCGTCGGCCGCACCCCATCCGAGCCCGCCCGGAGCGCTTGGCGGTCCCATGCAGGACGGCCGCCTGCCAGGCGGGACCCCGCTGGGCGCGAGCGGGCCGGGCAGTGGCGCGGCGGGTGAGGCGCACGCGGGTGCGGCCGTCCCAGGCGATGCGGGGCTGGGTGGGGGGTCGGCGCGGCGGCCGCTGATCATCGTGGGGGTCGTCGTCGGCGCGCTGGTGCTGGTCGGGGTACTGCTGGCGGCCCTGGCGCCGGACTCCTCGCGGTCGGCGAGCCCGGCCCCGCCGCGGCGGGGGCCCGCGAGCCCGCAGGCGAGCCCGTCCGCGAGCAGGACGGCGGCGGCGGTGCCCTGCCGGGTGTCGTACGCGATCAACGGCTCGTGGCCGGAGGGCTTCCAGGCGACGGTGCGGATCACGAACCTCGGGGACGGCGCGCTCGACGGCTGGCGGCTGGCGTTCACGCTGCCGGACGGCCAGCGGATCACCCAGATCTGGAACGGCGGCCAGGACGCGGATGGGGCCGCGGTGACGGTCACGGCCGCGGACTGGAACCGGTCGATCCCACCTCAGGGGACCGTGGAGTTCGGCTTCCTGGGCCACCGGGACGGCGGGACCGGCAGGCCCGAGCGCTTCACCCTCAACGGCACCGAGTGCCGCACCGGCTGACGCCGACGACCAGCGGAGGCGCGGTCGAGGTGGGAGCGCTCCCAGAACATCGGCGCTGGTCAAGGGCGTGATCGCGGAATTCGTGGGGAGCGGCCTATTGTGTCGTGGCTCACGGTGGGCTTAGCATCCCGGTCAATCGAAGCGCTTCGACAGCGCCTCCGTCCCACCCCGGAGGAAGACCATGTTCAAGACGGGCAGGAGCGCGGCGCTGCTCGCCGCCCTCGCCGCGGGATCCCTGGTCCTGGCCGCCTGCGGCGGCGACGGCGATGGCGACGGCGGCGGCTCGGGCGGCAAGGAGTTGCGGCTCTGGCACTACGAGACGCCCGACAGCGCCATGGGGCAGGCGTGGGCCGAGGCGATCAAGGAGTTCGAGGCGGCCCATCCGGGCGTGAAGGTGAAGTTCGAGGAGAAGGGCTTCGAGCAGATCCAGAAGACCGCGCCGATGGTCCTCAACTCCAAGGACGCCCCCGACGTCATGGAGTACAACAAGGGCAACGCGACCGCCGGGCTGCTGTCCAAGCAGGGGCTGCTCCAGGACCTCACCCCGGAGGCGACCAAGCGCGGCTGGGACAAGCTGGTCAAGCCGAGCGTCCAGGTCACCGCCAAGTACGACGCCAAGGGCACGATGGGCGGCGACAGGTGGTTCGGCGTCCCGAACTACGCCGAGTACTTGCAGGTCTACTACAACAAGGACCTGTTCGAGAAGCACGGCGTGAAGATCCCGACGACGTTCGCCGAGCTGACCGCGGCGATGGACGCGTTCGTCGCCAAGGGCGTCACGCCGATGACCAACGCGGGCGCCGAGTACATGGCGCACCAGTTCGTCTACCAGCTCGCCCTCGACCGGGCGAACCGCCCGTGGGTGGACGCGTTCCAGCGGTACACCACCAAGGCGGACCTCAAGGACGCCGCCTGGACGTACGGGGCGACCACGTTCGCCGACTGGGTGAAGAAGGGCTACGTCGCCAAGAACTCCGTGAGCCTCAAGGCCGAGGACGCTGGAGTGGCGTTCATGCAGGGCAAGTTCCCGATGATGTTCTCCGGGAGCTGGTGGTTCGGACGGGTGGCCAAGCAGGCGAAGTTCCAGTGGGAGACCTCGACGTGGCCGGGCGCGAAGATGACGCTCGGGTCGGGCGGCAACCTCTGGGTCGTCCCGAAGGGGTCGAAGAACAAGCAGCTCGCGTACGACTTCATTGACATCACGATGAAGAAGAAGGCGCAGGACGCGCTCGCCAACGCGGGCGGCGTGCCGGTCGCCGCGGACCCGGCCGCCGTCACCGAGCCGAAGACGAAAAAGCTGATCGCCGACTTCGACGCGATGGCGGGGTCGGACGGGCTGGCCTACTACCCGGACTGGCCGGTCGCGGGCTTCTACGACGTGTGGGTGTCGCAGGTGCAGAAGCTGATGAACGGCACCGCGCCCGGCGAGGTCCTCGGCAACGTCCAGAAGGCCTACGACAGCGGCCTGCCGAAGTGACCACGCGCGACGGCGGGGCGGGCCGGCCGCGGGCGGGGCTGCGGTCCCGGGAGCGGCTGGCCTACCTGCCCTACCTGGTCCCCGGGGTGCTGCTGTTCACCGCGGTCATCGGGGTCCCGTTCCTGATGAACCTCGGGACGAGCTTCACCGAGTGGTCCGGTGTCGGCAGCCCGCGCTGGGTCGGGCTGGACAACTACCGGGAGCTGGCGGAGGACGCGGAGTTCTGGGCGTCGTTCCGGCACAACGTCCTGGTCATCGTCGGGATGGCGATCGTCCCGACGGCGGTCGGGCTGGTGCTGGCGAGCGTGCTCACCGACGTCATCGACCGGCGTTTCGGGCCGCGGACCGCGGCGGCGCTGCGGGCCTGCGTCTACCTGCCGCAGGTGCTGCCGGTCGTGATCACCGGTGTGGTGTGGAGCTGGCTGCTGGCGCCGGAGAACGGCGCGGTGAACGAGCTGCTGGACGCGGTGGGCCTCGGCTCGCTCGCGCACGACTGGCTCGGCGATCCGGCGACCGCGCTGTGGAGCGTGCTCGGCGTCATGGTGTGGATGCAGATCGGGTTCCCGCTGGTGGTGTTCATGTCGGGGCTCCAGCGCGTCGATCCGTCGCTCTACGAGGCGGCGGAGATCGACGGCGCCGCGTGGGCGCGGCGGTTCTGGCACGTGACGGTCCCGCAGATCCGCCCGGAGATCTTCGTGGTGCTGCTGTGGACGACGATCGCGGCGCTGAAGGCGTTCCCGCAGATCTTCGTGCTGACCAAGGGCGGGCCGGGCGGCGCGACGAACGTGCCGTCCTACTACTCCTACGTCAGCTTCTTCGAGAAGACCGACGTCGGCTACGGCTCGGCGATCGCGACCGTGCTCACGCTGATCATCATCGCGCTCACCGTCGTCTTCCTGCGCGTGCAGGGCCGTGACCTGGGGGAGGAGCGTTGACCGCGACGATGACGAAGGCGAAGGCCCCGAAGGCGTCCGCCCGCGACCGGCGCGGGGCCCCGCGCGCGGCCCGCCGCCGCGGCCCGTCGGCGTACGCGGTGCTGGTGGCGCTGATTGCGCTGGCCGGGATCATGCTGATCCCGTTCCTGGTGGTGGTCGCGAACGCGCTGAAGACGCCGGAGGAGTACGCGGCGAACGGCCCGCTCGCGCCGCCCGAGGGGTTCAACCTGGACGGCGTCCGCGACTTCTGGGAGCGGGTCGACTTCGGGCACGTCCTGCTGAACAGCGTGCTGATCAGCGGTTCGGTCGCGGTGCTCGCCGTCCTGCTGTCGGTGCTGAACGCCTACGCGCTCGGCATCGGCCGGATCCGGGGGCGGATGTGGGTGCTGGTCCTGCTGCTGATGGCGAACACGCTGCCGCAGGAGGCGCTCGTCTACCCGCTGTACTACCTGTCCAAGCAGCTCGGCCTCTACGACACCCGGCTCAGCGTGATCATCGTGTTCACGGTGGTGCAGAGCGCGTTCGGCACGTACCTGCTGTCGTCGGTGATGTCGGCGTTCCCCCGGCCGCTGCTGGAGGCGGCGCGGATCGACGGCGCGAACCGCTGGCAGGTCCTGTGGCGGGTGGTCGTCCCGGTGGTCCGGCCGACGCTGTCGGTGCTGCTCGTGTTCTTCTTCGTGTGGACGTGGAACGAGTTCCTCATCCCGCTGGTGTTCCTCATCTCCAACGAGAACCAGACGGTCTCGGTCGCGCTCGGCGTGCTGCAAGGGCAGCGGCTGATGGACGCCACCATGTCCAGCGCCGCCGCGCTGCTCGGCCTCCTGCCGACCGTCCTGTTCTTCCTCGTCTTCCAGCGCACCCTGTCGCGCGGACTAACGGCTGGAGCCATCAAGTGAAGTTCAGCGACGGCTACTGGATGATGCGCGAGGGCGTGCACGCGGTCCATCCGGTGGAGGTCCTCGACGTGGACGCCGGGGCGGCGTCGTTCACGGTGCACGCGCCGACGCAGCGGATCCGGCACCGCGGCGACCTGCTGAAGGGGCCCGTGGTGACGGTGACGTGCGCGTCGCCGATGCCGGACGTCATCGGCGTGACGCTCACGCACTTCGCGGGGGAGCGGCGCCGCGGCCCGGACTTCGAGCTCGCCACCGATCCGTCCGGCGAGGTCCGTGTGGACGACGAGGCGGCGACGCTGACGTCCGGCGCGCTGTCGGTGCGGGTCGCGCGGGGCGGCGCGTGGGCGCTGGACTTCCTCGCGGACGGGCGGCGGTTGACCGGCAGCGCCCCGAAGGCGGCGGCGGTCATCGACACCGACGACGGCCGGCACTACGTCCGCGAGCAGCTCGACCTGGGCGTCGACCACTTCGTGTACGGGCTCGGCGAGCGGTTCGGGCCGCTCGTGAAGAACGGCCAGTCGGTGGACGTGTGGAACGCCGACGGCGGGACGGCGAGCGAGCAGGCGTACAAGAACGTGCCGTTCTACCTGACCAACGCGGGGTACGGCGTGTTTGTCGACCATCCCGGGCGGGTGTCGTTCGAGGTGGCGTCCGAGGCGGTCGCGCGGACGCAGTTCAGCGTCGAGGGCCAGTCGATGCGCTACTTCGTCATCTACGGGCCGACGCCGCGGGAGATCCTCCGCAAGTACACCGCGCTCACCGGACGGTCCGCGAAGCTCCCCGACTGGTCGTACGGGCTGTGGCTGTCGACGTCGTTCACCACGTCCTACGACGAGGAGACCGTCACGTCGTTCATCGACGGGATGGCCGAGCGGGACCTGCCGCTCAGCGTGTTCCACTTCGACTGCTTCTGGATGCGCGAGTACCAGTGGTGCGACTTCGCGTGGGACCCGCGGGTGTTCCCCGACCCGCCGGGAATGCTGCGGCGGCTGCGGGAGCGCGGCCTGCGGATCTGCCTGTGGATCAACCCGTACATCGGGCAGCGGTCGCCGCTGTTCGAGGAGGGGCGGGCGCGCGGCTACCTGCTGCGCCGCCCGGACGGCGACGTGTGGCAGTGGGACAAGTGGCAGCCCGGCCTCGCCGTCGTCGACTTCACCAACCCGGAGGCCCGCGACTGGTACGCCGAGAAGCTGGACGCGCTGCTCGACATGGGCGTGGACTGCTTCAAGACCGACTTCGGCGAGCGCATCCCCACGGACGTCGTCTACCACGACGGGTCCGACCCGGAGCGCGCGCACAACTACTACACCTACCTCTACAACCAGACCGTCTTCGAGCTGCTGCGCAAGCGGCGCGGTGAGGGGGAGGCGGTGGTGTTCGCGCGGTCGGCGACGGTGGGCGCGCAGCGGTTCCCGGTGCACTGGGGCGGCGACTGCGAGTCGACGTTCGAGGCGATGGGGGAGAGCCTGCGCGGCGGCCTGTCGCTGGGCATGTCGGGGTTCGGCTACTGGAGCCACGACATCGGCGGGTTCGAGGGGACGCCCGACCCGGCGCTGTTCAAGCGGTGGATCGCGTTCGGGCTGCTGTCCTCGCACAGCCGGCTGCACGGCAGCTCGTCCTACCGGGTGCCGTGGCTGTTCGACGAGGAGTCGGTGGACGTGCTGCGGCGTTTCACCCGGCTGAAGATGCGGCTGATGCCGTACCTGGCGGGGGCGGCGCGGCAGGCGCACGGCGAGGGGCTGCCGATGATGCGCGCGATGGTCGTGGAGTTCCCGGACGACCCCGCCTGCACGCACCTGGAGCGCCAGTACATGCTCGGGGACGACCTCCTCGTCGCGCCGGTGTTCTCGTCCGATGGCGAGGTGTCCTACTACGTGCCCGAGGGGACCTGGACGCACTACCTCACCGGGGAGCGCGTGCGGGGAGGCCGGTGGGTGCGGGAGCGGCACGGGTTCGGCAGCGTGCCGCTGCTGGTGCGGCCGGGCGCGGTCGTCCCGGAAGGGGCGGTGGACGACCGTCCCGACTACGAGCACGCCGACGGCGTCACGCTGCGGGTGTACGAGCTTCCCGACGGCGCGAACGTGGTCACCCGGATCGGGGATGGCGCAACCTTCACCACCGTGCGGGACGGCGCGACGGTCCGCGTGACCGGCGAGGGCGACTGGAACGTTCTGCTCGTCAACGCGCGCGCGGCGGCGGTCGAGGGCGGCGAGGCCGAGGAGCGTCCGGACGGCGTCCTGGTGAGGGCGACCGGGGCTGAGGTCGTCGTCACTTTGGAAGGGGAGAGCTGATGGGGTTCCCGGACGGGTTCCTCTGGGGCGCGGCCACGGCCGCCTACCAGATCGAGGGCGCGGCGGACGAGGACGGGCGGGCGCCGTCCATCTGGGACACGTTCAGCCGCACGCCCGGGAAGGTGCTGGACGGCGACACCGGCGACGTCGCCACCGACCACTACCACCGGTGGCGGGAGGACGTCGCCACGATGGCGCGGATGGGGATCGGCGCCTACCGCTTCTCCCTCTCCTGGTCGCGGGTGCTGCCGGACGGCGAGCCCAACCGCAAGGGGTTCGACTTCTACTCTCGGCTCGTCGACGCGCTGCTGGAGGAGGGCATCGCGCCGGTCGTCACCCTCTACCACTGGGACCTCCCGCAGGCGCTGGAGGACGCGGGCGGCTGGCCCGAGCGCGACACCGCCCGCCGGTTCGCCGACTACGCCGAGCGGGTCGGGCGGGTCCTCGGTGACCGCGTCCACACCTGGACGACGCTGAACGAGCCGTGGTGCTCGGCGTTCCTCGGCCACGCGTCCGGCGTCCACGCGCCGGGGCGCACCGACGCGGCGGCGGCGCTCGCGTCCGCGCACCACCTGAACCTGGCGCACGGCCTCGCCGTCCGGGCGCTGCGCGGGGTGGTGTCGCCGACCGCCCGGCACTCGGTCACGCTCAACCTGCACCACCTGCGCGGCGACGCGGAGGCGGTGCGGCGCGTGGACGCCGTGTCCAACCGGATCTTCCTCGGCCCGATGCTGGACGGCGGCTACCCCGTCGACCTGCTCGCCGACACGGCCGGACTGACCGACTGGTCGTTCGTCCGGGACGGCGACGCCGAGCTGATCGCGGCGCCGATCGACGTGCTCGGCGTCAACTACTACTCGCCGACGCTCGTCCGCGACTGGGACGGGGTGTCGCCCCGCGCGCACGCCGACGGGCACCGGCGCGGCGCGGCCTCGCCGTTCGTCGGCTGCGACGACGTCGAGTTCGCCGAGCAGCCCGGCCCGTACACGGCGATGGGCTGGCCCATCGACGCCACCGGGCTGGAGGAGCTGCTGCTCCGGCTGCACCGCGAGCACCCGGACGTCCCGCTCATGGTCACGGAGAACGGCGCCGCGTTCGACGACTCCGTGGACGCCGACGGCCGCGTCCGCGACGAGCGCCGGATCGCCTACCTGCGCGACCACGTCGCGGCCGTCGAGCGCGCGATCACCGCGGGCGCGGACGTCCGCGGCTACTTCGCCTGGTCCCTGCTGGACAACTTCGAGTGGGCCTACGGATACTCCAAGCGGTTCGGCCTCGTCCACGTGGACTACGCGACCGGCGAGCGGACCTGGAAGGACAGTGCGTCCTGGTACCGCGGCGCGATCGCGGGGCTACGATCGGCCGGAATCTGAACCGCTACGACGACGGGACGGTCCGTGGTCAAGATCACTGACGTGGCGCGGCACGCGGGGGTGTCGCCGAGCACGGTCTCCTACGTGCTCAGCGGCAAGCGCTCGATCTCCGAGGAGACCCGGCGGCGCGTCCGCGCGAGCATCCGCGAGCTCGGGTACCGGCCGCACGCCGGCGCCCGCGCGCTCGCGAGCAGCCGCTCCAACGTGCTCGCGCTGATGCTGCCGCTGCGCAGCGGCATCGCCGTGCCCGTCGTCATGCGGTTCGCCGTGTCGGTGGTCACCGCCGCCCGCCGGCACGACCACGACGTCCTGCTGCTGACGCAGGACGAGGGCGACGACGGGCTGCGCCGCGTCGCCGACAGCGCGCTCGTGGACGCGCTGATCGTCATGGACGTGCAGATGGACGACCCGCGGCTGCCGCTGCTGCGCTCGCTCGACCGGCCGAGCGTGCTCATCGGCTTCCCCGCGGACGCCGGCGACCTGACCTGCATCGACCTGGACTTCCACGCCGCCGGCGCCGTCTGCGTGGAGCACCTCGCCGGGCTCGGGCACCGCGAGGTCGCGCTGATCGGCTCGCCGCCCGAGGTCTACGCCCGGCGGACGGGCTTCGCGCAGCGCGTCGCGGACGGGTTCGGCGCGGCGGTCCGCGCGCACGGCATGACCGGCGGCGTGCACCCCTGCGAGGCGACCCCGGAGGCGGCGCGGGAACTGGTCGGCCGCCTCCTCGCCGAACGGCCCGGCCTGACCGGCGTCCTCGTCCACAACGAGCCCGTCGTGGACGCGGTCGTGCGGGCGCTGCGGAGCGCCGGGCGCCGCGTCCCCGAAGACGTGTCCGTCGTCGCGATCTGCCCGGACGAGATGGCCGAGCACGCCGAACCGCCGCTGACCTGCGTCGCCATCCCCGCCGAGGAGGTCGGCGGCCGGGCCGTCGACCTGCTCATGGGCAAGCTCGGCGGGACCGCCGTCCCGTCCGCCACCCTGCTTCCGCCCACCCTGACCCCCCGCGCGAGCAGCGCGGCGGCCGCCTTCTAACCCGAGAGGAGGACCACGGGCTCCTGGACGGCCCATCGTCGAAGCGCTTCGACAGTCCGAGGCGCGTCCAGATCGGGGGACAGCCATCCGGCCTCACCGACCGCACTGAGGAGACTCGATGCGCACCACCCGTCGGAACCACCGCCCCCCGGGCCGCCTCTCGCGGCGGCCCCTCGCCCTCGTGCTGGCCGCCGTCGTGGCGGCCCCCGTCGCCTGGACGGCGCCCGCCGCGACGGCCACCGCCCGCCAGGCGTACCCGTTCCGGAACCCGCGGCTCGGCGTGGACGCCCGCGTGAACGACCTGCTCGGACGGCTCACGCTCGACGAGAAGATCTCGCTGCTGCACCAGTACGAGCCCGCGATCCCGCGGCTCGGCATCAAGCGGTTCAAGACCGGCACCGAGGCGCTGCACGGCGTCGCCTGGTCCACCGACATCAACGCGGGCGGCGCCGTCCGCACCGCGCAGGGGACGGTGTTCCCCCAGTCCGTCGGGCTCGGCGCCACCTGGGACCCGCCCCTGCTGGCGAAGGTCGGGTCGGCCGTCGGCGACGAGGCCCGCGGCTACAACAGCGAGAACTCCGACCTGTGGGGCCTCCAGCTCTGGGCGCCGGTCGTCAACCTGCTGCGCGACCCGCGCTGGGGGCGCAACGAGGAGGGCTACTCCGAGGACCCGCTGCTCACCGGCCTGCTCGCCACCGCCTACGGCAAGGGGATCACGGGCGGCGACCCGGAGCACCTGAAGGCGGCGCCCGTCCTGAAGCACTACATGGCGAACAACAACGAGGTCCGCCGCGACCAGACGTCGTCCAGCGTGCGGCCGCGCGTGCGCGAGGAGTACGACCGGGTGCCGTTCCGGATGCCGCTCGCGGCGGACGCGGCGACCGGCATCATGACCTCCTACAACCTGGTCAACGGGCGCCCCGCGACGGTCACGCCCGACGCGGGCGGGGTCGTCCGCTCGTGGGCGGACCAGACGCTCTTCAACGTCACCGACGCCGGCGCCCCCAACAACCTCGTCGGCTCCCAGCAGTACTACCCCGACCTGCCGTCGGCGGACGCGGCCGTCCTCAAGGCGGGCGTGGACAGCTTCACCACCGACGACACCGACGCGTCCAAGACGGTGAACGCGGTGAAGGAGGCGCTGGCGCGCGGGCTGCTCGCCACGTCCGACATCGACCGGACCGTCCGGCACATCCTGTCCCTGCGGGTCCGGCTGGGCGAGTTCGACCCGGGCGGCGGCCCCTACGGGAAGATCACGAAGGCCGCGGTCGACACCCCGGAGCACCGCGCCCTGGCCCGCAAGGCCGCGACCGAGCAGACGGTCCTGCTGAAGAACCAGAAGGGCGCGCTCCCGCTCGCCAAGGGCGGGAAGGTCGCCGTGGTCGGGCCGCTGTCGGACACCCTCTACACCGACTGGTACTCGGGCGCTCTGCCGTACAAGGTGACCCCGCTCGACGGGATCAGGAAGCGCGCCGGGTCGGTCGCCACGAGCGAGGGCGCCGACCGGATCGCGCTCAAGGACGCGAAGACCGGCAAGTACATCGCGGGCGGCACGGACGCCGCCGGGGCCGTCCTGAAGACCGGCCCGACCACCGCCGACGCCACGACGCAGTTCGACGTCTTCGACTGGGGCCAGGGCGTCGTCACCCTGCGCAGCGCCGCCAACGGCAAGACGGTCGGCCGCTACAACTGGGGCGACACCTTCGCCAACGACCAGGACCAGCCGAACGGCTGGTTCGTCCAGCAGATGTTCAAGCTGGAGGAGCAGGACGGCGGCTACCTGCTGCGCTACGCGGGCTATGAGAAGGCCTACGACTGGGCCGACCCCGCCAAGACCTACGTCAAGGCGCAGGACGACGGGACGCTCGTCCTCGCGACCAAGGCCGAGGCCACCACCTTCACCAAGGAGGTGCTCAGCAGCGGCGTGGACGCGGCGGTACGGGCCGCCAAGAGCGCCGACACCGCCGTCGTCGTGGTCGGCAGCATGCCGTTCATCAACGGCCGCGAGGACCACGACCGCACCTCGATGGCGCTCGCCGAGGGCCAGTCCGCGCTGGTCAAGGCCGTCCGCGCCGCCAACCCGAACACCGTGGTCGTGGTGGAGAACAGCTACCCGACCACGCTGAACTGGGAGCAGGCCAACGTCCCCGCCATCCTGTGGACGAGCCACGCCGGAGCCGAGACGGGCAACGCCCTGGCGTCCGTCCTGTTCGGCGACGAGAGCCCCTCGGGCCGGCTCCCGCAGACCTGGTACCGCTCCGAGAGCGACCTGCCCGACATCCTCGACTACGACATCATCAAGTCCGACCGGACGTACCTCTACTACAAGGGCACGCCGCTCTACTCCTTCGGCCACGGCCTGTCGTACACGACGTTCCGCTACGGCAAGCCCAAGCTGAGCTCCACGTCCGTGGGCCGCGACGGCACCGTCACCGTCTCCGTCCCGGTCACCAACACCGGCACCAGGGCCGCGGACGAGGTCGTCCAGCTCTACACCCACCAGCGCACGTCCCGGGTGAAGCAGCCGGTGCGGCAACTGCGCGGCTTCCAGCGCGTCCACGTCGAACCCGGCCGCACCGCGACCGCGACGCTCCGGCTCAAGGCGTCCGACCTCGCCCTCTGGGACGTCACGCGCGGCCGGTGGGCGGTCGAGAACGCGACCCACGACCTGCTGATCGGCTCCTCGTCCACCGACATCCGGCAGCGCGCCGTCCTGGCCGTGCACGGTGAGACGATCCCCGCCCGCGACCTGTCCCGCACCACCCGCGCCGCGGACTTCGACGACCAGAGCGGCGTCCAGCTCGTGGACGAGACCAAGGTGCGCGGCGACGCCGTCGGCGGCACCGCGAACTCCTGGATCTCCTTCGCGGGCGCCGACCTCCGGAAGGCCCGCACGCTCACGGCACGCCTCGCGAGCACCGCCGCCACCACCGTCCAGGTCCGCCTAGACCGGCCGGACGGCCCCCTCGCGGGCACCCTGAACGTCCCGTCCACCGGCGACAAGTACGCCTACCAGGACGTCGCCACCGGGATCACGGCCACCGGCCGCCATGACGTCTACCTCGTGTTCGGCGGCGAAGCGCGCCTCAGCACGTTCTCCGTCACCGGATAGCCGAACAGCCCGCCGGCCCGCCCCGCCCCATGGGGCGGGCCGGAGAGAGGACGCTCCCCATGGGTGCCAGCAGACTCCTCGCCGCCGCGGCGGCCCTCCTCACCACCGTCGCCCTCCTCTGGACACCGCCGCCCCCGGTCGCCGCCGCACCGCGCCCGGCGGCCGTGCACAAGATCACGTACGACCGCTACTCGCTCTCCGTGGACGGCCGCCGCGTCGTCCTGTGGGCGGGCGAGTTCCACTACTTCCGCCTGCCGAGCCCCGAGCTGTGGCGGGACGTCCTGGAGAAGATCCGCGCGGCGGGCTTCAACGGCGTCTCGCTCTACTTCGACTGGGCCTACCACTCGCCGCGTCCGGGAAGCTACGACTTCACCGGCGTCCGGGACGTCGACCGGCTGCTGCGCCTCACCGACGAGCTCGGCCTCTACGTCGTCGCGCGGCCCGGGCCGTACATCAACGCCGAGACCACCGGCGGCGGTCTTCCCGCCTGGCTGAAGACCGTGCCCGGCCGCGCCCGCTCCAGCGATCCGAACTACACGCGCGCGTACCGGGAGTGGCTGGCGCACATCGATCCCATCATCGCCCGGCACCAGCTCACCCGCGGCGGATCGGTCATCGCCTACAACGCCGAGAACGAGTACGCGGCCAACACCGACGCCTCCTACATGGAGGACATCCAGCGCCAGGCGCGCGCGCACGGTATCGACGTCCCGATCACGCACAACCAGTGCTGCGACGCGTCCTGGACCCCCACCTGGGCCACCGGCCAGGGCGCCGTGCAAATCCCCGGAGTGGACGACTACCCGCAAGCCTTCGAGTGCCGCGAGCCCGACGTCTGGGGGACGTGGGGCGACGGCGTCACCGAGCGCCTCAGCCCCGACGCCCCCGCCTACGCCGCCGAGTACCAGGCCGGAGCGATCGACGGAAACCGCGCGGGCTACGACAAATGCCGCGAGCTGACCGGCCCCGCGTTCATGAAGGTCTACTACAAGTCCAACCTCATCGCCTCCGGCGCCACCATGTTCGGCTACTACATGGCGTACGGCGGCACGAACTGGGGGCGGCTCGCCCAGCCCAACGACGTCTACACGTCCTACGACTACGGCGCCCCGATCACCGAGAACCGGGGCTTGACCGCCAAGTACGACGAGTTCAAGCGGCAGGGCTACCTCGTCACCACGGTCGAGCCGCTAGCGCGGACCGACCCGTCCGCCGCGCCCGCGTCCGACAACGCGGCCGTCCACACCGAGGCCCGCGCCAACCCCGAGACCGGGACGCAGTTCGTCCTCGTCCGCCACGCCGACCGCAAGACGAACGCGGACGAGTCCGCCACCCTCACCTGGAACACCCCGGATGGCACGTACCGGCTCCCCGTCCGGCTGAAGGGCCGGGACGCCAAGATCCTCCTCGGCGGATACACGATGGGCGGGCAGCGGCTGGCCGCCACCACGTCCGAACTGCTCACCCACGTCACCGCCGACGGCCGCGACATCGCCGTCCTATACGGCACCGAGGGCGTGGCGGGGACGACCGTCCTGCGCTACGCGTCGCGCCCCAAGGTCAAGGTGCTCTCCGGCTCCGTGCGCGCCTCCTACGGCAACGGCGACCTGCGGCTCGACTACGCCCACCACGGCCTCGCCCGCGTCGAGGTCACGGGCGGCGGGCGGCGCCCGCTCCTTCTCCTGCTCGGCACGGACGCCGAGGCCGCCCGCTTCTGGCGCTCGGACGGCGTGCTCGTGCGCGGGACGTCCCTCGTCCGCTCGGCCGCGCTGCGCGGCGGCACCGCGACGCTGCGCGCCGACCTGGCCGAGGCGGGCGACGTCGAGGTCTTCGCGCGGGTCCGCCGCCTTCGCGTGAACGGCGAGGACGTCCCCGTCCACACCACCCCGAGCGGTACGGCACAGGGCCGCGTGGCCGGTCCGAAGCCGGTGCGGCTGCCCGCCCTCACGGGCTGGCGCGGCACGACCGAGGCACCGGAGGCGCAACCCGGCTTCGACGACTCCACCTGGACACCCGCGGACCACACCACCACCGCGAGCCCGATCAAACCGCCGCGCCCGCCCGTCCTCTACGCAGACGACTACAGCTTCCACCACGGCCACGTCTGGTACCGGGGCCGGTTCACCCCATCGGGCGCCGAGACGTCCATCAAGCTCAACGCGATCACCGGCAAGGGAGGCGTCTACCAGGTCTGGCTGAACGGCCGCTATCTCGGGTCGGCGGCGGGCGGCGAGCAGAAGGACGCCGACGCGCCGGTCAACACCGACCCCGGGCCCGGCACGTTCCCGGTGCCCGCCGGGCTGCTGCCCGCGGGCGAACCGGCGGTGCTGTCCGTCCTGGTCGAGAACATGGGCCACAACGACGACTGGACGGCCGACGACGTCCGGCAGAAGCAGCCGCGCGGGCTGGTCACCGCGAGCGTGGACGCGGCGTGGCGCATCCAGGGCACGGCCGCCGACGACCCCGTCCGCGGCCCGCTGAGCACCGGCGGCCTCTACGGCGAGCGGCACGGCTGGCACCTGGCCTCCACGACGCCCACCGGCTGGGCTGCCGCCTCACCGACCGAGCCCACCAACCCGGGCGTCCGCTGGTACCGCACGAACGTACGGCTCAACATCCCGGACGACCAGGACATCCCGGTCGTCCTCCGCTTCGGCGGCGGCTCGGGCCGCTACCGCGTCCTGATCTTCGTCAACGGCTGGAACATGGGCGAGTACGTCAGCGGCGGCGTGCAGCACGACTTCGCCCTGCCGAACGGCATCCTCCGCCCCCGCAGCGGCAACGCCCTGGCCCTCGCCGTCATCGCCGAAGAGACGGCGACGGTGGGTCCGGTGACGCTCGCCGCCGCGGGCAACGTCCGCACACCCCGGTAACCGCTGCCCGTCCGGACCGGTTCGTGGCAATCTAGTCACAGCTCCACCGGTCCGGATGGGAGGCTTCTTGCGGACGCGCCTGCTCGTCGCCCTGGTCCTCACCGCCTGCACCGCCCTCGCGGGCTGCGGGAGCGACAAGGAACCGTCCATCATGGACAAGGACACGCTCGTCGCCGGTGTCCGCCCCGACCTCCCCGGCCTCGGCCTGCGCCGCGCGGACGGCCAGTTCGAGGGCCTGGACGTGGACGTCGCCCGCTACGTCGCCGGACGCCTCGGCAAGCGCGTCCGCTTCGAGCCCGCGCTCGCCGCGGACCGGGAGCGGCTGCTCCTGGACGGCAAGGTCGACCTCGTCCTGACGTTCTGGGTCGAGCCCGAATGGAAGGTCCGCCTGGCGTTCGCCGGTCCCTACTACCTGTCGTACCAGGACATCCTGATCCGCTCCGGCGAGAGCGGCATCCGCGGCGTCCACGACCTCAAGGGCCGCAAACTCTGCGACGTCGCCGGCTCGGGCGCCGCCGACCAGGTCACCAGGGAGCGGCAGGTCGCCGCCGTCCGCGTGCCGGTCGCGAACTACGCCCAGTGCGTCGCCAAGCTGCAAAACGGCCAGATCGACGCGATCACCACCAACGACACGATCCTCGCGGGCCTGAAGCGCCAGAACCCCGCCGCCGCGTTCACCCTCCTGAACGTCCGCTTCGGCGAGCGCCGTACCGGCATCGGCATGCGTCCCGACGACCCGGACGGCTGCGAGGCCGTAAACAAGGCCGTCACGCAGATGTACCAGGACGGCACGATGCGGCGCCTCATGCACAAGTGGTTCGACGGCACCGGCCTCGACCTGTCCGACATAGCCGTCCCCCAATTCGAGGGCTGCCTGTAGCACGAGCCTGAACGATCACGAACCGCTACGTTGCGATCGCGTGCGAAGCCAAGTTCGAGCCTGCGAGAACTTGATCGCGCAGTGAGCCGCCAGGCGAGCCGGAGCGATGCAGCAATCGCCGCAAGGCCCGTTGAAGGAAGGCCCGCCAGGGCCTGACACCGAGGGCGATGCAATAAATACAGTTACGCGGATTCGCGGAGTACTAGGTAGGGCTGGAGGATCACTACTGGGTCCTCCAGGTGTTCGCCGCGGATGCGGGAGACCAAGAGGCGGGCCATCTCGCGGCCCATCTCGTCAGGGGCCTGGTGGACGGTGCTGAGCGGCGGGTCGGCGAGCGGCGCGGCGGCCGAGTCGTCGAAGCCCATCACCGCGACGTCGTCGGGGACGCGGCGGCCGTGCCGGTGCAGGACGCGCAGCGCGCCGAGGGCCATCGGGTCGTCGGCGGCGAACACCGCGTCCAGGGACGGCTCGCGGGTGAGGAGCTCCTCGGCGGCCGCGATGCCGCTGGCCTCGCCGAAGTCGCCGTAGGCGACGAGCTCCGGCAGGCCGGCCTCGGCGAGGGCCTCGCGGTAGCCGGCGAGCCGGTCGAGGCCCACCCCCATGTCCTGCGGGCCGGCGATCGTCGCGATGCGCCGCCGGCCGCCGGAGATGAGGTGGCCGACGGCCTCGCGGGCGCCGAGGCGGTTGTCGACGTCGACGTAGCTGACGGGGGACAGGCCCGGCGGCCGGCCGCCGAGGACGGTCGGCACGCCGTTGGCCTCCAGCTTGGCGGGCAGCGGGTCCTCGGCGTGCAGCGAGGTCAGGAGCACCCCGTCCACGTGCTGGGTGGTGAGGTAGTGCTCCAGCCGCGCGTACTCGTCGGGGGAGCGGGCGAGGGCGAGCAGGAGCTGGAGGCCGGTGTCGCCGAGGCCGTTGCTGATCCCGCGGATGATCCCGGCGAAGTACGGCTCGCCGAACAGCCGCTGGTCCGACTCGGCGACCACGAGGGCCACGGTGTCGGTGCGGCGGGTGACGAGCGTGCGGGCCGCGCGGTTCGGCACGTACCCGAGCTCGTCGATCGCCTTCAGCACCGCCTCGCGGGCCTGCGCGCTCACCCGCGGCGACCCGTTGACGACGCGCGAGACCGTGCCGCGGCCGACCCCGGCCCGCGCGGCGACCTCCTCCAGGGTCGGGCGCAAGCTCCTGCCCGTCATTCGGCCCCCTTCTCCCCATGCCCTCCGCCGCGCTCCAGGAGCAACCTAGTGCTGCCCCGGCAGGCCGCCCTGGCGGATGACCTCGGCGTACCAGCGCGCGCTGTCCTTGGGCACCCGGCGCTGCGTGGCGTAGTCGACGTGGATCAGCCCGAAGCGCTTGGAGTACCCCCACGCCCACTCGAAATTATCCAGCAGCGACCACGTGAAGTAGCCCCGAAGCGGTACGCCGGCGGCGATGGCCTCGTGGCACGCCCGGAGGTGCGCGTCGAGGTAGGCGATGCGGTCCGGGTCCTGGACCGTGCCATCCCCGTCCGGTTCCTCGTCGTAGCCGGCGCCGTTCTCGGTCACGTACAGCGGGACGGCCGGGTACTCCCGGTGCAGCCGGACGAGGATCTCCGACAGGCCGCTCTCGTCGATCTCCCAGCCCATCCCGGTGACGGGACGGCCCGCGGGCACGAAGCGGACGTGCTCGCTGCCGACCCACGGGGAGTGGGACGAGAACGGCGAGGACGCCGTCTGCGCCGCCTCGCCGGGCGTCCCGGCGACGGTGTGCCGGGCGTAGTAGTTCACGCCGAGCTGGTCGAGCGGCTGGTGGATCATGGCGAGGTCGTCGGGGTCCGGGTCGAAGCCGTGCCGCGCGGTGTCGGCGAGGACGTCGTCCGGGTAGCGGCCGAGCAGCAGCGGGTCGAGGAACAGCCGGTTCTGGAGGCCGTCGATGCGCCGGGCGGCGTCGGCGTCCGCGGGGTCGGCGGTCGCCGGGGACACCGCGTACAGGTTGACGGCCGCGCCGAACTGGTTCCCGGGGGTGCGGGACCGCATCGCCTCGACGGCCAGCCCGTGCCCGAGCATCAGGTGGTGGGCGGCGAGGAGCGACGCGGACGGCTCGCGGCGGCCGGGCGCGTGCTCGCCGGACGCGTAGCCGAGGAACGCCGCGCACCACGGCTCGTTCACCGTCGTCCAGTGCCGGACGCGGTCGCCGAGCGCCTGGTGGACGCAGTCGGCGTACTCGGCGAACCGGTGCGCGGTGTCCCGCTCGGGCCAGCCGCCCGCGTCCTCCAGGGGCTGCGGCAGGTCCCAGTGGTAGAGCGTCGGCCACGGCTCGATCCCGGCCTCAAGCAGCGCGTCCACGAGGCGGCGGTAGAAGTCGAGCCCCGCCTCGTTGTACGCGCCGGCCCCCGCGGGCTGCACCCGGGACCAGGAGATCGAGAACCGGTACGACGTCAGCCCGAGGCCGGCCATGAGCCCGACGTCCTCGGGGAACCGGTGGTAGTGGTCCACGGCGACGTCCCCGGTGTCGCCGCCGAGCACCTTGCCGGGCGTCCGGCAGAAGGTGTCCCAGATGGACGGGCCGCGGCCGTCCTCGGTGGCGGCGCCCTCGATCTGGTAGGCCGCGGTCGCGGCGCCCCAGCGGAATCCGGCGGGGAACGGCGCGGCGGGGCGGCCGACCGCGCTGGTGTCGTCCTGTACTGAGGTCACGCCTTCACCGCACCTTCCATGATTCCGCCGATGATCTGGCGGCCGAACACGATGAACACGACGAGCAGCGGCAGGATCGCCAGCGTGGTGCCGGCGAACATGAGCGTGTAGTCCTTGAAGTAGGCGTTCGCGAGGTTGTTGATGGACAGCTGGACGGTCGGGTTCTCCGGGTTGAGCACCGCCAGCGGCCACATGAACTCGTTCCAGGTCTGCATGAACGTGAACAGGCCGAGGACGCCCGCGGCGGGGCGCAGCGCGGGCAGCACGACGCGCCAGTAGATGCCGAACGTCGTGCAGCCGTCCACGCGGGCGGCCTCGATCAGCTCGTCCGGGACGGCCTGGTCGGCGTACTGCCGCATCATGAACACGCCGAACCCGGTCACGAGGAACGGGACGATCACCGCCTGGAGGTGGTTCTGCCAGCCCAGCTTCACCATGATCATGTAGAGCGGGATGATGCCCATCTGCACCGGGATCATCATGGTCGCGATGATCGTGAGGAGCAGGGCGTTCTTGCCGCGGAAGCGGAGCTTGGCGAACGCGAACCCGGCGAGCGAGGCGAAGAACACCGTCGAGACCGTCACCGCGGACGAGGCGATCGCGGAGTTCAGCAGGCCCTTGGCGAAGTAGGCGTCGGGGTTGTCGAACAGCCGGCCGACGTTGTCGCCGAGGTGGCCGCCCGGGAGCACCGGCGGCGGGACGTCCGCGACGACGTCGTTGGTGCGGGTCGCGACGACGATCATCCAGTAGATCGGGAAGACCGACAGCGCCACCGCGACGACGAGCGTCAGGTAGGTGAGCGGGCTGGCCTCCCACAGGCCGCGGAAGCGGCCCTCGCGGCGGCGCCCGTGCCGCCCCTCGGTGCCGGGACGGGCGAGGAGCGTGGTCACTTGGTGCCTCCCGCGCGGCGCACGAACGCGAAGTTGATCAGAGAGAAGACAATGATCATCACGAACAGCGCCCACGCGATCGTGGCGCCGTAGCCGTACCGGTCGTGGCCGAAGGCGTTGTCGAACATGTACATCGTGATGGTCTGGAACTGGTGCAGCGAGCCGCCGTCCATCTTGTTCGGCGTGCCGACGCTGAACAGCACGGGCTCGGTGAACAGCTGGAGCCCGCCGATCGTCGAGATGATCACCGTGAAGATGATCGTGGGGCGCAGCATCGGCACGGTGATCTGCCAGAACTGCCGGATCCGGGACGCCCCGTCGATCGCGGCGGCCTCGTACAGGTCCTTGGGGATCGCCTGCATGGCGGCCAGGTAGATCAGCGCGTTGTAGCCGATCCAGCGCCAGTTCACCATCGCGGCGATCGCGATCCACGACCAGCCGCGGCTCACCGACCAGTCGATCTTGCCGATGCCGACCAGCCCGAGCGCCCAGTTGACGAAGCCGAAGTCGTGGTCGAAGAGCTGGGTGAACACGATCGCGACCGCGGCGGTCGAGGTGACCAGCGGCGCGACCATCCCGATCCGGAACAGCGTCGGCATCCGCATCCGCCGGTTCAGCGCGTTCGCGACGAACAGCGCGACGAGCAGCTGCGGGACGGTCGCCACGACGAAGATGCCGAGCGTGTTGACCGTCGCGTGCCAGAAGTCCGGGTCGGACAGCAGGTAGTCGTAGTTGTCGAGGCCGACCCACTCGCGCTTGCCCGAGGCCAGCTCCCAGTCGTGCAGGGAGACCCAGAGCGTGTAGACGAGCGGGAACGCGCCGAAGATCAGGAAGACGATGTAGAACGGCGAGATGAAGGCGTACGGGGCGCCCTTGACGTCGAGCCTCGCCAGCCGGGCCCGCCACGCCGGACGCCGCCGGGGCGGGGGCTGCGCCGGCGCGGCCTGCGGGCCGTTCCGGCTGGGGCGCAGATCGGTGGTCATGCGCCTCCTTTCCAGGGCGGAGCGCTCGGGGGTGGGGCGAGCGCGCCGGAGGTCGGTGCTTGGGGGAACGGCGGCGGCGCCCGCCGGGAGGTAGGAGCGCGGCGCCGCCGCCGTGGTCGCGCGGCCCGGGGTCGCCGGGAAACGCAGGCTTCGTTACCGGGCGGCCTTCTTCGCCTCGTCGACGGCCTTGCTCCAGGCGTCCTCCGGCTTGGTCTTGCCCTGGCCGACCGAGATCAGGACGTTCTCGACCGCCTGCCGGACGTCCTCGTTCTTCGGGCCGAGGTAGACGGGCTTCACCTGGGCGGCCATGTCACCGAAGATCTGGCCGGTCGGGGCGTCGCTGAAGTAGGCGCTCTTCGCGCCCGCGACCGCCGGGTCCTTCGCGGCCTGCGGCGAGGACGGGAAGGTGTTCTTGTCCTTGTAGGCGCCCACCTGGCCCTGCGGCGAGGACAGGAACTTCGCGAGCTCCGCGGCCTCCTTCGCGTGCTTGGTCTGCTTCGGGACGGCGAGCCACGAGCCGCCCCAGTAGCCGCTGCCGCCGGGCGTCGCGGCGACGTCCCACTTCCCCTTGCCGTAGTCGCCGGAGAACTCCTCGATGCCGCCGAGCATCCAGGACGGGCAGGGCAGCGTGGCGAAGGTGTCCCGCTTGAGCGCCGTCTGCCACGGCGGCGTGAAGATCGACATGTCGGCGGTGAGCTTGGCCTGCTCGAACTTCAGCGCCGTGTCGTAGGCCTGCTTGACCGCGGGGTTGCTGTCGAAGACGAGGTTGTTGCTCTTGTCGAAGTAGCTGTAGCCGGGGCCGTTCCCGGCGTTCTGCAGAACGGTCGCGCGCAGCACGGCGGTCGGGCCGTCCAGCCACTTGGTGCCGGGCACCTTCTGCTGGAACTTCTGCCCGGTCGACAGGAACGCGTCCCACGTCGTCCAGAGCTTGCCGACCTCGGTGCGGTCGGTCGGCAGCCCCGCCTTCTTGAACAGGTCCTTGCGGTAGCACATGCCGAGGGGCCCGATGTCGGTGCCGAGGCCGACGAGCTGCTTGCCGTCCGGGGTGACGCCCATCTGCCACTTCCACGGCAGGAAGTTGCCCTGGAGGTCCTTGCCGCCGTAGTCGAAGAGGTTCAGGAACTTCGAGCTCTGCTGCATGTAGAGGGGCAGGATGCCCTCCTCCAGCGCGACGACGTCGCCGGCGCCGCTGCCCGTCGCGATCCACTGCTGGATGCGCGGCTTGTACTCGTCGAGCGTGGAGACCTTCCGCTGCTTGATCTTCACATTGGGGTGGGACGCCTCGTACTGCTTGTAGAGCTGGTCGTAGCCGAACTCGCCGAAGACGTCGACGGTGAGCGAGACCGGCCCGGAGCCGCTGTCGTCGCCGTCGTCGTCCCCGCCGCAGGCGGCCGCGAGGCCGCCGACGAGCATCGCCGCCATCGCCGTGCTCAGTCCGCGCCGCATGATGGCCCTCATCGCGGACCCCTCTCAGGTCGTGTCGTGCCGTGGGTGGGATGTGTGTGGGAGCGCTCCCACGAATGGAAGACCGTGAGCCGGGTCACTGTCAATGCGCCGAAACCCAACCGTTACCTGAAAGGCGGCGCCCCCGGGCCCCTCCTCAGGTCTCCCTCAGGCCTCGCTGACGGGCGTCAGCCGCGCCGCGGCGGGCGCCGGCGCGGTGGACCGCCGGACGACCAGCTCGGGCCGGAACAGCAGCTCGGTGCGGGGCGCGGGGGCGCCGCGGATCTCGTCCAGGACCGTGCTGACCGCGGCCATGGACATCTCCCGCACCGACTGCCGGACGGTCGTCAGCGGCGGGTCGAGGTAGGCGGTGAGCAGCGAGTCGTCCATGCCGGTGACGGACACGTCCTCGGGGACCCGCAGGCCACGCGCCCGCGCCGCGCGGATCGCGCCGAGCGCCATGATGTCGTTGCCGCCGCAGATCGCGGTGCAGCCCGCGTCGAGCAGCCGGGACGCCGCCGCCTGCCCGCCCTCGACCGTGTACATCGTGTTGACGACGAGCGCGTCGACCTCGTCCGGCGGGAGACCGGTGTGCGCCGCCATCCCGCGCCGGAACCCCTCGGTCTTGCGCCGCGTCGGCACGTACACGTCCTGGCCGATCGCGAGCCCGATCCGCCGGTGGCCCATTGCGGCCAGATGCGCGACCGCCGCCTCCAGCGACGCGACGTCGTCGTTGGAGATGAACGGCGCGTCGATGTCGGCGCGGTACCCGTTGATCAGGACGATCGGCAGCGCCTGCTCCAGCAGCCGCCGGTACCGGGCGCGGTCGGAGCGCGCGTTGGCGTGCAGCCCGTTCACGAAGATGATCCCGGCGACGCCGCGCTCCAGCAGCATCTCGATGTACTCGTCCTCGGCGACGCCGCCCGGCGCCTGCGAGCACAGCACCGCCATGTACCCGTGCCGGGCCAGCGCGCTCTCGATGACCTCGGCGAACGCCGGGAAGATGGGGTTGGTGAGCTCGGGGATGATGAGCCCGATCAGCCCGGCCCGCTGCTGGCGCAGCCGGGCCGGGCGCTCGTAGCCCAGCACGTCCAGGGCGGTCAGCACCGCCTGGCGCGTGGTCGGGGACACGCCCGGCTTGCCGTTGAGGACCCGGCTCACCGTCGCCTCGCTCACCCCGGCGTGGGCGGCGATGTCCGCCAGGCGCGTCGTCATGGGTTTCAAGTTATCTCTCCTCGGCGTCCCACCACAGTGCGGTGTCCGGGGGCAACGCGACGCAGTCGCCGTCCGCGCGGACCGGCCCGCTCGCGAGGAGCGGCGCCCCGCGAACGGGGATCCGGACCGTGCGGTCGCCCATGTTCACGGCGCACGCGAGGGACCGGCCGGTGCCGTCGGGGGAGGTCTCCCGGACGAAGAACAGTGTGCCCGGCGGGCCGACCAGCCAGCGCAGCGTCCCGTCGCCGAGCGCGGGATGCTCTCGCCGCACGCGCAGCGCCTCCCGGTACAGCGCGAGCATCGAGTCCGGGTCCGCCGACTGCGCGGCGACGGTCAGGTCCCGCCAGGCCGGCGGGATCGGCAGCCACGTCGCGGCGTTCGGGCCGAACCCGAACGGCGGCTCGTCGCCCTCCCACGGCATCGGGACGCGGCAGCCGTCCCGGCCGGAGTCGGCGCCGCGCTCGCGCTGCGGGTCCATCTGGAACTCCTCCGGCAGGTCGAGGACCTCCGGCAGGCCGAGCTCCTCGCCCTGGTAGACGTACGCCGAGCCGGGCAGCGCGAGCGTCAGCAGCGCGGCGGCGCGGGCGCGGCGCAGCCCGCCGGGGCCGCCGCCGTACCGGGTGACGTGCCGCTTGACGTCGTGGTTCGACAGCACCCAGGTGGCGGGCGCACCGACCTCCCCGGCGGTGCGGAGGGTCTCCTCGATGACGTCCCGCATCCGGGACGCGTTCCACGGCGCGGTCAGGTAGTGGAAGTTGAACGCCTGGTGCAGCTCGTCCGGGCGGGTGTAGCGCGCGAGCCGCTCGGGCGTCGGCGCCCACGCCTCCGCGACGGCGATCCGCTCCCCGTCGTAGGAGTCGAGGAGCCGCCGCCACGCCCGGTGGACGTCGTGGACGGCGTCCTGGTCGAAGTACGGCAGGACGGCCGTGCCGAGCATCTCGACCTGGCCGGCGTGGCCGACGTCCGGCAGGCCGGGCGCCTTCGCCATGCCGTGCGCGACGTCCACCCGGAAGCCGTCCACGCCGAGGTCGAGCCAGAACCGCAGGATGTCCTCGAACTCGGCGTGGACCTCGGGGTTCTCCCAGTTCAGGTCGGGCTGCTGCGGCGCGAACAGGTGCAGGTACCACTGCCCGTCCGGCAGCCGCGTCCAGGCGGGTCCGCCGAACACCGACTCCCAGTCGTTGGGCGGTTCGGCGCCGTCCGGGCCCTTCCCGTCCCGGAAGACGTACCGCGCGCGCTCGGGGGAGCCGGGCGCGGCGGCGAGCGCGGCCTGGAACCAGGCGTGCCGGTCGGACGTGTGGTTCGGGACCACGTCCACGATGACGCGCAGGCCGTGGGCGTGCGCGTCCTCGACGAGCCCGCGGGCGTCGGCGAGGGTGCCGAACATCGGGTCGACGTCGCGGTAGTCCGCCACGTCGTAGCCGAAGTCGGCCATCGGCGACACGTAGAACGGCGTCAGCCAGACCGCGTCGACGCCGAGCCCCGCGAGGTAGGAGAGCCGGGCCCTGATGCCCGGCAGGTCGCCGACGCCGTCGCCGCTGGAGTCGGCGAAGCTGCGCACGTACACCTGGTAGATGACGGCGTCGCGCCACCAGCGGGTGGCGTCCCCGGCGGAACCGCGTGCGGCGGGAACGGCGAGGGTGTCCTGCGTCATGAACGTCCTTCGGGTCGGAAGCGGGTAGGACGGGAGCGTCGTACCCGGGCGCGCGGTGCTACTTGACTCCTCCGGCGGTGAGACCCGCCACGATCCGGCGCTGGAATACCAGCACCACCACGAGCAGCGGCACGGTGACGATCACGCCCGCCGCCATCTGCGTGCCGAACGGCTGGTCGAAGCCGGACACGCCGGTGAACTTGGAGATCGCCACGGTGGCGGTCTGCATCTCCTTCTTGTTCACCATCGACAGCGCGATGAGGAACTCGTTCCACGCCGCGATGAACGTGAGGATCGCGGTGGTGAACACCCCGGGCGCGGCCAGCGGCACGATGACCTTGCGGAACGCCTGGCCGCGCGTGCAGCCGTCCACCATCGCGGCCTGCTCCAGCTCGAACGGGAGCTGGCGGAAGAACGCGGTGAGCAGCCACACCGACAGCGGCAGCGCGAAGCCGAGGCTCGGCAGCACCATCGCCTGGTAGGTGTTGATCCACTTGATGTCGGTGAACAGCTTCAGCAGCGGGACGAGCTGGGAGATGCCCGGGAACATCGTGGTCGCGATGATCAGGCCGAGCACGGCGTTCTTGAACCGGAACTCCAGCCGCGCCAGCGCGTACGCGGTGAAGATCCCGATGATCAGCGTGAGGGCGGTGGTGCAGCCCGCCACGATGACGCTGTTGAGCAGCGCCCGCCCGAACCCGTTGTCGCCGGAGAAGACCGCGGAGAAGTTCTCCCACGACCACCGGGCCGGGACGGGCGAGTTGTCGAACTGGTCCTGCGGGCGGCGGAACGCCGAGATCGCCATCCAGTAGAACGGCGCGAGGCAGTACGCCGCCACCGCGGCGATGCCGAGGTAGGACAGCGTCCGCCGTGTCACCGACCCGGTCATGCGGCCACCTCCGCGCCCTTCCTACGGCCCTTCACCGGATGGTTCCGCCGCGCCCGCCTCGTCTGCTGCCGGGCCTCGCCGATGATGTCGGCGCCGAGCAGCTTCACGAACAGGTAGGCGATCAGCGCGATGTACAGGAACAGCACCGTCGCGTACGCCGCGGCGGACCCGTAGCGCAGGTTCGACGCCTCGAACCACGCGATCATCGTGAGCGTCTCCACCGACTTCTGGTTGACGCCGATCAGCACGGCGGGCAGGTCGAACATCCGCAGCACGTCCAGCATGCGGAACAGCACCGCCACCAGCAGGGCGGGCTTGACCAGCGGCAGCGTGATCCGCCAGAACTGCTGGAGCGCTCCGGCGCCGTCCACCCGCGCCGCCTCGTAGACGTCGCGCGGGATCATTTGGAGCCCGGCGAGCACGAGCAGCCCGATGAACGGGGACGTCTTCCACACCTCGGCGATGACGACGGCCATCTTCGCCGGGAAGCCGTCGGCGGTCCACAGGATCTCCTGGCGCAGGACGGCGTTCGCGGCGCCGTCCGCCTGGAAGATCCACCGCCACAGCAGGCCGGAGATCGCGGTGGGGATCGCCCACGGGACGAGGATGCTGGCGCGCACCAGCGCCCGCCCGCGGAACGCCTGGTGCATGATCAGCGCCATCGTCACGCCGATCAGCGTCTCCAGCACGACCGTGGTCAGCGTGAAGAACGTGGTGTTCCAGAACGCGTTCCAGAACGCGTCGGCCCGGTCGCCGCTGAAGATCGCGGTGTAGTTGTCGAGGCCGACGAACCGCTCGCCCTCGACCACGAACCCGTCGGCGTCGAGGCCCTGCCCGCGGGCGTAGAGCGACTCGCGGAACCCGGCGAGCACCGGGTAGCCGATGACCAGGCCGAGGACGAGCAGGGTGGGGGACAGCAGCACGGCCGCGAGCTGCCTCGTCCCCTGCGCGTCCCGCCTCTTCCTGCGCGGGGCGTCCGCCGCGGCGGGGGCCGCGGCGGACGCGTCGTCGTACGTCGTCATGTTGATCATTGTTGGCCGACCGGTCACTGCGCGGTCAATGGCGTCAGCTTGCTCTGAAGGCCGGACAGTGCCTGGTCGACGGACGTCCTCCCGGTGACCGCGTCGTACACCGAGCCCTGGATCGCGGCGGTCACGTCGCCGTACTTCACGACGACCGGACGCGGCTTGGCGCTCGCGATCGCGCTCTTGAGCACCGGCAGGTAGGGGAACTTCTTCACCATCTCCGGGTCGTCGTAGAGCGCGGCGACCGTCGGGGCCTGCGAGGTGGCGAGCAGGTTCGCGCGCTGCGACTGCTCGCCGGTCAGGTACCGGATGAAGTCGAGCGAGGTCGCCTTGTTCTTGGCGAACGCGGAGATCGCGAGGTTGTGGCCGCCGAGGTTGGCGACGCCGGGGCCGTTCGGCCCGGGCAGCGGCGCGACCGCGAACCTGCCCGCGACCTTGGACGAGCCGTCGCCCTTGTCGGCGAGCGCGTACTGGTACGGCCACTGCCGCTGGAACAGCAGCTTGCCGGACTGGAAGTAGCGGCGCCCGCCCTCGGTGTCGAGCGTGACCGCCGCCTTCGGCATCCGGCCGTCCTTGCGGGCGTTGACGAGGAACTCCAGCCCCTGCTTGGCGGCCGGGGTGTTCAGCGCAGGCTTCCCGCTCGCGTCGACGATCGTCCCGCCCGCGCTGCCGATCGCCTCGACCGCGCTGATCGTGATGCTCTCGGTCTTGTTGACCTCGGTGAAGAAGCAGTCGACGTCCTTGCCCTCGGGGAGCTTCTTCACCTTGTCGCACGCGGACCACATCTCCGCGTACGTCTTCGGGGGCGCGGAGATTCCCGCCTTGTCCAGCAGGTCCTTGCGGTAGTAGAGCATCCCGGCGTCGGACGTCGACGGCACCGCGTACAGCTTGCCGCGGTACTGGCCGGTCGCGATGGTCGCCGGGAGCATCGTCGACAGGTCGATCGCGGCGCCCTTCGCGGTCGCCGCGCCGGACCCGCCGGACGGGACCATCGGGAGCTGCGTCAGCCACCGGTTCGCCGCGAACTCGGCCGTCCAGACCACGTCGAGGTTGAGGACGGAGTAGGCGTCGGATTTGGTCGTGGCGTTCTGGATCATCTGCTGCCGCTGGTCGTTCGGCTCGTCCGGCAGCTCGATGACCCGGGCCTTCTCGTTCGGATGGTCCTCGTTCCAGTTGTCGATCTGCTTCTGGAGGTAGCCGGAGCGGTCCTTGCCGGTCACGAACGTGATGGGGCCGCGGCCTTGCAGGCCCTCGGCCGTGGTGCCCTTCGAGCCGCCGTCGTCATCGCCGCCGCAGGCGGACAGCGACAGCGCGAGGGCGGCGCAGGCGACGGTGGCGCCGGTCAGGGGGATGCGCCGCATGGGTCCTCCTTCGCGGGACGAGCCGCACGCGTCGTCCCGCCGGTCCAGGGAATGGGGTGGCTGGACCGGGACGTTAGCAACGCGTTTCAGCATTGTGAAGCTCTTGCAGAAAGTTTCAGCAAGTTCGTGTCCGAGGTGTAACGCGCTTGCAGCGGGCCGGGCAACCGGGTTGGTGCCGCCGCGCGTCCTGCGCCAGGCTTTCCGCCGTGACCCCTGCCCCGGACGCCGCGCCCGCCGCCGCGCTCGACCTCGTGCGCGACCACACCATCCTGTCGGTCGTGGTCGGCTCCCGCGCGTACGGGCTCGCGACCGAGGACAGCGACGTCGACCGCCGGGGCGTCTTCGCGGCGCCCGCGCCGCTGTTCTGGCGTTTCGACAAGCCGCCCACCCACCTGGACGGGCCGCTGCCCGAGCAGTTCTCCTGGGAGCTGGAGCGCTTCTGCACCCTCGCGCTCGCCGCGAACCCGACCGTCCTGGAGTGCCTGTGGTCGCCGCTGGTCGAGCGGGTCACCCCCGACGGGCAGGAACTGCTGGCGATCCGGAACGCTTTCCTGTCCCGTCATGCGCACCGGACATTCCTGCGCTATGCGGACGCCCAGTTCCGCAAGCTGCAAGGCGACTTGCGGAACGCGGGACGGCCGAACTGGAAGCACGTCATGCACCTGCTGCGCCTGCTCCACAGCGGCGCCCGCCTCGTCGCCGAGGGCGTCCCGCTGCTGGACGTCGGCGACCTCCGCGACCGCCTGCTCGCCGTCCGCCGCGGCGAGGTCGGCTGGGACGAGATCGACGCCTGGCGCCGCGCCCTCACCGCGGACATGGAGGCGGCCCTGGACCGCAGCCCGCTACCGCCCGAACCCGACCGCGCCCGGGTGGAGGACTACTTGGTCTCCGTCCGCCGAAGGAGCCTTCTTAGGAGCACGGACCGGTGAACCCCCTCCCCGACGGCATGCTCGACCGGCTCGACGCCGACCACCCCTACCCGCGCGCGTTCGTGACGATCAGCGGCGCCCACCTGTACGGCTTCCCGTCCGACGACTCGGACGTGGACCTCCGCGGCGTCCACCTCACGCCCCTTGAGGACATCGTCGGCCTGGACACGGTCGAGCAGACCCTCACGCTCGGCTGGGACCACGCGGGCGTCGAGGCCGACGTCGTCACCCACGACCTGGCGAAGTTCTGCCGCCTCCTCCTGCGGCGGAACGGCTACGTCCTCGAACAGGTCACCTCCCCGCTCGTCGTCGCCACGTCCCCCGTGCACGACGAGCTGCTCGCCCTGGTGCCGGGCCTGCTGACGTCCAACCACGCCCACCACTACCTGGGCTTCGCGCGCACCCAGTGGGGCCTGTTCGAGAAGACCAAGGAGCTGAAGCCGCTCCTCTACACGTTCCGCGTGCTGCTCACGGGCATCCACCTCATGCGGGCGGGGGAGATCCAGGCCGACCTGCCGCGGCTCATGGACTACGGCCCGTCCTACCTTCTCGACCTGGTCGAGGCGAAGCGCGCCGCCGAGCACGGCGCGCTGCCGTCCGGGGCGCCCAAGCCCAAGCGCCTGCGCGCCGACGTCGAGGCGCTGACGGCCCGGCTGAACGAGGAGCGGGACGCCTCGTCGCTGCCCGCGCAGCCGAGCGTCCACCGTGACCTGCACGACCTGGTCGTCCGCACCCGCCTGGCCGGGTACCGCCCCGCCTGAATCAGGGCCGCTCCGCGCCGGCCACCGTCCGCGTCCGCGCCGCCGCACTCCGGATCGGGATCCGGCTGAACCCTCCGGGGGTCTCCCGCCGTGTTCACCGGTGACACACCCGCCCGTTACCGTTCAGGGTCTGAATGATTCAAAAGCAGAGTGATTTGGGACGCAACCGGACGGCCGGATCTCCACGTACTCACTGGTGGATCGCCGAGCCGAAGAGGGGGAACGATGCGTGACCAGGGCATCGACCACGACGACATCGCGGAGGCCGACCTGAGGACGCGACGGGGCGTGTTCCGCGCCGTCGCGTTCCGGGACCCGGTCGACGGACACGAGCACATGGCCCTCGTCCGGGGGAACGTCAGGGGGAGCGAGAACGTCCTCGTCCGGATGCACTCCGAGTGCATGACCGGCGACATCTTCGGCGCGACGCGCTGCGAGTGCGGCGACCAGCTCGGCGCCGCGCTCGACGCGCTCGTCCGCGAGGGCGCCGGCGTCCTCGTGTACCTGCGCGGCCACGAGGGCCGGGGGATCGGCCTGGTCGCGAAGGTCCGCACGCACGTCCTCCAGGACGACCAGGGACTCGACACCGTCGACTCCGCCACCGCCATCGGCCTGCCGGTGGACGTCCGCGACTACGGACCGGCGGCGCGCGTCCTGCGCCACCTAGGCGTCCGGTCGGTGCGGCTGCTGTCGAACAACCCCGACAAGGTCAGCGCCCTGGAGTCGTACGGGATCGACGTCGCCGCCCGGGTCCCGCTGCTCGTCCCGGCCAGCGACGACAACATCCGCTACCTGACCGCCAAGCGCGACCGGCTGGGCCACGACCTGCCCCACCTCGACGCCCGCGACCTGCCGGCCGTGAACGGCCACGACCTGCCCCGCCTCGACGCCGCGTGCGGAAGCGGCGAGGTGCGCGGATGACCCCGCAACAACTGGCGCCCGCCCAGCTGCTTGCGCCACCCGAACTGTCGGCACCACCCCTCGACACGGCACCACGGGTTGATACGGCACCGTCTCTAAGCGCGGCACCACGGTCGGATGCGGCACCGCTTCGGGAGTCGGCATCGCGACTGGACACGGCATCGCGACTGGACGCGGCACCGTTTCGGGAGTCGGCGGCACCGGGCCGGGAATCGGCACCGCGCCGACACGCGGCGACGCGCCGGACGTCTGCGTCGCGCGGGGGGATGTCGTCGCGTGTGGAGCTGAGTGTGGCGGTGGCCGCGCAGGGGGCGCTGCTCGCGGCGCTGCGGCCGGGGGTGTTCGGCTGGGCCGCGGGTGCCGTCTACGCCGTGGCGTTCTGGAGCGTTCTGTCGGCCGCGTTCCGGCGGCGCCCGCTCGGCCCCGCCGACCACGTCACGCTCGTCCGGGTCGTCCTGGCCGGTGCCGTGACCGCGCTCGTCGCCGACAGTGCGGCGCGCCACGTGGCGCACGGCCCGGCGACCGGCGGCGGGTCCGTCGCCGCGCTCGTCGCGATCGCCGCCGTCGCGCTCGTCCTGGACGGCGTGGACGGCCGGGTCGCGCGCCGCACCGGGACGTGCTCGCCGCTCGGCGCGCGCTTCGACATGGAGGTCGACGCGTTTCTGATCCTGGTGCTCAGCGTGCAGGTCGCCGCGTCCGCCGGGGCGTGGGTCCTGGCGATCGGCGCCATGCGGTACGCCTTCGCGGCGGCCGCGTGGACGGCGCCGTGGCTGCGCGCGCCGCTGCCGCCGAGCCTCGCCCGCAAGACGGTCGCCGTCGTGCAGGGCGTGGTGCTCGTGGTGGCCGCGGCCGGGGTCGTCCCGCACGCCGACATCGCCGTCGCGGCGGCGCTCACCGTGCTCACCTGGTCCTTCGGACGTGACATCGTCTGGCTGTCCCTGCGACGGCGGGACGAGCTGCGAGTGAGGAGGACAGGTGCCGCACGACGCCCGCGCGTTCTGGATCCGGTCACCCGGTGAGGGCGAGATCAGGACCGAGACGCTGCCCGACCCCGGTCCGGACGACGTCCTGGTCAGGACGCTCTGCACCGGCGTGAGCCGGGGGACCGAGGCGCTCGTCTTCCACGGCCGCGTCCCGGCGGGCCAGCACGAGGTGATGCGCGCCCCGTTCCAGTCCGGCGCGTTCCCCGGCCCGCTGAAGTACGGCTACCTGAACGTCGGCGTGGTCGAGCAGGGGCCGTCCGGTCTCCTGGGCCGTCCCGTGTTCTGCCTGTACCCGCACCAGACGCGGTACGTCGTCCCGGCGGCCGCGGTCAGCCCCGTCCCGGACGGCGTGCCGCCCGAGCGCGCCGTCCTTGCCGGGACCGTCGAGACCGCGGTCAACGCGCTGTGGGACGCGGCGCCCCTGGTCGGCGACCGCATCGCCGTCGTCGGCGCGGGGATGGTCGGCTGCGCCGTCGCCGGGGTCCTGTCGGGGCTCCCCGGCGTCGACCTCCAGCTCGTCGACACCGATCCGGCGCGCGCGGACACCGCCCGCGCCCTCGGCGTCCCGTTCGCGTCCCCGGACGACGCCGAGGGCGACCGCGACCTCGTCGTCCACGCCAGCGCCACCGAGGCCGGCCTCGCCCGCTCGCTCGAACTCCTCGCGCCGGAGGGCGAGGTCATCGAGCTGAGCTGGTACGGCGACCGGCGGATCAGCGTCCCGCTCGGGGAGCACTTCCACCCGCGGCGCCTCGCGATCCGCGGCAGCCAGGTCGGGACCGTCTCGCCCCGCCGCGCGCGGCGGACCTTCGCCGACCGGCTCGCGCTCGCGCTCCGCCTGCTCGCCGACCCCCGGTTCGACGCACTGATCACCGGCGAGAGCCCGTTCGACGACCTGCCCGAGATCATGCCCCGGCTCGCGGACGGCGCGCTCCCCGCCCTCTGCCACCGCATCGCCTACTGAGCGCCCACGCGCGTCCCAAGGAGGATCCGCCTTGTTCGGCATCACCGTCCGCGACCACGTCATGGTCGCCCACAGCTTCCGCGGCGAGGTCTTCGGCCCGGCCCAGCGGCTGCACGGCGCCACGTTCGTCGTGGACGCGACCTTCCGCCGCGCCGAGCTCGACGCCGACAACATCGTCGTCGACATCGGCCTCGCCACCCGCGAGCTCGGCGAGGTCCTCGGCGCGCTGAACTACCGCAACCTCGACGACGTCCCCGAGTTCGCCGGGACGAACACCTCGACGGAGTTCCTCGCCAAGGTGATCGCCGACCGGCTCGCCGACCGCGTGCACGCGGGCGCCCTCGGCGAGAACGCGCGCGGCCTCTCCGGCATCACCGTGACGCTGCACGAGTCGCACGTCGCCTGGGCCAGCTACGAGCGGACCCTGTGAGCGGCCGGCACGCCGTGATGGGCGCCCGGGGGACCGCCGGCCTCACCGCCGGCGAGGTCTTCGTGGTCGTCCCCGGCGACGTCGACGACGCGTCCGTCCCGAGCGGCGGGAACGTCTACGACCGGCGGCTCTGCCAGGGCCTCGCGGCGGCGGGACGGCCCGTCCGCGAGCTGAAGGCCGCCGGATCCTGGCCCCGCCCGGACGCGCCCGCCCGCGACCTCCTGGCCCGCTCGCTCGCCGCGCTCCCGGACGGCGCCGTCGTCCTCCTGGACGGCCTCGTCGCCTGCGGCGTCCCGGAGATCGTCGTCCCGCACGCCGCCCGGCTGCGGCTCGCGGTCCTCGTCCACCTCCCCCTCGCGGCCGAGACGGGCCTCGCCCCGGACGTCGCCACCGCTCTCGACGCTCGTGAGCGGCGGACACTGCGCGCCGCGAACGCCGTCGTCGCGACGAGCTTCTGGGCGCGGCGCCGCCTGATCCGCCACCACGGCCTCGAACCCGACCGCGTCCACACGGTCACGCCCGGCACCGACCCCGCCCCGCTCGCGCCCGGCACCGACGGCGCGACCCGCCTGCTGTGCGTCGCGTCCGTGACGCCCCGCAAGGGCCACGACCTGCTCGCCGACGCCCTCGCCACCGTCGCGCACCTGCCCTGGACCTGCGAGTGCGCCGGTCCGCTCGACCGCGCCCCCGACCACGTCACGCGGCTGCGCCGCCTCATCGGCCGCCACCGCCTCGCCGACCGGATCCTCCTCCCCGGCCCGCGGACCGGCACCGCCCTCGCCGCCTCGTACGCCGCCGCCGACCTCCTCGTCCTGCCGTCCCGCGCCGAGACCTACGGCATGGTCGTCACCGAGGCGCTGGCCCGCGGCGTCCCCGTCCTCGCCACCGCCGTGGACGCCGTCCCCGAGACCCTCGGCCGCGACCCGAACGGCGCCGTCCCGGGCGTCCTCGTCCCACCGGACGACGCCGCGGCGCTCGCGTCCGCGCTCCGCCGCTGGCTCGTCGAACCCGACCTGCGCAGCAGCCTCCGCGCCGCCGCCCGCCTCCGGCGCGGCACCCTCCACGGCTGGGACGACACCGCCCGCCGCATGACCACCGTCCTCGACACCCTCCGCCGGGACCCCCAATGACCACCCCCCAACACCCGAGCGGCCAAGACCCAGACGCCCCGACCACGAGCACACCGGACGCAGACGCACCGACCACGGGCACGCCGGACGCGGGTGCGGCGACCAGCGGCACGCCGGGCGGGGGCGCGCAAGCTACGAGCACACCGGGCGCGGCGGATGGGGAGGTGCGGGACGTGGCGCCGGAGAGTCTGCGCGGGACCGGCTCCGGCGGGTACGACGCGTTGTGGTTGGCGCTGCGCGAGGGGGCGGACGCCGACGCCCGCGCCACCGAGCTGCTGGAGCCGCTGCGGGCCGCGCTGCCGCCCGGCGGGCCGCTGGTGATCTGGGACCTCGGCTGCGGCACCGGCTCCCTCGGCCGCTGGCTCGCCCCCCGCCTCGCGGACCGTCCGCAGCGCTGGGTCCTGTTCGACGGCGATGCCGGGCTGCTGGCCAAGGCGCACGTCCCGGCGCCGTTCACCACGCGCGAGGGCGACCTGTCGGCCCTGCGCGCCGCCGACCTCGCGGACGCCTCGCTCGTCGCCGCGTCCGCGCTGCTGGACGTCCTCGACCCGGCGCGGCTCGACGGGCTCGCCGCCGCGATCACCACCGCGGGCTGCCCGGCGCTGTTCACGCTGACCGTCGCCGGGGACGTCCGGCTCGACCCGCCCGACCCGCTCGACGCCGACCTCGTCGCCGCGTTCAACGACCACCAGCGGCGCACCGGCCTCCTCGGCCCGGACGCCGTCGCCGCCGCCACCGAGGCGTTCGCCCGCCGCGGCGCCGCCGTGCTGACCAGCCCGAGCCCGTGGCGGCTGGGGCCCGACCAGGCCGCGCTGACCGCCGCGTGGCTGCGCGGCTGGGTCGCCGCGGCCGTCGAGCAGCGGCCCGACCTGGCCCCCGCCGCTGCCCGCTACCTGCGCCGCCGCCTCCCCGATGGCGGCCTGCGCGCCGAGATCTCCCACACCGACCTGCTCGCCGTCCCCGGAGGAATCACGTGATCGATACGACCGGGGTTCCCCGCGTGCCCGCCGTGACGCGGAGGGCCTGGCCCTGGCTGCGGCTGCTCACCGGCCTCGGCATCCTCGCGGGACTGCTGTGGTGGCACAGCACCGCCGCGTTCGTAGACGCCCTGCGCGCCGTCACCGGGCCCTCGGTGCTCGCCGCGCTCGCGATCGGGCTGCTCACCACCGTCCTCAGCGCCGCCCGCTGGCGTGTCGTCGCGCGCCGCCTCGGCCTCCGGCTGCCGCTCGGCACCGCCGTCGCCGACTACTACCGCTCGCAGTTCCTCAACGCGGTCCTGCCCGCCGGGATCCTCGGCGACGTTCACCGCGCGGTCAGCCACGGGCACCGCTCCGGCGACGTCGCCCGCGGCGTCCGCGCCGTCGTCCTCGAACGCGTCGCCGGCCAGGCCGTCCTCGTCGCCGCCGGGCTCGCGGTGGTGCTCGCCCGCCCGTCCCTGCTCGGCGCCCTCACCCCGGCGCTGATCCCCGCCACCGTCGTGCTGAGCCTCCTCGCGGGCGCCTTCGTGCTGATCCGCCGCCGGACGGGCGCCGCGCGCACCGACGTCCGCGCCGCGCTGGACGCGTGGCCGTCCGTCGCGGGCCTGTCCGCCGGGGCGCTCGCCGGGCACGTCACCCTGTTCCTCATCGCCGCCCGCATCGCCGGCGCGACCGCCCCGCTGATCGACCTCGTGCCGCTCGTCCTGCTCGCCCTGCTCGTCATGGCGCTGCCCGTGAACGTCGGCGGCTGGGGACCGCGCGAGGCCGTCCTGTCGCTGGCGTTCGGCGCCGCCGGGCTCGGGTCAGCGGAGGGCCTGACCGTCTCCGTCGTGTACGGCGTGCTCACCTTCATCGCGGCGCTGCCCGGCGCCGCCGCCCTCCTGCGCAAGGACGGCCAGGCAGTCCCCGAACGAGCGGACGAGGCTCGCGAGCACGTCCCGGCCCTTGCGGGCCGACCCGAGTGACGGCCGCCCCACGACCCCCGACCTCGTGTAGGGCGCCATCCCCGCCGTGAGCAGATGCCTGCGGTCGCCGGACAGGTGATCGGCACTCTCGTACCCCGCCCGCACCATCTCCGGGTGGGCGTGCAGCAGGATCGACGTCTCCAGCTCACCGGCGTGCATGTCGGCGTCGGCGTCCGTCTCCAGCCCCGCCGCCGCCCTCGCCTCGTCCCAGTCGCCGGGGCCGGGGAACAGCGCCATGTCGCCGCCGGCCTCCTGGACGACGTTGCCGAGCACGTAGTTGCCGCCGTGCCCGTTAACGAGCACCAGCTTCGGCGCACCGGCCCGCCGCAGCGACGCCGCGACGTCCGTCACCACCGCGATGAGCGTCGCCGCCGAGATGCTCACGGTCCCCGGCCAGCCCGCGTGCTCGTGCGAGCACGAGATCGTCACCGGCGGCAGCAGCCGCACCGGATGCGCACCGGCGAGCTCCCGCGCGATCGTGCACGCGATGACCGTGTCCGTCGCCAGCGGCAGGAACGGGCCGTGCTGCTCGTGGCTCCCGACCGGCAGGACCGCCACCGGGACGTCCCGCTCCTCGGGACTCGTGTTCAGAGGAAGCATGCCGTCCACCCTGCCACCTCCGCGCCGCCGCCCACCGCTCCGCGGGCAGCCACCGCACCGCCCGGGCCGCCGCCCACGGCTCCGCGGGCAGCCACCGCGCCTGCGCCCGCACCACCAGCATCGCGCCGCCCAGGAGTGCGGCGGCGACGAGCCCGTCCGTCCAGTAGTGGTTCGCCGTGACGACCACCACGAACACCGTCACCGGGGCGTGCAGCGCGACGACCCACCGCCACCGGCTCGACGACACCCGCACCACCGCCACCGCGACGAGCAGCGCCCACCCGATGTGCAGCGACGGCATCGCCGCGTACTGGTTCGCGATCCCGTCCGCCGCCTTCGGATACGCCGACGGGCCCACGGTCAGCATCGTGTCCACGGCGCCGATCCCGGCGAGCCTGGGCGGCGCCAGCGGGAACAGCGCGTGCACGACCAGCCCCGCCGCCGTCATCAGCACCAGCTCGTTCCGCACCCTCTTGTAGGACGACCGGTGCCGCGTGTACAGCCACACCAGCAGCAGCGCCGTCCCCGGGAAATGGACGCTCACGTAGTACAGATTCGCGAGGAACGCCGTATGGCCCCACTCCAGCGCCCAGTGCTGGAGGCCCACCTCGTCCGGTAGCCACGACCGCTCGAACGCCCACAGCGACCTCGCGTTCGCCATCGCCTCGCCGGGCCCGCTCTCGAACAGGGTCCGTCCCCACTTGTAGAAGGCGAACAGGCCCAGCAGCAGGGCCACCTCCGTCACCAGGGGCCGCGCCGACCGCAGCGCCCAGCCCCCGCGAACGCCGATCACTTGGTTCGCCATTCCGTCCTCCGTGCCGGGCCGTCTCCGTCAACGCACAACTCTGGCCGCCGGAAGGCCCGCTCGACACTGGGCCCAGCCACCCGAGCACCGGGGGAGAAATCCCGCCACAGCGGTGGAGGAAACCCCACCTCTGCCGTAGATTCCGCGAGATGTTCACCGGAGAATGGCTGAACCCGCCGCCCGCCGTCGCCGAGGACGGCCCGCACCTCCTCGTCACCGCCGAGCGCGGCAGCGACTTCTGGCGGACGACGTCCTACGGCTACGACCGCGACGGCGGCCACGCCCTCCTCGCGCCCTTCGCCGCCGAAGCGGCCGTCGAGGTGTCGTTCGTCGCCGCCTACGACACCCAGTTCGACCAGGCGGGCGTGCTCGTCCGCCTCGACGCGGCCACCTGGATCAAGGCCGGCGTCGAGTACTGCGACGGAGCGCTTCAGCTCGGGGCCGTCGTCACGCACGGCGCCTCCGACTGGTCGTCCGCCCCCGTGGACTGGGCGGGCCGCGAGGTCACCGTCCGCGCCAGCCGCAGCGGCGACGCGGTCACCGTCCGCGCCCGCGCCGGCGACGACCCCTGGCACATGATCCGCCTGGCCCCCTTCCCCGCCGGCGTCCCCGCCCAGGCGGGCCCCTACTGCTGCGCCCCCGAGAACGACGCCCTCACCGTCCGCTTCACAAGAACGCTAGTAGGCCCCCCCGACAAAACCCTCCACCCCTGAACACGCGCGACGGTCGTCCGCGATCCCCGGCCGCTGAGTCGGAGATGTCGCTAATGTGTGCCGATGCTCCGTGGGCGACTGGTCATCTCACTCCTGCTGCTCGGGCTCGCCGCAGGCTGCACGGGCGGCGAGTCGGGCGACACCCCGCGATCACCGCGTGCCGCCCAGGCGGAAGCGACGAAGGCCGTGTCCTCTCCCCCCGGACGGTCGGCGTCCGCGGGGAAGCTCGACCCCGGGAAGGTGCAGGGCGACTGGTGGAGCTGGGCCGCCGGCGCGCCGTCCGGCCGCAATCCTGTGGAGGACAGGTCCGGCGCCCACTGCGCCGTCGGCCAGGCCGGAGACCTCTGGTTCCTCGCGGGCACGTTCGGCGGTTCGGTGCGGCGCCGGTGCGCCGTTCCCGCGCGGCGCACGCTGGTGGCGCCCATCGTCAACCTGCACGGCTCCGCGAACGACTGCGCCGGCTTCATGGCGTCCGCGTCCGGCTCCGTGACGGTCGACGGCCGCAAGCTCCCCGTCCTGCGCTGGAACGCCACCCCGATCACCGTGACGGGCGTGGAGGGCAACCCCGTCACCGAGTCGGACGGACGGATCGACACCATGGGCTGCGGGCTCTGGGCCTCCTCGGCTCCGCTGGCCGCCGGTCGGCACGCGGTCGCCATCCGCGGGACCAGCGGCGACTTCCGCGTCTCCGTCGACTACGTCCTGACCGTCGCCGGATGACGTCGGCCCCGCCGGTGCGGAGTGGCCGGTGGGTGTGCGGGGGCCTCCCGGCGGGTTTGGGGGGCGTTCGGGGGTCGTTCGTTCTGCCCGCCGGGAGGCGCGTTCGCGTCAGATGACGGCGCCGGAGTTGCCTGGGTGGTGGTGGGGTTTGTGTTTCGTCTCGGGACGGGGTGCTGGGGCCTTGCTGCGGTGTTGGAAGACGACCGCGAGGGGCGTGGCGGTGAAGACGCTGGAGTAGGTTCCGACACCGATGCCGACGAGGAGCGCGATGGCGAAGTCCGTCAGGGAGTCGCCGCCCAGCAGGGCCAGCGCCGCCAGGATGAAGATCGCGCCCATGCCGGTGTTCAGCGTGCGCGGGACGGTCTGGAGGGCGCCCTGCCCGGCGATCCGCGCGAACGGGGCCCTGGGGGCGGCCCGCCAGAGCTCGCGGATCCGGTCGAATACGACGACCGAGTCGTTCACCGAGTAGCCGATGATCGTCAGCAGCGCGGCCAGGAAGACGCCGTCCACGGGCTTGCCGAGCCACGCGAACAGCCCGGTCACGATGGCGATGTCGTGGAACATGGCCAGTACGGCGCCCGCCCCGAACGTCCAGCGGAACCGGATCGCCAGGTAGCCGAGCTGCGCCGTCAGCGCCACGGCGAGGACGATCACGGCCTTGCGGCGCATCTCGCCGCCCAGCGTGGGGCCGATCAACTCGTCGCGCTGCTTGGTGACGGTGCCGCCCCGCTCGGCCAGCGCGTCCTGGACGCGCCGCTCCTCGGCGTTGGTGAGCGCCCGCGTGCGCACCGAGATGCCGTCCTTGCCGGACGTCTGCACCACCGCGCGCGGGAACCCGGCCGACGAGACGGCGGCGCGGGCGTCGTCGGCGTTCACCGGACGGCTCGTCGAGTACTGCACCAGGCGCCCGCCGGTGAACTCGACGCCGAGGTCCAGCCCGCGGACGAAGATCCCGGAGACGGCCACCGCCACGGCCAGTCCGGAGACGGCGAGGTACAGCCGCCGGTGCCGCATCAGGTCGGGATCGCGGCGTTCCAGCCAGGCGCGCAGGCGTCCGGCGGTGCCGAGGCCGGTCAGCCACGGCCGGCGCGCGACGGCGCGGCGGCCGACCGCCGCCTCGGTGAGGACGCGACTGATCAGCATGGCCGACACCAGCGAGGCCAGCACGCCGATGGACAGCGTGACGCCGAAGCCGCGCACCGGCCCGGACGCCAGAAAGAACAGCAGCCCGGCGGCGAGCAGCGTGGTGATGTTCGAGTCGGCCACCGCCGACCAGGCCCGGTCGAATCCGGTGGCCAGAGCCGACCGGACGCCGCGTCGCGGTGCCGCCCGGTACTCCTCGCGGGCCCGCTCGAACGCCAGCACGTTCGCGTCGATCGCCATGCCGATCGCCAGGACGAACCCGGCCAACCCGGGCAGGGTCAGCGTCGCGCCGACCGCGACGAGCGCGGCGTAGGAGATCAGCGCGTAGCACGCTAGCGCGGCCGCGGCCAGGAGACCGACCAGCCGGTAGACGGCGACGATGAACACCCCGGTCAGGACGACGCCGATGACCGCGGCCTGCCGGCTCGCCTTGATCGCTTCATCGCCCAGCGTGGGCCCGACCACCCGCTGCTCGATGATCTTCACGGGGACCGGCAGCGAACCGCCCTCGATGAGGGCGGCCAGGTCCTTGGCCTCCCCGGCGGTGAAGGTGCCCGTGATCCGCGTGGAGCCGCCGGTGATCCCCACGCCGCAGGGCGTGTCCTCAGCGACCTGTGGGGACGAGATCACCCGTCCGTCCAGGACGAACGCGATCCGGCGCTCGTCCCCGGCGGCGCAGGCGGCCTGGGCGGTGACCCGCTGCCAGGCGCGGTCGCCGGAGCCGCGGAAGTCGACGTTGACGTACCAGCCGCCGTTCTGCGGGTCGAGCCCCGCGTCGGCGCCGGAGACGCCCTCGCCGGTCAGCGCGGCCGGACCGATGATGATGCGCCCGCCCCGCTCGTCGGGCACGACCCGTTCGCCCTGTTTCGCGCTGCCGTCATCGGTCCGGACGGGATGCGCGGTGAGCTGCGCCGTCCGTCCGAGGACGGCCGCGGCCTGGCTCGGGTCCTGCACATCGGGCAGTTCAACGATGATGCGCCGCTCCCCGGACCGGGTGAGCGACGCCTCCGCCACGCCCAAGGCGTTGACGCGGCGTTCGAGCACCTTCCGGGCACGGTCGGTGGACTTGGCGTCCACCTTGGCCTGCGGCGAGTCCTGTGCTTCGAGCACGATCTGGGTCCCGCCTCGAAGGTCGAGGCCCAGCCGTGCGGGTTGGGTCAGGGCAAGGAAAAGCGACGCGGCGAGCACTGCCAATGCCAGCAGTGCCCGCGCCGCGTTGGCGCGGGACAAAGGTCTACCTCCACGAATCCGGTCAGGTCAGTTCGGAATTCGTGGAAGACGGAGGGGAACGACCGCGCGCAGCTGGACCCCGAAGGGTGGACGGACGTCCTGCACGGGCCGCAGCGCGCCCGATGAAGTGCGCCGCGACGTCCAAGCGCATCTCGGACGGAAGGACAGCAATCGCCGCGAAGCCGGTGACCCCGGCGTCCCGAACGGCCACCGCGACGGCGCGCGATGAACGGACCGCCGCGACCGGGCTCGCCGCGGCCCGCTGCTCCCCGCTGGCGGATGCCGTGGCGGGAGTGCGGACGGTGAGTTGGGCGGCGGCGGTGGGCGAGGCGGCGACGAACCCCAGCAGACCGGCGATGACGACCAACAGCCGGAGGCCGACAGCGGTGACGGGAGGCCGTGGATCGCGCACGCGTCTCCTCCCGCTCACAGCGACAGAAGCCGCTATCCGTCATCAACCGGTCCTGGCAGTGTCTCAGACCCGCCTCGCGCGGACACCCGCTCGACTCAGGCGGGCATGAGGGCCCAGACGACCTTGCCGATCCCGGTACCGGACGGGCGGACGCCGATGTCCTTCGCGTAGGCGGCGACGAGCGCGAGCCCGCGCCCGCTGACGTCGTCCAGCTCCGCGTCCCGCGGCACCGGCACCCCCGGCGCCGGATCCCAGCACTCCAGCAGTGGGGCACCGCCCAGCACGGCGATCCGAATCCGGATATGCCGCCCGGGCGCCGCCTTGATGGCATTCGTCGCGATCTCACTCATGACGAGAATCGATTCGTCGACCAGTGTCCGTCCATAACACCAGTTGGTGAGCGTGTATCGCACCAGCTCCCGCGCCAGCGCCACCGATGAGTCCACCGCGAGCAGAGTCATCCGTATTTCGCCCGAATTGCAGTTAATCTCTCGTGTCCCGTGATCGCCCATCTCCGCCGCCCTGTCATCCGATAACTGCCGTACAGGATCGGCTTCCGCGTTCTACTCTGCGATGAATTGCAAACCACGCGATACAACGGAGCCGTCATGAGCGTGCGCGAGACCATCGACCCGAACTCGTCGCTGTGGGCCTGGCTGGCCTTCGACCTGTGGTTTCACCGCACCCAGCGAGGCCTCTCGCTGGCCCAGACGGCGTTGATCGTCAAGGTCACGCGCGGCACCGTATCGAATTGGGAGGCCGGACGGTTCCGTCCCAACGACGATCACATGGTCCTTCTCGACGAGGCATGGAACACGGGCGGGCACTTCCAGCGCCTGCTCTACTACGCCCGCACCGGCCACGACCCCGACTGGTTCAAGCAGTACATCCAATATGAGAGGGCTGCCGGGATCATCCGGATGTACCACGGGAAGACGGTCCCTTCGCTTGCCCAGACCGCAGCGTACGCGCAAGCGCTGCTGCGAGTGGCAGGCCGATTGACCGAGGTCGAAAGCGAGAGCCAGGCGCGGATGAAACGGCAGGAGATCCTTGATCGTCCAGAGCCGCCCTATCTCTGGATTCTGCTGGACCAGGAGGTCATCGAAAGCCCGCCCGGTGACCGCGGGGTCATGCGCGATCAGCTCGCGCATCTTCTCAAACTGGTCGAGAGTCCGCGCAACATGGTTCGCATCGTCTCTAGATCGGTTGGATGGCATCCGGGGCACGACGGCTCGTTCCAGCTCCTTAAGATCAACTTTCGGGAGCTGGCCTATGCCGGAGCCCAGATCGGCGGACGCCTCATCGAGGCCGGTGACGAGGCTGCGACCCTTGCGATACGGTTCGAGCAGATCGGGGCGCTCGCCCTTTCCCGGGACGCCTCGTTGGAACTGATCGATCGGACGATGAGGACGTACGAGTGATCACGTGGCGGAAGAGCACGTATAGCGGTGGTGGGAACGATGATGCGTGCGTTGAGGTGGCTTGGCTGGGGGATCGGGTCGGGGTGAGGGACTCGAAGGATCCTGCTGGGGCTCGGCTCGGATTCGCGCCGCGAGAGTTCGGCGATCTGGTGGCGCGGATTCGGAATGGGGAGCTCGGTCGCTGATCGCCTCCACCGCCTGGCCAATGATGCTCAGAGTGGCAGTTGCCAGGCCAGGCTGCCTTGAGGTCCTGGACGGCCATACAGGAGAGGTGTTGTGACCGAGTGGCGGAAGAGTTCCTATACGGGTAGCGGCAATGACGACGTGTGCGTCGAGATTGCCCGGCTAGGTGAGTCGGTCGGGGTACGGGACTCGAAGGATCCGCGCGGACCTCGACTTGGGCTCGCGCCCCGTGCTTTCCTTGGGCTGGTGACGCGCATCCGCCGAGGCGACTTCGATCGTTGAGGACGGCCGCTGGCTCACTGGCAGCCCTGGAGCAGAGCGGCCGGACGCTGTCGCGCGTTCTTGAACGGGAAGGTCCAGGCAGGTGTCGTGACCGAGTGGCGGAAGAGTTCCCATAGCGGCGGTGTCAACGACAATGCGTGCGTTGAGGTCGCGCGGGTGGGTGAAGTGGTCCGGGTGAGGGACTCTAAAGATCCTTCAGGGGCTCGACTCGGGTTCGCGCCCCAAGGGTTCGGTGGGTTGGTGGGGCGGATTCGGCGTGGGGAGTTTGATCGCTGAGCTGTTTTCCGGCTGGCCGATAGTGGCCCAGTGCCGCGCACCGGTAGTCGCCTGATTCGTCGATGCCCTGGACGTGGCGGAAGGCGCGCTCGGACGTGGAGTCGGCAGCACGATGGGCGGCTTTTCGCAATGGCGGAATACGTACATTGGTGCCGATGGATCACACATGCTGGTTTCGTGTGTCCGATGCTGCGGATGGCGCCCTCCGAGGGCGAGGAGTTGTCCGACGTCACCCGGCGGCTCGCCGATGCCGTCTGCGCGGCCGAGTGGGAGGCTCTGGGGCGTCTCATCGGTGGGCCGGGCAGGCCGGACGGGGTGGAGATCGTCCTGCATGCGGGTGCCGACCCCCGGTCGTGCTCGTGGGGTGAGGACGTGCTGGCGGACTGGCGTGAGCGGCGGCCGGTCTGGTTCGCCGTCGTCGGCGGGCCGGGCAGTGGGAAGACCGCCCGGATCATCGACCTCGTCCTGCGCATACTCGCCGAACGCGGATCCGGAGACCCCGTCCCGGTGCGCCTCGACCCCGACCGGCGTCCGGCCGGTGCCGACCTCGGCGGCTGGATCATCGCCGTGCTGGAGGGACACGGCCTGAGCGCGGCCGACGCCCGGCTCCTCGACCGGGAGCAGATGGTCCTGCCGGTGCTCGACGACCTTGGCGAGGACGACGTCGAGCGGGTCGTGAAACACCTTCGTCGGCGTCCGCGGACCCGGGTGATCGTCGGCCAGCGTGCCCGCACGCCCGAGGAGCCGCCGGCGCCCTGCACGGTCGCGGAGATCGTCCCGATGCGGCCGGGTCGGCAGCGCGTCGAGGTGGCGCGGACGGCCGCCGAGCCGGAGCGTTGGCGGCCCGTCCTCGATGAGATCGCGGCACGCCCCGGTACGTTGCTCGGCCGCGAGCTGTCGCGGCCCTGGCGGTTCTCGCAGGCCGTCGCCGCCTTGGAGGAGCGGGACGCCGACGGCCGGTACCTGCGCGAGCCGGGCGATCTTCTTCGGGGCCTGTCCGTCGCCGAGCTCCTCGCGGACGCTCCCGGCGCCGACCGCACGTCCCTGTGCGGTGACGAGGAGCGCATACTCGTCGAGCACGCCCGCGCATGCTTGGACGACCAGCGCGTCAGGGGCTATGTCCAGGACGGTCACGTTGAGGCCGACGCCGTGCTCGTCCGGCTTGACCTCGCTTATGTGAGTGAGGAAGCCCGCAAGCTCGCGACGCACGAGCGCGCCGCGGAGACAAGGCGCAGCCTGAACCAGCTGGAGGAGAAGTTCACCCGGTTGCGCCGGCAGGCCGCCGACCGTCCAGGTGGGCGGTGGCAGCTCGTCATCACGGTGAGTCGGAGCCTGCTGTTCCTCGTGGCGTTGCGTGCGGGGCCCGCCGCTTTCGCCGTATCGAGTTTCTTCAGTGCCAGTTCCCTGTTGTTCCTTCTCGGCGGGGCGCTCGTCGGGATGGGCGTCGCGGCCTTCCAGTTTCGGCGCCCGCTGCACGGGGCGTTCTTGCTCTTCGCCGGGGCTGCTCTCTCCGGAGTCTGCCTGGTACTTCCCTTGGGACAGCCGAAGGCCTTCCTGCCCGGCCTCCTCAGCTATTTCGTGGTCCTCTATCTTGCGAGAAAGGCGGACCCGAAGCATTGGGGATCTGGGTACCCGGCCATTCTCATCCTCGGGGACGGGCCCTACCGCAAGGCCGCCGCGGAAGCCGAGAAGGCATGGCTGGAGGAGGCTCGGGACGCGGTGCTCGTCCCCGAGTTGACGCGGATCGTCAACGGGCTGCTCGGCGCGGACTTCTACCGCTACCTGTACGAGTACGAGACCGGTGGGCTCAAGCGCGTCCACGACCTCGGGCTGTTCGTACCGACCAGGTCCAGGGCCCGGGTGGAGGCCACGCTGGACCGTTCGGACTCGGCGAGCATCGCGATCGCCGGGCCCAGAGGGGCCGGGAAATCGACGCTCCTGCGCTCACTCGTCCAGGAACCCGACCAGTTCGCGCTCAAGGTGTCGGCGCCTGCGGAATACGTGCCCAAGGACTTCCTTGTGGAACTCTTCCAGCGGCTCTGCGAGAAGTATGTCGAGTGCCATGAACGGCGTTCGAGGGGCGACCGGGAGCGAATTCCGCGGTTGGCGCGGGCCGCGCTCAGCCTGGTAGGGCAAGCGCTCTTCTGGCTGTCCCTGTTCGCACTGATCGCGTGGCGTCTGGGTTGGGAGAGGTCTCTCAATACGGCATACCACTGGACGGGAGCGCACCTGGAGCGAGTCCTCTCCCAGCTACAGCGATCTCTCCAAGGCTGGAAGGGGCTGGCGCTTCTCGGCTCCGTGCTCCTCGTCCTCGTCGCCGTGGCCGTCGTCGTGTACGCGAGGCGCCGGCGTCCGGAGCAGGCGCGGCTGGTACGGCGGGCGCGGAGCCACGTGGCGAGGCTGCGCAAGGAGCACACCACCACCTGGACGCTCACCGCGAACGTGCCGGGCGGCCGGGGCGGGTTCGCGCGCGGCGGGACGGCCAAGGAACTGCCGTGGAACCTGCCCGAGCTGGTCGGGGAGTTCCAACGGTTCCTGGCGGACGTCGCGGAGGCCGAGGCGGCACGCGGGCGGCGGGTGCTGATCGCGATTGACGAGGTGGACCGCATCGGGTCCGTCGCGCAGGCCGAGCGGTTCGTCAGCGAGATCAAGGCGGTGTTCGGGATCCCGCACTGCTTCTACCTGGTCTCGGTGGCCGAGGAGGTCGGGTCGGTGTTCGCGCGGCGGGCGCTGGCCGGGCGGTCGGTGTTCGAGAACGCCTTCGACGAGGTCGTGATGGTCGAGGCGCTGTCGTGGGCGGAGGCGCAGGAACTGCTGCAGAAGCGCGTCCTGGGAATGACCGACCCGTTCGTGTACCTGGTGCACGCGCTGTCCGGAGGGCTGCCGCGGGAGCTGATCCGGGTGACGCGCCGCCTCATCGAGGTCAACGACGAGACCGAACCCCGGGCGCCGCTGTCCGCGCTGGCGTGCAGGCTCGTCCGGGAGGAGGTGTACGACGCGCTTGCCGGTACTCGAAGCCATCTGGCTCACCTGGCGCCAGGCCCCGATTGGGCCCCGGTCTTCGACGAGCTGCGCACCCGGATGGCCGCCATCGAGAACGACGCGCCTCTTCAGCCCGTCCTGGCCGCCCTCGCCACGTTCGACGACCGGCTGCCCCCGTCGGACGCCGCGCAGGGGACGTCCGAGGCGCGGGCGGCCGTGGTCGCGCTGGCGGCGCTCGCCGACCACGGACGGACGGTGGCCGCGGCGTTCGACGAAGCCCGCTTCGACATCGACGCCGTCCGGGCCGCCGCTCCCGGTTCCGACGCCTCGTACACCGAACTGTCGGCGGCGCGCCGGGAACTGAGCGTCTCCCCGCAGAGCGCCCGCGCGGCCCTCACCCGCTTCCGCCGCGCGAACCCCTGAGGTCCCCGGGGTGGTGGCTTGGGGTCCTTGGGCCCTAGTTGGTGCCGGAGCGCGATCCGTAGCTTTTTCTCGCATCGAGAACGAGATCGGAAGGGCCGGCGCGCAGAGGGTGCGGCGGGCTTCCCATCACGCTCCGGGAAGGAACCTCCATGCGTAAGATCGTGCCCCTGTCCGTGGCGGCCGCGCTAGGGATCGGCGGGCTGGCCGCCGCGCCGTTAGCGCTGGCGTCCTCGGACGGCTCGCAGGTCAGGACGGTCAGCGCGGCGGCGCCGCACTGCGATCCGGCGAACAAGGTGAAGGTCGTCTCCAAGACGACCAAGCAGAAGATCAGCGAGCGGGACGTCATCAGCAACCGCACGCGCGACACCATCACCCGCCAGGTCCACTTCGAGAAGACCGAGACGCTGAAGTGGCACGTCTCCGGCGGTGTCGAGCTCACGTTCAAGGCGCTGATCTTCTCGGAGGTCAAGGCGCACGTGAACGCCGGGATCGAGAGGGACTACACCGTCAAGAAGGGCTACGCGGACACCGTCAAGGTGCGCAAGGGCTACAAGATGACGGCGACGCGGGGCTGGCGGCAGCAGTTCGTGACGGGCATCGTGCAGCACACGTACAGCAACTGCAAGGTGGAGTCCCGGGGCGGCTTCAAGTTCGACGCCCCGTACACGGAGTACGTGACCTACAAGACCTCGAAGCTGTAAGTCCACCAGCGCGGAACGGCCGGTGACCGCGAAAGCGGGAACCGGCCGTTCCCTTTTCGCGGCGCGGTCTCCGCGGCGGAACCAAGGGGCGTCAGGGGTGGGCGTCGATCGTGGCGGGGGACAGGATGCGGTCGAGGACCATGGCGGCGCAGCCGGCGAGGCCGGCGGACTCGCCGAGGCGGCTCGGCTCGATGCGGAGGCTGCGGGTGGCGAGGACGGTGGAGCGCTGGTAGACGACCTCGCGGACGCCCGCGATGAGGGCCTCCTCGGCGCCGACGAGGTCGCCGCCGAGGACGACGACGGCGGGGTTGAGGAGGTTGACGGCGGTGGCGACGACCTCGCCGATGCGGCGGCCGGCGTCGCGGAGGAGGGTGATGGTGCCGGCGTCTCCGGAGCGGGCGAGGGCGGCGAGGCCGGGGAGGTCGTCGGCGGGGGAGCGGGCGAGGAGGGCCGTGCCGCCCGCGACGGCCTCGACGCAGTTGAGGTTGCCGCAGCGGCAGGGGGCGGCGGGGACGTCCGGCGGGACGGGGACGGGCACGTGGCCGATCTCGCCGGCGGCGCCGAGCGCGCCGCGCTGGATGCGGCCCCCGGCGATGAGGCCGGCGCCGATGCCGGTGGAGACCTTGACGAACAGCAGGTCGTCGACGCCGGGGTGGGCCTGGTGCTCGCCGAGGGCGGCGGCGTTGACCTCGTTGTCGAGGTACGCGGGGACGCCGAAGCGCTCGCGGATCGGGGGGCCGACGTCGACGGCGTCCCAGCGTCCGGCGACGTGCTCGATGGCGTCGGGGACGCCGAGGCCGACGCCGCGGACGGACGCGGGCGGGACGCCGGAGCCGTCGAGGAGCTCGGACCACTGGTCGAGGAGGCGGGGGAGGGTCTTGCCGGCGGACACGTCGGCGGGCGGCCCGTCGACGCGGGCGAGGACGGTGCCGGCGAGGTCGCACACGGCGAGCTGGCCGCGGGACTGGCCGAGGTTGGCGACGAGGACGGTGCCGCCGGCGGCGTTGAACGCGAGGCGGGCGGGGGGACGGCCTCCGGTGGACGGTCCGTCGGCGTGCTCGACGACGAGGCCCCGGCCGATGAGGTCGGCGACGCGGGAGGCGACGGCGGGACGGGACAGCCCGGTGATCCGGCCCAGTTCGGCGCGGGTCGCGACGCCGTCCTCCCGGATCAGGCGGAGCACGTCCCCGCTGGTGGAGGGACGGGTGACGGGGCGGGGCATCCGGCCAGTCAAGCACGGGTCTCTTCGGTACGTCTAGTTGGTGTAAGGGTAGGGGTTTTGTAAGCCGAAGTTCATAAGTGGGGTTGTCGGGGTGACCTATGTCTCGGTAGCTTCTCGGACAGCGGCATCGCATCACCACGCCGGTCGTCCTCCCCGCACGTCCCTCCTGGTCTGGAGCATTCGCATGGCTGTCCATCCCGTCCTCGAACGCGTCACCCGGCGTGTCGCCGAGCGGAGCGCCGAGCGCCGCGCCGCGTACCTGAACCGGATCCGGGACGCCCGGACCGAGGGCCCCGTCCGCGCCGGGATGGGGTGCGCGAACCTCGCCCACGGGTTCGCGGCCTGCGGTGCCCAGGACAAGCTGTGGCTGCGCGGGAACACCACGCCGAACATCGCGATCGTGTCCGCGTACAACGACATGCTGTCCGCGCACCAGCCGCTCAAGGACTACCCGGACGTGATCAAGGGGGCGGTCCGGGCGGCGGGCGGCACGGCGCAGTTCGCGGGCGGCGTGCCCGCGATGTGCGACGGGATCACGCAGGGCCGCGCGGGCATGGAGCTGTCGCTGTTCAGCCGGGACGTGGTGGCGATGGCGACGGCGGTGGCGCTGTCGCACGACATGTTCGACGGGGCGCTGCTGCTCGGCGTCTGCGACAAGATCGTTCCGGGGCTGGTGATCGGGGCGCTGTCGTTCGGGCACCTGCCGGTGATCCTCGTCCCGGCGGGGCCGATGGCGTCGGGGCTGCCGAACGCGAAGAAGGCGCAGGTCCGCAAGCGGTACGCGGCGGGCGAGATCGGGCGGGACGAGCTGCTCGCCGCGGAGGCCGCGTCCTACCACTCGGCCGGGACGTGCACCTTCTACGGGACGGCGAACTCCAACCAGCTCCTCATGGAGGTCATGGGCCTGCACCTGCCGGGCGCGAGCTTCGTCCCGCCGGGCACGCCGCTGCGGGACGCGCTGACCGAGGCGGCGGCGCGGCGCGTGCTGAAGCTGACCGATCTCGCGTCCGAGTACACGCCGGTCGGGGAGCTGCTGGACGAGCGCGCGTTCCTCAACGGGATCGTCGCGCTGCTCGCCACCGGCGGGTCCACCAACCACACGCTGCACCTGGTCGCGATGGCCGCGGCCGCGGGCATCGAGCTGACCTGGGACGACTTCGACGAGCTGTCGAAGGTGACGCCGCTGCTCACCCGGCTCTACCCGAACGGCACCGCGGACGTGAACCACTTCCACGCGGCGGGCGGCACGGCGTTCCTCATCGGTGAGCTGATCGACGCGGGCCTCCTGCACGAGGACGCCCGGACGGTCGGCGGCGAGACCCTCGCGGTGTACCGGCGCGTCCCGGAGCTCGCGGACGGGCGGGTCGTGTGGCGCGACGCCGCGTCCGAGTCGGGCGATCTGTCGGTGCTGCGGCCGGTGGCGGAGCCGTTCGACACCCACGGCGGCCTCCACACGGTCGGCGGGAACCTCGGCCGCGCGGTCGTGAAGGTGTCGGCGGTGAGGCCCGAGCACCGGGCGATCGAGGCGCCCGCCCGGGTGTTCGAGTCGCAGGAGCAGCTGCAGGCCGCGTTCGCCGCCGGTGAGCTGGACCGCGACGTCGTCGCCGTCGTCCGCTACCAGGGGCCGCGCGCGAACGGGATGCCGGAGCTGCACCGGCTGACCCCGCCGCTGGCCGTCCTCCAGGACCGCGGCCACCGCGTCGCGCTGGTCACCGACGGGCGGATGTCGGGCGCGTCCGGCGCGGTGCCCGCCGCCATCCACGTCTCGCCGGAGGCCGCCGCCGGGGGCCCGCTGGCCCGCGTCCGGGACGGCGACGTGATCCGGCTGGACGCCGACAAGAACCTCCTCGAAGTGCTCGTCCCGGACGAGGAGTTCGCCGCCCGCGAGCCCGCCGGGGCCGCGCCCGCCCCGCACGCGTGGACGGGCACGGGACGAGAGCTGTTCGAGACCTTCCGCGGCGCCGTTGGCCCGGCGGAGCGCGGCGCGGGCGTGTTCGCGTGAGCGGCCCGTGGCTGGTCGCCGACGTCGGCGGCACGAACGCCCGGTTCGCCCTGGTGGACGGCCCGGACGGCGTCCCGGGGAACGTGGAGTCGCTGCCCACGCGCGACCACGCCGGGCTCGCGGAGGCCGCCCTCGCCTACCTGGAGCGGCACGCGCCGGGGGTCCGCCCGTCCGCCGCGTGCCTCGCGGTGGCCGGGCCCGTCGCGAACGGCCGGTTCCGGCTGACCAACGCCGGATGGCCGTCCGAGACGCCCGAGGCGGTGCGCGAGCGGCTGGGAGTCCCGCATCTGGAGATCCTCAACGACTTCGAGGCGCTGGCGCTCGCGCTCCCGCGCCTCGGCCCGGACGACCTGATCGCCGTCGGCGGCCCGATCCCCGCTCCCGCCGGGGGCGCCGGGGCGCCGCCGGTCGCCGTGGTCGGCCCCGGGACCGGCCTCGGCGTCGCGGGCCTCGTCCCGACGCGGGACGGATGGGTGCCGCTGCCCGGCGAGGGCGGCCAGGTCGACATCCCCGTCGCGACCGACCGCGAGGTCGCGGTCATGCGCCTGCTGCGCGCCGAGCGCGGCGAGGCCAACGCCGAGCACGTGCTGTCCGGCGCCGGGCTCGTCCGCCTGCACCGGCTGCTCGCGGCGCTGGACGGCGTGGAGGCGGAGCCGCTCGACCCCGCCCGGATCTGCGTCCAGCGCGACGACCCGCACTGCGCGGAGGCGCTGCGCATGTTCTGCGCGCTGCTCGGCTCGCTCGCGGGCAACGTGGCGCTGACGCTCGGCGCGCGCGGCGGCGTCTATCTTGGCGGGGGAATCCTTCCGCGCATCGCCGACGTGCTGGGCGCGAGCGCGTTCCGCAGCCGGTTCGAGGCGAAACCGCCCGTCGAGGACTACCTGCGGGCGATCCCCACCGCGCTGATCGTCCATTCCGGCCCGGCGCTGGTCGGCGCCACCGTCCGGCTGGCGCAGAGCCTGTCCGCCCACGAGTTCCTGGAGCCCGCATGAACGCCGAGAAGACCGCCGAGCTGAGCGCCGACGGCGTCCTGGACCTCGCCCCCGTCATCCCCGTCGTGGTGCTGGACGACGCCGAGGCCGCCGTCCCGCTCGCCCGCGCCCTCGTCGACGGCGGCCTCCCGGCGATCGAGGTGACGCTCCGCACCCCGGCGGCGCTGGACGCGATCGTCCGGATCGCCGCCGAGGTCCCGGACGCCGTCGTCGGCGCCGGGACGGTCGTCCGGCCCGAGGACGCGGAGCGGTCCGCCGCCGCGGGCGCCCGCTTCCTCGTCAGCCCCGGCTGCACGTCCCGGCTCCAGGTGGCGATGGCCGCGACCGGGCTGCCGTTCCTGCCCGGCGTCGCCACGGCCTCCGAGGCGATCGCGCTGCTGGAGGACGGGATCACGGCCATGAAGTTCTTCCCCGCCGAGGCCGCGGGCGGCATCCCCTACCTGAAGTCGATCGGCGGGCCGCTCCCGCAGATCCGGTTCTGCCCGACCGGCGGGATCAGCCCCGGCAACGCCGCCGACTACCTCGCCCTGGGCAACGTCGGCTGCGTCGGCGGCTCCTGGCTCACCCCCGCCGACGCCGTCCGCGCCGGTGACTGGGAGCGCATCCGCAAGCTCGCCGCCGAAGCCGCCGCCCTGCGCTAGCCACCCCGCCGGTGGACGGTCAGTGCGTGGCGGCGGCCAGGGCCCGGGCGACGGCCTCGGTGAGCTGGGTCGCGTCCGCCACGCAGCGGTAGTCGGCACCGTCGCGGGGACCGGCGCCTTGGCGGGCGGTGGAGGTCAGGCACGCCGCGGTGTAGCCGGCGCGCAGCGGGACGGAGCCGGCGGAGCCGCCGAACGACCGCGGGACGCGGCGGAGCGCGAGGCCCTGCTCGACGGCGCAGCGGGCGATCAGCTCACCGAACGCGGGATCGTAGGCGCGGCCGCGCAGCCGCCCCTCCGCGCCGAGGAGCACCAGCTCGCCCGAGCCGACGCCGTCCAGGACGAGGAACCAGGTGGTGGTGCGGGCGAGGCTCGGGAAGTGGCTGAGCGCGAACCCGGCCGCGCCGTCCTGCCAGGCCGGGTCGCCGCCCGCGGACAGCAGCACGATCCGCAGCCCGTGCAGCGGCCGCCGATGGACGGACTCGGCCAGCGCCACCAGCACCGGCACGCCCGTCAGCCCGTCGTCGGACCCCGGGACGGGCCGCCGGACGAGCGCGGCGGCACCTGCCGCCACCGCGACGGCCGCGCTCAGCGCCGTGCCGGTGACGCGCACGGCGCGGCGTCCGGCGACCGCGCCGAACGCGACCAGGACCGGCCCGGCGACGGCCGTCCACCACACGGGCACGTGGCGGAACCGCTCCGGAACGGCGAGGGACCCGGGGCGCGGGACGGCGCCGCAGCGTGACGCCGTGGCGCGCCAGCCGCAGGTCCGCGGTGTCGTAGTAGCGGGCGAGCAGCGTGTGCCGCTCCGGTTCGCCCACGCCCGAC
>NZ_CAACUY010000035.1 GCF_900659615.1 Actinomadura fibrosa | reverse complement strand
CCGCCATCTGGCACAACTGGCTGATCAACGCACCCGTCAAACGCTCCCTGATCGCCTATGACCACTAACCAGCACCATCATTCCCCATCAACGATCTAGGCCTCCACCATGGCGCGGACGCGACTATGCGCCTCCCGGTCTCGCTCAAGCTTTCTGCTGTGCCGTAAGAGCTGTGGCGCCGGGAATACCAGATCACCTACCGGCGCTCGCGTACCGCTCTGTCGATCTAGACGAACCGGAGAGGCGCTGATGGAATGCGGCAGGGCGGCTCCTTTTCCAGGGCGATGGCACTGAAAGGCCGGGCATGCGCAGAGGACTGGAACTGGCAGGCAGGTACCGGTTGGAGAAGTTGCTGGGCCGCGGCGGGATGGGGCAGGTCTGGCAGGGCACCGATTCGAGGCTCCGCCGCCAGGTCGCGGTGAAGTTGCTGACCGCCCAGCTGGAGGCGGACAGCGAGACGGCCGCCCGTTTCCGGCGCGAGGCACAGGTTGCCGCGGCCATGGAGCACCCGGGGATCACGGTCGTGTTCGACATCGACCGGCACGCCGACGGTGACGACGAGATGCTCTTCATCGTCATGGAACTGCTGCGCGGCCAGGATCTGCGGCGCGTCCTCGCCGAACATCCGACCGGGCTGGAGATCGGCAGGGCGCTACGACTGGCCGAGCAGGTCACCAAGGCGCTCAGATTCGCCCATGAGCACGGCGTGGTGCACCGTGACGTCAAGCCGGCCAACCTCATGGTGCTGGCCGAGGACCGTGTCAAAGTCTGCGACTTCGGTATCGCCCATCTGCACGGCGGCACCCAGATCACCAGGCCGGGCCACATCGCGGGAAGCCCCCAGTACATGGCTCCTGAACAGATCCTCGACCAGCTCGTGGACCAGCGCACCGACCTCTACGCCCTCGGCTGTGTGCTTTACGAGATGTTCACCGGCGTACCGCTCGTCGCCGGCGACACCTCCGTCGCGGCCGCGCTGAACGCCCACCTTCATCAGGCGCCTGTCCCGCCTCGTGCACGGCGACCTGATCTGCCGGCCCCTCTCGATGCGCTCGTGATGGATCTGCTGGCCAAAGATCCCGCCTCACGGCCGCCCGATGCCGGGACCGTGCTCGTCCGCCTCGCCGGCGGTGCCGCTACCGCCACTATCAGCTCGGTCCGCGAGGCGCCGCCCCAGCGGGCGCCGGCCTACGAGGCGCCGTCCCCACCCGACCCAGCGGAGCATCGGTTACGGCACGCGGCGATGGTGGGCGACGTCGATGCGATGGTCGAACTGGGCGTGCTGCTGCGGCGATCCGGTCGCCCCGACGAGGCCGAGCACTGGTACCGCACCGCCGTCGAGGCCGGCCACCCCGGCGCGATGTTCGACCTGGGCGTGATGCGGGATGAGGTCGGCGACGCAGCGGAGGCCCTGCGACTGTTCCGGCGTGCCGCCGAGGCCGGTCTTCCCGACGCGATGACCAATCTCGGCATGCACCTGGAACAGGGCGGGCGCGTGAAGGAGGCCGAACGCTGGTACAGGACCGCGGCCAATGCCGGTGACGACGGAGCGATGACCAACCTGGGTGTGCTGCTCGCGGACACCCGCCGCGCCGCGGAGGCCGAACGCTGGTACCGCACCGCCGTCGCGACCGAGTCCGGCAACACCATCGCGATGGTCAACCTCGGTCATCTGCTCCGTGACCTCGGCCGAACCGACGAGGCGGAGCGCTGGTACCGCCTGGCCGCCGACGCCGGGGACGGCGAAGGCATGTTCCACCTGGGGCTGCTTTTCGACCAACTCGGACGCGGGGAGGAGGCCGAGCACTGGTACCGGGCGGCCGCCGAGGCCGGTGTCCCGGACGCGCTGGTGAATCTCGGCGTCCACTTGCGGGAGTCCGGCCGAGCCGACGAGGCCGAACACTGGTATCGCACCGCCGCCGAGGCCGGGATGTCCGAGGCGATGGCCAATCTGGGCAACCTGCTCGAAGCTTCGGGACGGCTTGAGGAAGCCGAACGCTGGTTCCGTGCCGCCGCCGATGCCGGTTACGGCGACGGTATGTTCGGCCTGGCTCTGCTGCTGGAGAACGCAGAACGTCTGGACGAAGCCGAACGGTGGTACCGCGCCGCCGCCGAAGCCGGCAACACCGGTGCGATCGTCAACCTCGGCCTTCTCATCTGGCGTAGAGGCCTTGTGCGAGAGGCCGAACCATGGCTCAAGAAGGCAGCGGACGACGGAAGTCCCGACGCCATGTACAACCTGGGACTGCTGCTCACCGAGACCGGCCACCACCGCAGGGCGGCGAAATGGTTCCGCCGTGCGGCGGGAGAAGGCCACCCGGAAGCAGCCGACCGGCTGGCCCGCCCGTCATGAAGCACACTCGGCCCCCCACCCGCCGACCAAGGCCTTCATCGGAACCCGGGCCGGTGACCAACTCCGGTACGCCATCGCGTCCCGCCGAGCGGAGGAGCACGACGACTGTGCGCGGCGGTCATTCCTCCGGTCGCTTGTTCGGGTAATCGAGCGTCAGGTCAGGACCGTCCGCGTCCGGAGGCGCAGTGCCGCAGCAGAAGCAGGGCGGCGGTGGCGAGTCCTGTGGGCAGGCCGAGCCAGACGCCGACCGCCTCCAGGTCGGCGCAGGCCAGAATCCAAGCCGCGGGCGGTCGTTGCAGCAAAGGGGCCGGCGGCCTGAGGAACGCGCGCAGCGGTGTTCATCTGCTCGGATGTGCTTTCGCTGGGTGGCGAGGGATGCGCCGCACCCAATCGTTCAACAAACGGCGGCTAACTAACCCAGACACGGTCTGGAGTGCAGCGTTACGAAGTTGCGAGAGCAGATGCGTCAATACGGCCCGCGCGAGGCGAATGGACCGAACATGGCGGCCTGGCTTTGTGTGAGCTTGGACGGCTTGGTCGCCGATAGTGTCCGGCGCCTGGCTGAGGAGACGAGGCCAGCGGCGGAGCGCCATAGGACTGAAGGAGCTCGCACGACCGTTCGTCGCGATGCTTGAAACCTGAGTGCGATTTGGCGCCGCTTTCGTCGCCGTCGACCATGGCGCCTGCCCTGAGGCGGCCAAGCGGTGGCGGGTCAGGAGCCCGGCCTCGTTAACTCATCGTTCGTGGGCGGACGTGCAAGGCGGTGGCTCACCACCGCCTGGCTGTTGGACGTCGCCGATGACGCCCTCCCTGGCACCGAGCGGGCCAAGCTCCGGGTGGACGCGGTCCGCACCGGCCTGGCCGCTCGCGGCCGAGTGCTCGGAGTCGGAGGAGGACCGCGAACGGCGCGCCGCAACTTCGCACGCTACCGAGCTCTCTGCGACGGTCGCCTCATCCCCGCAAACCCCGTCCCATCTGGCCAAGACCTGCACGAAGGACGTCAAATGCGCCTTACTGCCCAGCGTCTCTAGTCAGACACCTGCGCCCTGCTGCCGAACACCCACTGGGCTGGCATCTCCGTGGTCCTTAATCCTGGTCTCAGGTTGATCGGGGACAATGAGCGGCACAAGCATCGGCTGGAAGGGGGCGGGCCGGCGTGCGGATCATGATCGCGGATGATGAGCGGGCCATCCGTGAGTCGCTGGAGCGGGTGCTCCAGGTCGAGGGTTACGACACCAGCACCGTCGGCAACGGTTTCGCCGTGCTCGACGAGGTCGGTGGGGCCGGCGGTGACACGCTGGATCTACTGATCCTCGACGTGATGATGCCCCGCCTCGGCGGGTTGGAGACCTGCCGGCGGTTGCGGGCCGCGGGCCGGGATCTGCCGGTGCTGATGCTGACCGCCCGTGACCAGGTCTCCGACCGGGTCACGGGGCTGGACGCGGGCGCCGACGACTACCTGCCCAAGCCGTTCGCCACCGAGGAGTTGCTGGCCCGGGTGCGGGCCCTGCTGCGCCGGCGCACGCCCCCCGACGGGGAGTCGCAGGTCCTGTCGTTCGCCGATGTCCGGCTCGATCCCGACAGGTTCGAGGCGTGGCGGGGCGGGCGGTCGCTGCACCTGACCCGGACCGAGTTCTCCCTCCTGCAGGTCCTCATGCGCAACGCGACCCGGGTACTGACCCGCGACGCGCTGTTCGAGGCGGTCTGGGGCTTCGACATGAGCGCCACCGCCAACAACCTCCAGGTGTACGTGAGCTACCTGCGCCGCAAGATGGAGGCCGAGGGGGAGCCGCGATTGATCTACACGCTGCGCGGCCTGGGATACACGTTGCGGGAGACTCCTCCGTGAGAAGGCCCGCCGGCCGGGAACCGCGCCGGCTGACCCGATGGTGGCGCCGGCGGTCCCTGCGGACCAGGCTGACGGTGATCGCGGCGACGGCCATCGCGGTCAGCGTGTTCGTGGCCTTGGAGGTGGGCATCGAGCTCCTGGTCTGGGAGCTGCGGGACACCGCCGAGGATCAGCTGCGCGCCGACTCCCGCGTCCTGGCGACGAACGCGGAGCGCGCCGGTCTGGCGCAGGTCCAGCTACCGCCGTATCCCGGATCCGGTCGGCTGGTGCGGGTCGTCCTGCCCGACGGCTCGACGCGGACGCCGGCCGGCCAGCCCGCGCTGCCGCCGGTCAGCGAGCGCGCCGGGCGCGTGGCGCGGGGCGCGTCGGCCGATCTGATGGAGTCGAACGACGACGACGGCTACCTCGTCTACACGCTGCGGGCGGGCGACGGCGCGGTCCAGGTGGCGGCCCGCGTCGCCGACGACAGCCCGATCACCCAGTTCGGGTTGGGCATGCTGCTGATCGGGCTGCTGTGCGTGGCCGGCGGCGCCCTTGTCGGACGGACCGTGGCGCGGACCGGGCTGGCTCCCATCGACCGGCTGACCGCCGCCGCGGTAGGGGTCGCGCACACCCGGGATCTCGACGCCGACATCCCGGACGAGGGCGGTGGGGAGATCCGGCGGCTGATCCAGTCGATCAACGACATGCTCGCCGCGCTCCGGGACTCGCGGCGGGCCCAGCGGCTGCTCGCCGAGGACGCCGCCCACGAGCTCAAGACCCCGCTCACCAGCCTGCGCCTCAACGTCGAGCTGCTGATCCGGCTCGATCGGCGCGGCACCCTCGACAGCGCACTGCCGGCGGAGAGCCGGACCCGGCTGCTCAACGACCTCGGCGCCCAGGTGGCCGAGTTGAGCACCCTCGCCGCCGAGCTGACCGACCTCGCGCGCGGTGACGTCAGCGACGAGAGCACCGAGCTGCTCGACCTCGCCGACGTGGTGGTGGCCGCCGCGACCCGGGCGCGCTCCCGCGTGCCCGACATCGAGGTCGCGCTCGACGTGACGTCCGTGTGGGTGAGCGGACGTCCCGCCGCGCTCCAGCGGGCGGTGCTCAACCTCATTGACAACGCCGGCAAGTGGTCCCCCGCGGACCAGCCGGTCCAGGTCCGGCTCCGGGCCGAGGGCGCGTCGGCGGTGCTCGAGGTCGACGATGCCGGGCCGGGCATCGACGACGCCGACGTGCCGCGGGTGTTCGACCGGTTCTACCGCGCCGACAGCGCCCGGGCGCTGCCGGGATCCGGGCTGGGACTGTCGATCGTGCAGCGGGTCGTCGACGCCCACGGCGGCCGGGCCACCGTCGCCCGCTCCGCACGCGGTGGCGCGCTGCTCCGGGTCGACCTTCCGGCCGCGGCCCCGCCCACCCCGATCGCGCGGCCCACCGCCGGGGACGACAGCACGGTGCGCTGACCCGCCCCGGCGGCGCGGCGCAGAACAGGAGACGGCGGCCCTCGGGCATGGCCCGCGCGGCCCACCACCGGGTAGGACACCGCGGTACGCCGCCCCCAGCCCTGGCGCGCGGCGCAGGACCAAAGGGCGGCGGCCGTCGGGCCCATAAAAGAACCGGGACGGGCCTGGGGCCCGTCCCGGATCTCGTCCGTGCCGCCGCGCTCACCGTTGCAGCGTGGGCTCCTCGTCGTCGGCGAGCGACTGTTGGCCGTCCGGCAGCTCCGCCGCTGGACGGGACAGCCGGCTCGGCCACCAGATCCGCCGTCCGATCAGCAGGGTGAGGGCGGGCACCAGGACCGACCGCACCAGCAGGGCATCGAGCAGCACGCCGAAGGCGACCAGGAACCCGACCTCGATCAGCATCACCAGCGGCAGTGTGGCGAGGACCGCGAACGTGGCCGCCAGGACCAGGCCTGCCGAGGTGATGACGCCGCCGGTGGCGGAGAGGGCCTTGAGCACGCCCGCTCCGGTGCCGAGACGCACGGCCTCCTCCCGGGCCCGGCTGGCCAGGAAGATGTTGTAGTCGACACCGAGCGCCACCAGGAACAGGAATGCCAGCAGCGGCACCGAATAGTCGATCCCCTTGAACCCGAGGATCGTGTCGAAGACGAACACGCTGCCGCCGAAGGCCGCGGCGAAGGAGACGATCACGGTGGCCATCAGGACCAGCGGGGCCACGATCGCGCGCAGCAGCAGCCCGAGGATGATCAGGACGACGGCGAGCATCAGCGGGATCACCAGCTTCTCGTCGCGGCTGGTGGTCACCTCGGTGTCGAGGTTCTCCGCACTCGGCCCGCCGACGATCGCCTCCGCCCCGCTCACCGCGTGCACGGCGGTGCGCACCCGCTTGATCGTGTCGTACTCCGCGGCGGTGTCCGGCGCGTCCTTCGGGAATACGGAGATGCCGGCCCAGCCGCCGCTGGTCTGGTCCGGGGTGGCCAGGGCCACACCGCGAGTGCCCTTGACGGCGTCGAGCACCCGCTCCTGGTACGCCGGCCGCGTGAAGACCGTCATCGGCTGGCCGCCGAGCTCCGGGAAGTGCTGGCGGAGGACGGTGAAGCCGGTGACCGACTCCGGCGCGGACAGGAACTGGTCCTGCTCCCGCAGGGCGCCGGTGTTGGCCGCCAGCCCGGTGGCGAGCACGCCGAGGACCCCGAGCAAGCCGAGCGTCGCCACCCACCGGCGGCGGGCGATGGCGGTACCGAGCCGTCCCCACAGCCCCGGCTTCTCCTCCACGGCCGTGCTGAACCGCGGGATGGCCGGCCAGAAGATCCGCCTGCCGAGCACCACGAGCACCGCCGGGAACAGCGTCAGCATGGCCACCAGCGCGCACAGGATGCCGGCCGCACCGATCGGGCCCAGCCCGCTCGTGCTGTTCAGGTCCGCGACGAGCAGGCAGAGCAGGCCGGCGACCACGGTGGCCGCGGACGCGACGATGGCCGGCGCCGCGCCGCGGAGCGCGTGGACCATCGCGACCCGGACGTTCTCGTGGTGGTGCAGTGTCTCCCGGTACCGGGAGATGATCAGCAGTGCGTAGTCCGTGCCGACGCCGAACACCAGGATCGTCAGCAGCGCCGAATTCTGGTCGTTGACCACGATGCCGAAGCCCTTGACGAGCAGGTAGACGGTCGCCATCGCGGTCAGTGCGGCCGCGCCCACGGCCACCAGCGGGATGAACCACAGCACCGGGCTGCGGTAGGTGAGGATGAGCAGGAGCGTGACGACGACGATGGTGGTGAGAAGGACCTGTACGTCGATGCCGTCGAAGACGGCGTCCATGTCGCCGTCGACCGCGGCGGGGCCGGTCACGTCGAGTTCCAGTCCGGCGGGGCGGTCCTTCGCGGCGTCACGCAACGGGCCGACGATGGTCTCCGGTCCGCCGTAGGCCGTGCTCACCGAGAGGGTGAACATCATCGCCTTGCCGTCGGTGGAGGATCTGGTCGGCGGGCCCTCGTCCTCGCCGCCGTCCGGGGCCGCCACCTTCGGCGGGTACCGCTTGGCGAGGGTGTTGTAGTGGCGCTCGACCGTCGCGCGGTCGGCGTCGGTCATGCCGCCGGCGCGGTGGTACACGAAGACGAACGTGTTGTCGTCCCCGTCCGGGAGACTGTCCTCCAGCACCGCCACCTTGGTGGACTCGGCACTGGCCGGCAGGGTGTCCACGGCCTTGTCGGTGGTGACCGAGCTCAACTTTCCGCTCAGCGGCACCATGAACGCCGCCAGCACCACCCACATGCCGATCACCAACCACGGCACCCACCGACCGGCCAACCGACCGGCCGGCGCTTCCCCGGACGGCGCTGGTTTGACTGCCATCACTGGCCTCCTACACACGGGTTACATCGCTTTTCTGATGCCTGCTTCCTACTGAGCGAACCTGAGACGACCGTTAATGAGGCGCTCAGGCCGGTTGGCCGAACCAGGTGCCTAGCGGGAGCGGCCTTCCCTTTCACCGGCGTGAGCACTTGGTCCCAGATGCGGAGGACGCGGGAGTCGCCGTTCGCGTCGCGGAAGGTACGGCGGCGCCAGTCAATGCCGGTGGCGATGATCTCCACGATGGCTGCGCCGCCTGCACGTAGGCGACGCCTTCTACCTGGTCGAGGTCACCGAGGCGGTGCGTACCGCCGCTCTGCCAGGAGGACCACGGCGATGCACCCCTGCGCCCTTGGTGCCCGCAGGGTCGCTGATTGGCCGACATGCGACCGCGCACGGTCGCGAGGGCAGCCGTGAACCCGCGGCCGCGACGGTGGAACGGGATGGAACGCCTCCTATGTAAGAGGCTGCGCGGTCCAGGGCAGCCGTCCTTTCCCGGAGGTCACGATGAAGGAAGCTCTCTCGCGCTCGGGTGCACGGTGCACCGTTCTGGTCGTCGCGGTGGTCTCGCTCCTGGTCGGGCTCGTCTCAGGAGCGGCCGGCGCGTACACCGGCTCTCCAGGACGCGGTGGGAGTGCGCCGGCGCACGCTCTGGAGTGCAGCGAACCCAAATGCCTTTCCGGTACCCGACCGGTCGTGGCACCCGCCCGGGACTGCACCGACGAGCAGTGCGTCCCCGGCACCAAGCCGATCGCGGCGTCCTCATCCGCCGACCGCATCTCCGCGCGGATCCGCTACTCCGGCACTGTGAGGACGTCAGCGCGCACTCGCGTCGCCGCGATCAATTGCCCGCCCCCGAACCCGCAGGCAACGGGGCCGGGCAGCGACTGCTGATCCAGGTACCGACGAGGTGACGCACCGGCTGGACGTCGATGATCACGTCCGCCGACGCCGACAGGAAGTCCCAGCAGCAGCGTCACGGTCTAGTCCCAAGGGCCAGGCGGACGATCCACCGCCTCCACCTGACCAGCCACACAGCAGCCGAGAACGCCCCAGTGTTCCGGCGGCTGTGGGAACACGGCGTCAAAGACCGCATGCCACGGGCTGAAGCCTGGATCGCCCAGCACGAGCCGACCTTCGCAGGACGGCTCACCGATGACCGCCGGTGATAATGCGCCAGGTGATCGCAGCCTCCGAGGCAGCGGTCCATGAACGGCCGCCGAGGCCGCCGTCGATCAGGCCTGCCGGATGCTGCGGCTGCCCACCATCCGCGGCCAGTTCGTCGCCACCTCTGTCGCCGCCCAACGCGTACAGCTCACCTAGCGCGGCTTACGCGTCGAGTTGCTGAGGGCCGAGTGTGAAGACCTCCAGCGCCGCCGCTCCGAACGCCGGGTCAAGGTTGCTGGCTTCCCAAGGCGGAAAAGGATCGGCGAATTCGACTTCGACGCCAACCCCAACGTTCCGGCTGCGGTGGTTCACGGCCTTGTCAACAGCGAATGGGGTCGCAACGGACGACCGCTCTGCCTGATCGGCGACTCAGGGAGCGGCAAATCACATCTGCTCATCGCGCTGGGCACCGAGGCCGCCATGGCCGGGTTCCGAGTCGAATACGTGCGGGCCGCCCGGCTGGCCAACGAGTTGGTCGAAGCCGCAGGTCTTTGTGCCACCGTCATCGAAACCGGCACCGACTCCTATCGGCTTGCGATGCAGCCTAGGATCCGCTGCCATGTCATGGATTCCCCTGCTGGCCACCGTGATCGGCGCGATCATCGGACTCGGCTCAGGTTTGCTTACCGACCAGTTGCGCTCCCGGCGTGAGCAGACCGACAAATGGAAGATCGCCCGTCGCGAGGCCTATGCCAACTACCTGTCATCCCTCCATGACGCCAACGAGGGGATGCGCGCGGTCTCGCTGGGCGAGCACCCGCCCGAGCTCACGCGCAAGGCCGCGGCCAGAGCCGCATTCCGCGCCGCTGGAGTCTCCAAAGCCCGCGAGCACATCATCCTGATCGCACCTGAACCCGTGGTCAGTTCAGCTGACGACGCCTTCCGCGACCTGCGGACAATGCGCGACCGCATCGGCGCCGGTGATACCCAGGCCCAGTACGAGCCCGTGCTTACCGCCTACGGTGAGCACCTTCACGCGCTGCGGCAGGCCATCCGGCACGACCTCGGCGTCAGCGGACCCACGCCCCACATTCCAATCTGACCGGGTGGGGCCGGACTCTTCCCGTCAGTGCTACCGAGCCAGTGAAAGCGACGATTTTGATGAGGGAATGTGCGATCAGCAGCGGCATCGTGCGGCCTCAGCGGCGGTAGAGCCGGGCGAAGATGAGGCCATCTTGCCTGCCAGGGCGCCGAAGCCTGCCACCGTACGTTTCCAGCGTTGAGGGGACGACGGTGAGGTCGGCGCCGAGGGCGTGCGCCGCGAGGTAGAGGACGAGCCCCGAGCCGCCGGTGACGGCGGCCACGGTGGCGCCGCGCCGCAGGTTCCGCTCTGCGTGGAATGCAGCCCAGCGTCGGCGTCGGTGGCAGGCGAGGTTGCTTGATCGTTCTGTGCCTTGCCTGCGGTGACCGAGCCCAGGGAGGAGATGAGCGCCGAGACTCTGAGGCGCCCAGGGACAGGGCGAGCACCGGCCACACCTCGCGGGCGAGCGTTCGCCGTCCGGGAAGTCCTGAAGCGATCGCGTCTGCGGTCAACACGGTTAGCACGTGGAGAAGAGCGCCGCGAGAACGGCACCTGGTTGGTGGGGTGATCAGCAGTGGTGTGCTCAGGCGGAAGAGACTGGCCGAGGGTGTAAGTGGATCGGTGCTCGAAAGCGTGTACGGGATGTGAAGCAGCGGGAGTTCCAGGAGTTCTACGAGGCCAGCCGGGACGGGTGCCTGCGGGCGGTCCTGGCCGGAGTCGGTGATCGGCAACTCGCCGAGGATCTGGTCGCCGAGGCGTTCACCAGGGCTTGGGTGTCATGGCACAACGTGCGCTGGCATCCGGCGCCGTCCGCGTGGATCGTGCGGACCGCGCTCAACACCCGGGTGTCGTGGTGGCGCCGGCGGCGGAGGGAGGTCGCGCTGGACGGCGGCCTCGACGTCGCCGCCGCGGTCGGAGACCCCGGCCTGGACCCCACGCTGCTCACCGCGCTGCGCCGGCTGCCGCGGCGACAGCGGGAAGTGATCGTGTTCCGGGTCTTCCTCGACCTCGACACCAAGACCACCGCCAAGGTCCTCGGGATCGCCCCGGGCACCGTCACCGCCCACCTGTCGCGAGCCGTCACGACGCTGCGCGGCCATCTCGTCACCATCGACCACCCGGAGGCCGGGGCATGAGCACAGACGACACGGATGTGATGTCGGCGCTGAAGAACTCACTGGACGGCGTCACCATGCGGACCCCGATCGATCAGATCATCACCACGGGTCGTGCCCGCCGTCGGCGGCGCCGCGCCGCAGGGGTGGCGACGGGCGTCGTGGCGATCACCGGCATCGCGCTCGGCGTGCCCGCACTCGGCCACCCCTCGACCGCTCCGCCCGGGCAGAGCGCCGGCGGGGTCCACGTCCGCACGGCCGCGTTCACGCTGGACAGCCAGACCGACGGCACGCTGCGGGTGACGTGGGACAAGGACAAGTACTTCAAAGACCACGCGGGGCTGGAGAGCGCCCTGCGCGCGGCCGGCTTTCCCGTCCTGGTCAAGGAAGGCGTCTTCTGCAAGGGCCCGCACGACGACGGGCACCTGAGCCCGAGCGGCAGCGGTGACGGCGTCGAGCGTGTCATGCGCGGGGAGCGGCAGAGCGACGGCCGCGTCAACCTCATCTTCGACCCCCGGGCGATGCCCGCCGGGCAGCAGTTGTTCATCGGCTACCTGTCCCCGGCCCAGCTCGCCGCCGTCAACGGCAACCCCGGATCCGTCGAGCGCCTCGTGCCCAAGACCGGTCCGCTGACGTGCGACACCCAGCCGCCTCCGCCGCACATCATGCGCAACACCCCAGGCGAGAAGCCAGGCTGAGGTCCGCGGCTCGCGGTGCGGCCGTGAAGAACGCGGTAGTGAAAGACGGCGTTGGGACGCGCTGGGAGCACGAGGTAGCGGCGAGGCCGCATGCGCAGCAGCGATGCGCATGCGGCTCCGGCCTTCGTCCCTGCTTCAGGACGGGCGGTCGGCTACTGCCTGCCGACCTTGGTGACGAATTCGGTGGTGTAGGTCTTGGAGAGGTCGATCTGGTCCTTGCGGCCCTGGACGTTGGGCGAGAACTGGGAAAGCACTTCGAGGACGTTCTTGGCGCCCTCCGCAGGCATGACGCCGTCGGGGGTGAACATGTTCATCGAGTCGCCGATCGACTTCTCGTAAAGCTCGGGATCACCGCCGTTGTAGTCGGCGGGCATCTTCGCAGCGATCTCGGCGGGGGAGTGGGCCTTGATCCAGCTGAGCGTTTTGACGAGGGCGGTGGCCAGTTTCTGCACCGTATCCCTGTTGGACCTGACGTAGTCGCAGTCCATGTAGAGGGAACTCGCCGGGTAGAGGCCGCCAAGGGCCTTCTGCGTGCCCGCCTTGGTCCTCATGTCGACCATGATCTTGGCCTTGCCGGTGGTCGTGAGCTTGGCGATCGTCGGGTCGGTGGTCATGCCCGCGTCGATGCCGCCGTTGTTCATGGCGGCGATGAACGTGGCGCCGGCGCCGGCCTTGACCGTCGTGTAGTCGGAGGTCCGCACGCCGTTGCGGACGGCGAGCGCACGGGTGAGGAAGTCGGTGGACGAGCCGGGGCTGGTCACTCCGAGCTTGGTGCCCCTGAACGCGGCGGGCGAGGTGATCTTCTGGGCCTTGGAGGTCGCGACCATTTCGGCCTCGCCGGGGACGTCGGCGAACTGGACGACGCTGGTGACGCACTTGCCCTTGGTCTGCAGATCGACGGTGTGGTCGTAGAAGCCGACGACGCCCTGCACGTCACCGGAGATCAGTACGTTCTCGGCCAGGGCACCGGCGGGCTCGGTGAGCAGCTGGACGTCGAGGCCCTGCTCCTTGAAGTGGCCGAGCCGTTCGGTGAGTTCGGCGGGCAGGTAGATGACCTTGTCGATGCCGCCGACCATGATCTTCACGGTGTCGCCCTTCCCGGTCGAGCGCGAGTCGCGGCAGGCGGCCAGGGACAGTGCGGTGGCCGTGGCCAGGAGGGCGGCGGTCGCCCGGGTGGTGATGCGCATGTGAGCGGTCTCCTCGGACGGGGTGGGTCAGATCGCGATGTGGTCGCTCGCCGCGGGCGGCCGCCAGCGCAGCAGACGGTTCTCCAGCAGGGTGAGGAGCCATTCGGCGAGGAGTGCGATCACCGTGATGATGATCATTCCGGCGTAGATCCCGGCCGAGTCGAACGTGCCCTGCGAGTGGTTGATCAGGAGGCCGAGGCCCTTGTCGGCACCGCTGTACTCGCCGACCACGGCGCCGATGATCGCGAAGCCGAACGCCGAGTGCAGCGAGGCGAGGATCCAGGAGGTGGCGCTCGGAACCACGATGGTGCGCAGGACCTGGACGCGCCCGGCCCCGAGGACGCGGGCGTTGTCGACCAGGTTGCGGTCCACCTCGCGGGCGCCCTGGAAGGCGTTGAAGAAGACCGCGAAGAACACCAGCACGAACGCGGTCGCGATCTTGGACTGCATGCCCAGCCCGAACCAGATGATGAACAGCGAGGCCAGGATGATCCGCGGGATCGCGTTGGCGGCCTTGATGAACGGCGCGCACACGTCCGACAGGAACCTGCCGCGGCCCAGCACGATGCCCAGCACCACGCCGCCGAGCGCGCCGAGCGCGAACCCGGCGACCGCCTCCTGCAGGGTGTAGGAGATCTGTTCCCAGATGGACCCCTGCGAGGTGCCGTCGGTGAACCAGCCGGCCAGCCGATCCCAGATCCTCGTCGGCTGGGAGTAGTAGAACGGGTCGATCCAGTGCGCGGCGGCCAGCTCCCAGGAGATCAGCCACCCGGCGACCAGCACGCCCCGCACGCCGTTGACGGTCAGTCCGCGGCGCAGGCCCGCCGCCCGCATGCGCGCTTCGGCGCCGTCGTCGACGGCCTTGGCGCCGGTCGCGGTCACGGCGGGGTTCACCTCGGCCGTGCCGGTGCCATCGGCGGTCTCGGTGTCATGCCGCACGGCCGGCCCCCCTCTCGCGGGTGATCTGGACCTCTTCGCGCAGTGACTCCCAGACCTCGCGGTAGATCTCCAGGAAGCCGGGTGTCAGCCGGATCTCCTCGGCGTCGCGGGGTCGTTCCAGCGGCACCGGGAACGAGCCCTTGATCGTCGCCGGGCCGGCCGTCATCACGACGACCCGGTCGGCCAGCACCAGCGCCTCTTCCAGGTCGTGGGTGACGAAGACGACCGCCGCGCCCGACCCGGACCAGAGCCGCAGCAGTTCGTCCTGCATGAGCCCGCGGGTCTGCACGTCCAGGGCGGAGAACGGCTCGTCCATGAGCAGCACCGTGGGCTCGTTCACCAGGGTCTGCGCCAGCGCCGCCCGCTTGCGCATGCCGCCGGAGAGCTGGTGGGGGTAGTAGCCCTCGAAGCCTTCCAGCCCGACGCGCTTCACCCAGTCGCGGGCCCTGTCACGGGCCCGCTGCTTGGACATCCCGCGGTAGCGCGGACCAGTGGCCACATTGCCCAGCACGGTCCGCCAGGGCAGCACGGCGTCGGACTGGAACATGTAGCCGACGCCCTCGGGGATGCCGGCGACCGGCCGGCCGTGGACCAGCACCCGTCCTTCGGAGGGCGGCTCAAGGCCGGAGACCAGCGACAGCGTGGTCGACTTGCCGCAGCCGGTCGGGCCCACCACGGCGACGAACTCGCCGGGCGCCACGGTCAGGTCCACGCCGCGCACGGCGGTGTGCACGCCGCCGTCGGCCGCGCGGAAACGTTTGGTGACTCCGTGGAGTTCGATCACGGGGCCGTCGGGGGGTACGTGCTTCGGCATGACCGCACCGTACGAACGTGTCGGGGGTCACAGGAAGCTTGCCCGCGATGTGCTTGCAAGCCGCATAAGCAGGCGTTTTGTGCGTTAACCGGGCTTTAGCGCAATCTGCTCACACGGGGATGGGCACCTCCTCGGCGATCGGTTACCGTGACTCGTCATGGCGCTCCGCCCCCGGATCCCGTTCGCGCGTCAGGTCCTCGTCATGCAGGTCGGTGTGGTGATGACGGTCGCCTGCCTCGGCTTCGCCCTGGTCGCCTGGCGGCTGGACGGCGAACTGCGCGGCCAGTACGGGCAGCGCGCCCTCACCCTGGCCAGGAGCGTCGCCGCCGACCCCGCGATCGCGGACGCGGTCGAGGCGGGCGACCCGCGGCGGACCGTCCAGGAGCGGGCCGAACGCGTGCGGCGCCGCAGCCGTGCGCTCTTCGTGGTCGTCACCGACGATCGGGGCATCCGCTACTCCCACCCCACCGCGGCCCTGCTCGGGCGGCGGGTCAGCACCGATCCGTCCGACCCCTTGGCGGGCCGGGAGGTCGTCCGGGTCGAACGGGGGACGCTCGGCCTGTCGGCGCGGCAAGGTTCCGCTGTACGGCCGCGACGGGACGATCGCCGGCGAGGTCAGCGTCGGATTCGACGCCGAGGCGATCGACCGTGAACGCGAACGCGACCTCGGCGTCCTGGGGCTGTTCGTGGCGGGTGCGGCGCTGCTCGGAGTGTTCGCCTCCGTCGTCATCGGGCGCCGGCTGAAGCGTCAGACTCTCGGCCTGGAACCGTACGAACTGGTCGAACTCGTCCAGGAGCGCGAGGCGGTCCTGCACGGGGTCGGCGAGGGGGTCGTCGCGGTGGACCCCGCCGGGCGGGTCGCGGTCTGCAACGACGAGGCCGGACGGCTGCTGGGAGCAGCCCCCGAGCACGGCGGTCGCGTCGAGCACCTGGCGGCGGAGGGCGCTCTGCGGGACGTGCTGACCGGTGCCCGCGAGGCCGACAACCTCTTCGTCACGGCGGGCGAGCGGACGCTGGTGGTCAAACGCCGCCAGGTGCACCGGAACGGGCGCGACCTCGGCGCGGTCATCACCCTCCGCGACCGCACCGAGCTGGAGACCCTGGCCCGTGAGCTGGACTCGGTCGGCACACTGCTCGACGCGCTGCGCGCCCAGCGCCACGAGTACGCCAACCGGCTGCACACCTTGTCCGGCCTGCTCCAGCTGGAGCACGTCGACGAGGCGACCTCGTACGTCGCCATGCTCATGGCCGATGCCGGGGCCGGGGCGATCACTCCCGCGACCGGATCCGGGCCACCGCTGGACCCGTTCCTCAAGGCGTTCCTGTCGGCGAAGGCAGCGGTCGCCGCCGAGAAGGGGGTCCGCCTCGACATCGGCGGGAACAGCCTCGTCACGGGCCGGGTGGTCGACCCGCTCGTCGTGACGACGGTCCTCGGCAACCTGGTCGACAACGCCGTCGAGGCGGCCCGATCCGGTGACCACGGCCCGTCCCACGTCGAGGTGGAGCTGCTCGGTGACGGAAACGACCTGCACGTCATGGTGGCCGACTCGGGCGCCGGCATCGCACCCGGCCTGGCCGAGGAGCTCTTCCGCGACGGCGTCTCCACCAAGGACGCCGAGGCGAACGGCGCCCGGGGCCTCGGACTCGGACTGGCCCGCAGGACGGCTCGCTCGCTGGGCGGCGACGTGAGATTCGCCGACCCGGCCGACGGCGGCGGCGCGGTCGTGGTCGCCGGCCTGCCCGGTGTACTCGGAACGGAGGCCCACCAGTGATCAAGGTCCTCGTGGTCGACGACGATTTCCGCGTCGCTCACGTCCATGCCGGCTTCGTGGGCAGGGTACCGGGCTTCACCGTCGCCGGCCTGGCGCACACCGCCGCCGAGGCCCGCGCGAAATCAGCCGAACTGTCTCCCGACCTGGTCCTGCTCGACGTCTATCTACCGGACGAACCGGGCTTGAACCTGATGCCGGGCCTGGACGCGGACGTCATCGTGGCGACCGCCGCGACCGACCCCGCAACGGTGCAGCTCGCGCTGGCCCGCGGCGCGAGGCACTACCTGATCAAACCCTTCACCGCCGAGGTGCTCGGCGCCCGCCTCGCCGCCTATGCCCGCTACCGCCAGGCACTGCGCACCACCCGGGAACTGACCCAAGGCGGGGTCGACGGCGCCGTTCGAGCACTGCACGCACCACTGACCGCGGAACCGCGCGTCCCGAAAGGACAGTCGCCGGTCACGACCAGGTTGATCACCGAGGCTCTCCGCACCGCCGCCGGACCTCGTTCCGCCGCCGAGATCGCCGAGCAGGTCGGGGTGTCCCGGGCCACCGCCCAGCGGTACCTGGCCACGCTCAGCGAAGCGGGCCCGGTCCAGATCTCCCTCCGATACGGAGCAACAGGACGCCCAGAGCACCAATACGCCTGGACGCCCTGAAAGCGAGGCGGTGATCGGCGGGCATGCGGCCACGCACGCGCCGAGCCGCTCGGACCCGGGATTCGTTCGACTGCGTCGCTCTTCAGTACCTGTGGTGCATGGTGACCGGAAAGGCCCAGTACGACGCCCTCGACAACGACAGGGACCCACAGATCACGCCAGTCTCGGTGCGCGGCGCGAGCGGCGGCGGAGGTGAGCGCTATCGGCCCCGGCCGCTGTGGTTCAGGTCGGCTCCTCGACGGAGTGGGAGTCGGTGAGCGTGAGCGCACCGCCTGCCGCGATCAGGCCGACGACCACCGCGAGTACAGCGTACGTGATCCGCTCGCCGTGGAAGAAGGACCGCACGAGGTCGCCGCTCCACACGCCCGCGGGCAGCCGGGTGGTGACCAGTGCCGCGATCAGGGTGCCGACGACGGCGGTGCCGACGCTGGTCCCGACCTCCTGGGCGGTGTCGTTGAGGGCGGTGCCGATCGACGTGCGGTTGGCCGGCATCGCGTCGACCAGGGCGATCGCGCAGATCGTCATCACGGTGCGCAGCCCGATCGTCATCACGACCATGGAGACGGCGATGGGGGCGTACCCGTGGTCGACGCCCCAGGCGAGGCCGGCCAGGGCAGCGGCCAGGCAGGCCGCGCCGACCAGGCAGGCGACCCGGTGCCCGAACCGCTTGCCGAGCCATTCCGACAGCGGCGTCGCGACGATCATGGTCACGATGATCGGCAGGTTCGCGAGGCCCGCTCGCACGGGGCTCCATCCGTAGGCGTACTGGAAGTGGAGGATCAGCCCGAACATCACGCCGGCCATCGCGATGGACGTGCCGATCTGGGCGATGGCCGCGCCGCGGACGGTGCCGCTGGAGAAGATGGCGAGGTCGAGCATGGGCGCGGCGCTGCGGCGCTCGTGCCACACGAAGGCGACGCCCGCGGCCACGGCGCCGAGTATCGACGCGACGGTGGCCGCGGAGAGCCAGCCGTGCTCGACGCCGCTGGTCAGGGAGTAGCAGGCCAGGCCGATGGTCAGGACGCTCAGGACGGCGCCCGGCAGGTCGAGCCGGTCCCCGGTCAGGTCCTCGGGCCGGTCGGCGGCCACCCCGAGGCGCACGCCGATGGCCGCGACCAGCGCGATCGGCGCGTTGATCACGAGCAGCCACTCCCAGCGCACGTGGGCGAGGGCCGTGCCGCCCAGCAGCGGGCCGAGGACGAAGCCGGACATGCCGACGACGATCATCAGGGTCATCGCGCGCATGCGCAGCGACTGGTCGTCGAAGAGGCGGAAGACGAGGGAGTTGGTGATGGGCGCCATGGCGGCGGCGGCGATGCCGAGCCCGGCGCGCAGCGCGATGAGCTGCCCCGCGGAGTCGACGGCGACGACGCAGAGGCTGAGCAGCCCGAACGCGGCGAGGCCGACGAGCAGCACGCGCCGTCGCCCGAGCCGGTCGGCGAGCGACCCTGCCGTGAGCAGGAGGCCGCCGAACGTCAGCGAGTAGGCGCCGGTCACCCACTGGAGGGCGGTCGTGCCGCTGCCGAGGTCGCGGCCGATCGTCGGCAGCGCGATCGACAGCAGCGTGTTGTCGACCATCTCGACGAAGAAGGCCAGGCACAGCGCGGCCAGCGGAATCCAGGCCGCGCGCAGCGACGGGTAGGTACGGGTCGAAGCGGGCCCGGTGGTGACGGTCATGGCCGGCCTCCTCTCGGTACGTCATCGATTATCGAACCAGGTTCGATGATAGAACATGGTTCGATAAAGTGGCAAGCTGTGCTTAGATGGGTGCCATGGCACGCCCGCGAACACGCGTCGTCGAAGGTGCTCCCCGGGGGCGCCGGCGCGCGTCGCACTCCATGGAGGCCGTCCTCAACGCGGCCGTGGCCCTGCTGGACGAGGCGGGCGAACCGGCGCTGACGTTCCGCGCCCTCGCCGCCCGGCTCGGCACGGGCGTCGGGACCATCTACTGGTACGTCTCCAACAAGGACGAACTGCTCGACCGGGCCACCGACCACGCGATCGGCGGGGTCCTGGCCGCCGTCGAGGAGCAGCCGGGCACCGACGATCCGATCGCCGACCTGCGCGCGATGGCCGTCACGCTGTTCGACGAGATCGTGGACCGGCCATGGCTGACGGCCTACTTCATGCGCAACACCGACGTCCAGGGCAACTCGTTGCGGCTGTACGAGAAGCTCGGCCAGCAGACCCTCCGCCTCGACCTCACACCGCGGCAGCGCTTCCACGCGGTGTCGGCGATCACGGGCGTTGTCATCGGCACGGCCGCCAACCTGGGCCTGGAGACCCCGCAGGAACTGCTCGACGGCCACGTTGACCGCGACGCGTACCTCGGCCGCTTCGTCGAGCAGTGGCGGTCGCTCGACAGCACCGAATTCCCGTTCGTGCAGCAGATCGCCGACGAATTCGCGGGGCACGACGACAGGGACCAGTTCCTCGCCGCGCTGGAGCTCACTCTGTCAGGCCTCCGCCTCCAGGCCGGACCCAGGTGACCCAGAACCGCGCTGCCGACGCTGCGCCCTCGCGTCTGGCCACCAGCGCGGCACGACCGCCCACGGACGGCAGCCGTAGGCGTCCCGGATCTCCCACGCCTGCTCATAGGCCGTGCTCACCCGCTCGGTGCACCCGAGGGGTCCGGTCCGCGATGTCAGCGGGCGGCCGGTGGCGGGCTCGCGGAGGCCGCGTCGATGACTTCGTCGAGGACGTCGCGTGAGCGGAAGAGGTCGGTGATCAGGCGGTTGATGCGGTCGCGTTCCGCAGCGAGCTCTCCGACGAGCTTCGGGGTGGCGGCCTCGCTCGGCCGGCCGTCGCCGTCTCTCAGGCACGGCAGGAGCTGGGCGATCTTCTTGCTGTTCAGGCCCGCGGCGTAGAGGGTCTGGATGCGCACGACGCGGTCGACCGCCCACTCGCCGTAGTCCCGGTGCCCGCCGGGCGTCCGTTCGGCGCGGAGCAGTCCTTGCGCCTCGTAGTAGCGCAGGGAACGCTCGCTCACTCCGCTGCGCCGGGCCAGCTCACCGATCCGCATCCCGCACCCCGTGAAGACGACTTGAACCTGACACCAATGTGAGCTCCTACCTTGCCGCCATGACGAGCGGATCGTCCAGGGAGGGAAGCAGCGATGAGTGAACTGACCGGCAAGGTGGCGCTGGTGACCGGCGGCAGCCGCGGAATCGGCGCGGCGACGGCGAAGCGGCTGGCCGGCGCGGGGGCGGCGGTCGCGCTGACCTACGTCGAGGCGGCGGACCGAGCGCGGAAGGTCGCCGAGGAGATCGAGGCGGACGGCGGCAGGGCGGCGGTGGTTCAGGCCGACCTGACCCGTCCTGGCGCCGCGGCGGAGGCGGTGGAGCGGACGGTGCGGGAACTGGGTCGCATCGACATCCTGGTGAACAACGCGGGCTTCCTCGCCTACGGTCCGCTGGCGGAGGTGACCGACGAGGAACTGGACCGGGTCCTCGCCGTGGACGTCCGGTCGGTGTTCCTGGCCGCCCGGGCGGCCGCGCGCCACATGGGCGACGGCGGGCGGATCATCAGCATCGGGTCGTGCTTCAACGGGCGCGTTCCCGGCGCGAACTTCGTCCTGCAGGCGACGGCCAAGTCCGCGCTCGTCGGTTTGACCAAGGGGCTCGCGCGGGAGCTGGGGCCGCGCGGGATCACCGCCACCGTCGTCGACCCGGGACCGATCGACACCGACATGAACCCGGCCGGCGGCGAGACCGCCGACTTCCAGCGCTCCCTCACCGCGCTGGGGCGGTACGGCGAGGCCGAGGACGTCGCCGCCGCGGTGGTCTACCTGGCGGGTCCCGGCGGCCGCTACGTGACCGGAACCGCCCTGGCCGTGGACGGCGGGTACACCGCCTGACGATCGTCCGTTCCCGCCCCCGCCCGTTCGCGGGCGGGGGCGGGGGCGTGCGTTAGTCGGCTGCGTCGAAGGCTTCGCGGTTGGCGGCGATGGCGGGCTGGTGGGCCCGCACCCAGAGGACGAGGTGGTCGACGGCCTGCGCGAGCGAGCGGCCGAGCGCGGTGAGCTCGTACTCGACCCGTGGAGGGGCCTCGGGGTAGGCGGTCCGGGTGACCAGGCCGTCGCGGTGCAGCGCGCGCAGGGTGTGGCCGAGCATGCGCTGGGAGATGCCGCTGATCCTCTCGTGCAGGGCGGTGTAGCGCATCGGGCCGGACGCCAGCTCCGTGACGATCAGGACGGTCCACTTGTCGCCGACACGGGCCAGGACGTCGCGGACGAGCCCGATGGTCTCGACGCAGTCGGGCGCGACCCCTCGCGCGGTCAGTTCGGCGCGGAGCGCAGCGTCCATGCTCGTGGGCCTTCCCGGTGTATCGCTTACTTCAAAGTGCGTATCGGCGAGGGGGATTAATACCTGCCGGGCCGCGATTCCTACCGATCGTAAGTGTGGAGGCCCGCTGCGGCGGCCATCGAACGGAGAACGCGGATGAGCGATCAGGACAGCTCACGGGGGCGGTCGGCCGGAGCAGGCGACGTCCGGCACGACACCTTCACGATCGTCCGGCACCTGAACGCGCCCCCGGCCGAGGTCTTCGCCGCCTTCGCCGACACCGAGGTCCGGCGCCGCTGGGCCAAGCTTCCCGGGTCGGGGTCGGCATACCACCACGAGTTCCGCGTCGGTGGCGGCGAGACCGCCCAGGGCACCTTCACCGTTCTGGACGCGCCCCCGGAGCGTCTCGACTACCGGTCGCGCTACCTCGACATCGTGCCGGACCGCCGCATCGTCTACGTCTACGCGTCCACGGTCAACGACGTGCTGCGCTGGACGTCCCTCGTGACGGTCCAGCTGGACGGCGACGCCGGATCGACCGACCTGACCTGGACCGAGCAGGTCGCCTTCCTCACCCGCACCGGCGACGGCTCAGCGGACCTTCCGCACCTGCGCGGCGCCACGGCGCTCCGCCTGAACGGCCTTGCGGTGACACTTCAGCCGACGGAAACGCCCGGTCACCCCACCTCCTTCACCCATCTCCTCGACCGATAGAGCCCGTCACCGGTATCGCCCTCGGCACCACGCACCCGGGGCGCGTGGGCCCGCAGCTGGCGAACTGCAGACGGCACATGAACACGCCGGCGCGGGCGCCGCCGGCTTCGTCGCCGACGGCAGCGATGTCGGCGGCGCGTGGAATCCGGGGTGGCGGTGAGCAGCGGGAGCGGACTTCCGGAGCGGGTCAGAACATTCCGCCGCCGGCGTGGATGGCCTGGCCGGTGATCCAGCGGCTGGCATCGGAGGCGAGGAAGGCGACGACGTCGGCGATGTCGGCGGGCTCGGCGAGCCTGCCGAGCGGGATGTCGGCGGTGATCGCCGAGAGCTGGTCGTCGGGCATCGTGGCCGCGACCGTCTCGGTGCGGGTCGGGCCGGGCCGCACACTGTTCACGGTGACTCCGCGGGCCGCGAGTTCGGTGGCCAGGACGCGGACGAGTTGATCGCCGGCGGCCTTGCTCGCGGCGTACAGGCCCGCGTTCGCGCGCGGAACCACGGCCGCCCCGCTGGAGATGACGATGATCCGGCCCTGGTCGGCCACCTCGCGGGCGGCGGCGCGCAAGGTGGCGAACGTGGCTCGGGTGTTGGCGTCGAAAACCCGCTCGTAGTCGGCGTCGGTCGCCTGGGCCAGCGGCGTGAAGTGAGTGACGGCCGCGCTGTGCACCACGACGGCCGGCGCGCCGAATCGCTGCCGCGCGACCTCGAACAGCCGCTGAACCTGTTCGGGGACAGCGACATCGGCCGGTACCGCCGTCGCGTCGCCGCCTGCGGTGCGGATGGTGGCGACGACAGCCCCGGCTGCCGCCATGTCGGAACGATAGTTGACGACGACACGGGCTCCCTGTGAGCCGAGCCGCTCGGCGACGGCGCGGCCGATGCCGCGGGCGGCGCCGGTGACGACGACGGTCGGAGTGGGTGACATGCGCGATCTCCTCATGATGATCCGGATTGCGTTCGCCCCACCGACGTTATGGGTCGGAGTTGATCCGAACCATGGTCGAATATGCCCGGAACATGCTCGATCGGATCACGGGAGGGTGCGATGGAGAGCGATGTCCTGAGCGACGCGGTGGCCGCGGTGACGACCGCGCCCGCCCTGTCCGTGCACATCCGCGCCCGCGCGCCGTGGGGATTGCGGTTCGGTGGGCGGCGGGGGTTCGGGTTCCATGTGATCGTGCGCGGCGAGTGCCTGCTGCTCCGTCACGGTGCGCGACCGGTGCTGTTGCGCGCCGGGGACGTCGTGCTGATACCGAGCGGGGCGGCGCACACTCTCGCGGACCACGATGCCGCCGAGCCCGTCGATCTCGTCGTGGACCGCCGCGTCGACAGGGTCACCGTCGGCGGTGACGGCGCGGAGACCATCGTGGTGTCCGGGGCGTACCGAATCGAGCAGGGCGTGCGCCACCCGCTGCTCGCCGGCCTGCCCGAGGTCGTGAATCTGTCCGGACGGCGGCGGGATCGCCTCGCCGCGGCCGTCGAGTTGCTCGGCGCCGAGATCCAGGCGCACGAACCGGGCGGAGACGCCATCGTCGGCGCCCTGGTGGACGCGCTGCTCATCTATATCCTGCGCGCCTGGTATGACGGCGATTCCACGGGTTGGATCGCGGCGACGGCCGACCAGGCGATCGGGCACGTCCTGCACCAGATGCACACCCGGCCCGCCGACCCGTGGACCGTGGACCGCCTCGCCGACGAGGTCGGTTTGGCGCGAGCCACGTTCATCCGCCGTTTCACCAGATTGGTCGGCGAACCTCCGCTCACCTACCTCACCCGATGGCGGATGATCACGGCGGCCCGCCTGCTACGCCGGGACCGAGCGCCGCTCGCGGCCGTCGCCCGGCAGGTGGGTTACCGCTCGGAGTTCGCCTTCGCGAAGGCATTCAAACGGGAGTACGGGATCGCGCCGGGGACCTACAGACGAGATCAGCAAGGGTGAATCGACCCGCCAGCCCCAGTCTCGGTTAACTAGCCCCCACGTGACGTCCCGAGGGCGCGGGCCAGCGGGCGGCCCAGTCGCGGATGGGCGACATCAACCACCCCACGGAGTCCACAGACCATCACGACCGCAGCGGCGGCGAACGATTCATGCTACGCCGCGCGGCGGCACCGAACCGGCTGTCAGCGGCCGGAGCAGCACCGCGGCCGGCATCCATCGCGGTCGGCGTGAATCGGTAGTCCGGGCCGGTTCAGCTGTCCGAGCATCCGCACGTCGAGCTCGCCGAAGAACCCCGGATCCGCGCCCAGCACGACCGGTCGTCCTTCGTCCGGCCAAGGCCGCGACATAAACGCGTTACGGCCGTTCTGGACGATCCCGATGGTGAGCAAATCGTGGCGGCTGTGGCCGTCAGGGGGCCTCAGGTGCATCCTGTGGAGTGTGCGGAGTGGGCGCGCGGCGAGGAGGAATGTATGGACGGCGCGCCGAGCAGGACGGCGATGTTCGCGGCCGTGTCGCGTGGACTGTTTCGCCTGGAGACGGTGTCGCCGTGGGTACTGGATGATGTGCTGGCCCTGGTGCTTGTCGGCCCGGTGTGGCGGGAGCTGCAAGACCGGTTCGATCCGCTGTTCCCCGGCCCGGTCCGTCGTGAGTCCCGGACGGCTGTCTGCACCCGCAGCCGGTACGCCGAGGACCGGCTGGCCGCCGGCGCCTTCACGCAGTACGTGATCCTCGGCGCGGGACTCGACTCGTTCGCGTGGCGGCGGCCGGACCTGCTCGGCTCGCTGACGGTGTTCGAGGTTGATCATCCCGCGTCCCAGGCATGGAAGCTGGAGCGGGTCAGGGAGCTCGGCTTGCCGCTCAGCGACTCGCAGGTGTTCGTGCCGGTCGATTTCGAGGCCGAAACGGTTCGGGATGCTCTGGGCGCGGCCGGGTTCGACTGGGCGCAGCCGGCGCTGTTCTGCTGGACGGGTGTCGCTCCCTACCTGACGGCGCGGGCGATCGAGTCGACGTTGCGCACGATCGCGGCGGCCGCTCCCGGGTCCGAGGTGGTGTTCTCCTACCGGGCCGAGGACTGTGCGCTGGACGACGTGGGGACGGAGTTCGCCCGGATCTACACGCCGATCGCGGCTTCCGCCGGCGAGCCTCTTCAGCCCGGCTGGCCGGTGATCGAGATCGAGAGGCTGATCAGCCGGTGCGGGCTGAAGGTCGTGGACCATCCCGCACGTGCGGACCTCCAGCAGCGGTACTTCGCCGGCCGTACCGATGGGCTGCGGCCCTACACCTTCGAGACCCTGGTGGCCGCGCGGGTCACCTGAGCGAACGCCACGTCCGGCGACCTCACCTCTTCAGGGGCTAGGCGGTGAATGGTTGCGGCTGTGAGAAGCACCAGCAACGCCTGGCGCCCTTGCGAGTGGCGATCCCTGTTCTGAAGGTCGTGGAGACCGCCGCCCGGCGGAGACCGCTGTTCGGAATCTACAATGTAAAGGTGGCGGGCTATGGTGGGCGTGATCGAGCGTGTCACATCGATAACCGTCGAGGGTGACGCCGGGCGCGGCGGGCCCCGGGTGCCGTAGCGTCCCGCCCCGTGCCCAGACCCACTCTGCTCGGCGTCCTCAAAGATCCCGCCGTCGCGCCGCTGTTCATAGCGCGCGGGGTCTCCACCACCGGCAACGGGTTCGGGCGGGTCGCGCTCGCCTGGGGCACGCTCCACCTGGGGTACGGGCCCGGCGGGCTGTCGGTCGCGCTCGCCTGCCAGGCCCTGCCGCAACTGCTGCTGGTGCTGGCCGGGGGAGTGGCCGGTGACCGGTTCCCCCGCCGCACCGTCCTGATCAGCGCCGATCTGCTGTCCGCCGTGACCTGGACCGGGCTGGCGGTCTGCTTCACCGCCGGGTCCGCGCCGCTCGCCCTGATCTCCGCGCTCGCGGTCTGCAGCGGCGTGGCCACCGCGATGTTCACCCCGGCCGCCGAGGGCATCGTCGCCGACCTGGTCGCCGGGGACCGGCGCCCGGCCGCCAACGCGGTGTTGCGCCAATCCACGTCCACCGGCCTGATCCTCGGGCTGGCGGTCTCCGGCGTCACCGTGGCCACCGTGGGCCCGGCGTGGGCGGCCGCGGCCAACGCCGTCTCCTTCGCCGCCTCCGCAGTCCTGCTCTCGCGGCTTCGGCTGCCGCCCCGCACCCGCCACAAGGCGCCGCTGGCGGCTGAGCTGCGCCAGGGATGGCGCGAGTTCACCGCCCGGCAGTGGCTGTGGGTCATCACCCTGCAATACACCGCAGTGGTCGCCGCGACCACTGCCTATGCCGGCGTGATCGGCCCGCTGTTCGCCGACCACGGCAACGGCGGCTCGCGAGCCTGGGGCATCATGGCCGGCTGCCAGGCTCTGGGGACCCTGCTCGGCGGCGCCCTGGCCGCCAGGCTCCACCCCGAGCGGCCGATCCTGGTCGCCGTGCTGGCCACCGCCCCCTTGGCCGGCCCGATGCTGTGCGTCGGCCTGGACGTCCCCTGGCCGCTGGTCGCCGCGACGATGCTCGGTGCGGGCGTCTGCCAGACGACCTTCGGAGTGCTGTGGTCCACCACCGTCCAGAACGATGTCCCGGCCGACGCGCTGTCGCGGGTCGCCAGCTGGGACCTGCTCGGCGTGCTCGCCCTGGCCCCGCTCGGGCTCCTGATCGCTGGGCCCCTCACCACCGCGGTCGGCCTCTCGATCACCGCCACCGCGGCCGCCGCTCTCATCCTGGCCGCCACCGCGGCGGCACTGCTGTCCCCCCAGGTCCGGCAGCTCCGCGCGCCGACTCCACAGCAGTCCGCCGCCACGCCGGTATCGGCATGACCGCGCGACCGATCAGCGTCGCCGTGCGGGTCGGCCAGCTGTCGGCTCAAAGCGAGCACCGCGCCAATCTGAAGCCGGTCGAGCGCCGCCCGGGAATTGGTTGGTTGGCGAAGCCTGTGGCCCCTCTGAAACAGCTCATCGAGGGTGGTCGACCTTCAGGCGCAGGCAGGGTTCGAAGATCCACCCCGTGTAGGGGGAGCGGACCCGGATCCAGGTGTTCACCGGGACGGCACCGACGCCGCACGTCCGGGTTCCGGGCTCGGCCCGGGTGGGACGGCAGGATCCGATGATCGTCTGGTGGACGTCGTTGATCGTCTCGAAGCCGCGGTCGGTGTCGAACGTGGGTGTCGGGTGCACCCGGATGATCTCGCCTACGGGCTTGTAGGCGCACTCGGCCAGTTCCGGTGGGCTGGCGGACGTCGGCCGGGGCCGGCCGGACATGGAGATGACCAGCGCCGTCGTTGTGGCGGTCGAGGCGAGTACCGCCACCGCACCGGTCACTACGTATCTCCGCCGGAACGAGACGGACCGGGACGGACGAGGGGAGTGGGTGGAGCCGGGCTGGGATGGGGGCGCCGGGCTCTCGGCTTCAAGGAGGGGAAGGGGCGAGGCGCTGGCGCTGGCGCTGCCATCGCGCGGCGCTGTCCGCGGGACTGTGCGCCGGGCTTCATCGAGCCGGTCCCATGCGTCGCCCCAGAGCCGCAACGTGGCGGGCTCGACGTCCAGGGCCAGGAGGATGGCGTCGTACACCGCCGGTGGAGGCAGCGTGCGGCCACTGAGGTAGTTGTCGAGCGTGCTGCGGGGGACTTCGGTGCCGTGGCGGCGGCGTACCAGGGTGACCAGGTCGGAGAGGGAGAGTCGGTGCTTGCCCCGGCGGCGGCCTCCGGCCCGGCGCAGTAGGTCGAACTCACGTTTTGCGGGTCTCGCGGGCATCCCAGGACGCTCACCGCGGCGCCGCCGCACGTGGCCCGATCCACCACTTCACCTGCAACGGCGGGACGCTGCGCCTGTACCGCAAGCCTCTGCAGACACCACCGGCCTGCGACACCCCGGCACCCACCAACTACGGCATCTGCTTCACCGTCGGTCCCGGCCAGCCCGGCTTCGAGTCCGTCGCCAACCGCAGCGACCGGGACCTGATCTTCTTCCCCGCCATCAACTGCTCCGGCCAGGGCAAGGTGGTCCCGAAGTACCACACCAACGCGGAGCTGCTCATCTACTCCTTCGCCCGCAGTTGACCCTCAGGGCGTCTTCCACGCCGGCACCCGGAGAACGCCCGGGTGAGCGACTCACCGGAGTCCCGGAAATCCCCGCCCCTGCGGTGGTATGACCCGGTGCTCCACACGCCGCAGGGCGCCGGCCCATCACCTGGCGCTCTGCGGCCCCGTCGTGCGGGCCCGTCCAAAAACGGTGGCGAGCTGGACGTGGCACAACCGCCGGAAGGCAGGTGTCAGCCCCGCCGCCGCAGCACTCGGGACGCGCGCGTGGGAACGGTTCTCGTGAAGCGCCCGCAGCCCGCGCACCTATGGCGCCGTTATGGAGGACGGTGCGTTCGGGCTTCGGCGGGCGGGTGTGCAAAGCGGAGCCGCAGGATCGTCACGTCCGACGTCTCGCCGGTGAGCCCGGGAGCGTGAGGGTTGCGTTCGCGGTGCGGCCGGGTGATCCTGGTTCGGCCCCGCGCCGACGACACACGTGAGTGGGGCATGGAAACGATCAGAACCGCCGACGTTCCGGCGAAAGAGCGATTCGCCTTCTGGCATGAGCTGAACGGCAAGTTATGGGCGCCCTATGACCTGCGCTGCGATCCGGGGCTGGAGCACCGGTTCCAGGCACAGGTCGGGATCAGCGACTTCGGTCCGGTGCAGGCGACGCTGATCACCACGATGCCGCACACGATCCTCCGCACGCCCAAGCTCATCCGCCAGTCCGATCCCGAGGTGTTCAAGCTGGGCTGCATCGTGCGCGGCGGCGGCATGAAGGAGCAGGACGGCGGGCGTGTGGATCTGGTCGTCGGGGACCTGATGCTGTACGACACGTCGCGGCCCTACCTGAGCGAGTTCGCTCCGGACGTCCCGGAGAGCCGGGTACTGCTGCTGCGGTTCCCGCGCACGCTGCTGCCGTTGCCGGAGAAGGACCTGCGGCGGCTGAGCACGGTCCGCATCCCGGGCGACCGGGGCGTCGGTGCGCTGTCCTCGCAGTTCATGCTGCAACTGGCCCGGCACCTGGACGAGCTCAGCGCGGCCGAGACCATCCGGCTGTCCACGCTGGCCGTCGACGTGCTGACCGCGGCGCTGGGCGACGCGCTGGACGTTCCGAGCGCTGTGCCCTGTCCGACGAGACGGCGAGCGCTGACGGCGCGGATCCACGTCTTCATCCAGAAGAACCTGGGCGACGCGGATCTGACTCCTCCCGCCATCGCCGCGGCTCACCACATCTCCCTGCGCTACCTGCACAAGCTGTTCCAGCAGGACGGGCACACCGTCGCCGGCTGGATCCGCGAGCGCCGCCTGGAGTCGTGCCATCGCGATCTGGCCGATCCCGGCCTGGCGGAGCAGCCGATCAACGCGATCGCGGCTCGCTGGGGGTTCACCGATTCCGCGCACTTCAGCCGGGCCTTCCGCACCGCTTATGGCCTTTCGCCGCGCCAGTTCCGCCACGAATGCGCGACAGTGCGCCCAGGCGCAACAGGAGTGCGCTGAGAGGCAACGACAGTGCCGGCCGCGGCCTGCACGCTCGTGGGAGCACGGCCGAGCTGCGGCCGGTCCCTAGGAGCGGGGTCAATGCGGACAGGTGACGTCGTGATGAAGGTACGGGGCGCGCGCGTCCTGCGGGTTCTCGGCCGCGGATTGATCGTCCTCGTGGCCTTCCTCCTCGTCCCGAGCGTTGAGTTCCTCATCAGCGCACGGAGTTTCGCCTCCTACCGGTACGTGCCACCGGACGTCGGGCGCCTCCCCGCCGTGGCTCCGCCCGCGCATGTTCCGGGCAAGCCCACCGTCGCGATCGTGGTGGGCAACGCAGGTGCCAACGTGGCCGACACGCTCGTCCCCTACGACGTCCTGGCGAGCACGGGGAAGTTCAACGTCTACACGGTCGCGCCCGAGCGCCGTCCCGTGCCGCTGCTCGGAGGACTGGACCTGGTCCCGGACCTGGACTTCGCGCAACTGGACCGGCGGCTGGGCGGCGAAGCGCCGGACGTCACCGTGGTGCCGGAGATGCCGTCCGACGAGGACAGCGATCGGCGCGTCGTCGCCTGGCTGCGAAGTACCGCGAGCCGGGGACTGGTGCTGAGCGTGTGCACCGGAGCCCGGCTGGTCGCCGACGCCGGTCTCTTCGACGGCCGCGAGGCCACCACGCACTGGTACCGGCTCGCCGGCCTGCGGCGGGCGCATCCCGCGGTGCGCTGGCGGCGCGGGGTCCGCTACCTCGACGACGGAAACGTGATCTCCACGGGCGGGCTGCTGTCCTCGGTGGACGGGTCGCTGCGCGTGATCGAGCGGCTGGCCGGCCCGGACACCGCCGCCGCGGCCGCTCGGGCCGCCGGGTGGCGTCACTACTCTCCCGGCGCGCCCGCGCGCATGCCCGAGTCGCGGCTGTCCCCGTCCAACGCGATCGTGCACATACTGAACCTCGGATACCGCTCGGACACCAGCACGATCGGGGTGGTGCTCACCGGCGGCGTCGGCGAACTGGAACTCGCCTCGGTGTTCAGCCCGTACGGCGAGGTCAAGGCCGCCCGGACGGTCGCGATCGCGTCCACGGCCACCGTGCGCTCACGGCACGGGCTGACCTTCCTGCCACGGAGACGGCTCGCCGACACAGGAGACGACGTCGACCGCCTGATGGTCCCGGGCACGGCCGCCGCGGCGAACCCCGACGCCGGGATCGCGGCCGCCGCCCGCCGCGCCGGCGTCCCGCTGGAGTACCCGCACCGGCAGCCGGGCTTCGCGTTCGACCCGGTGCTCGGCTCCCTGGCCCGCACGTTCGACAGGCCCACGGCCCGGTGGACCCGCAAGATCCTGGAGTACCCCGACGCCGGACGCGGCCCGTCCGGCCCGGCGTGGCCGTGGGCGCCCACCCTGCGTCTCGTGCTCTCCGGCCTGGTCGGCGTGGCCGCTCTGGCCATCGTCCGCGTCATCGCACAGCTGATCAGGACCCGTTCGCTCCGTCCGAGAACCGCGGACGGCCGGGTCGATGGCTCGCCGGGCGACGGCGACGAGGAGGCGAAGTCGTGAAAGTCATGATCGTCGGAGCCGGGATCGGCGGGCTGTTCACCGCGCTGCGCCTGCACGCCGTGAACATCGGCTGCGTGCTCTACGAGCGCGGCGAGCGGATCCGGGAGCTCGGTGTGGGGATCAACGCGCTGCCGTTCGCGGTCCGGGAACTGGACGCGGTGGGCCTGCTGGACGGCCTGGACGAGATCGGGGTGCGCACCGGCGAGCTGGTCTACACCCACCGGCTGGGACAGGAGATCATGCGCAGGCCCTGCGGGATGGCCGCCGGGTTCGCGCACCCGCAGATCAGCGTGCATCGCGGCCGGCTCCAGGGCCTGCTCCACCGCGCGGTGGTGGAGCGGCTCGGCGCGGACGCGGTGCGCACCGGTCACCGCCTGACCGGCTTCGAGCAGGACGCCGACGCCGTGACCGCCTGGTTCGCCGACGGCTCGCACGCACGCGCGGACGTCCTGGTGGGCGCCGACGGCATCCACTCGGTCACCCGGTCGACCCTGTTCCCCGAGGAGGGTCCACCGCGCTGGAGCGGCATGATGACCTGGCGCGGCGCCACCGACCTGCCCGCGTTCGGCACCGGCCGGACCATGGTGATCGCCGGCGGGAACACCGCCAAACTGGTCGTGTACCCGATCGCGGCGGGCGCGGAGCCGGGCACCAGGCTGACCAACTGGGCGATGGGCATCGCGACCGGCCGTCCCGGCGACCCGCCGCCCGACGAGCAGGACTGGACGCGTCCGGCGGACCCGGCGGCCCTGGCCGCGCACGTCAAGCGCTTCACCTGCGAGATGTTCGACCACGCCGCGATGATCGAGTCGACCCGGGACCGGTTCGAGTTCCCCATGTGCGACCGCGATCCCCTCCCGTACTGGACGCGCGGCCGGGTCACCCTGCTGGGCGACGCCGCCCACCCCATGTACCCGATGGGCTCCAACGGCGCCGGCCAGGCCATCCTGGACGCGGTGAACCTGAGCGCCCACCTGGCCGCCCACACCGACCCCGCCCAGGCCCTGCTCGCGTACCAGCGCGACCGCCTGCCCGCCACCACCGAGATCGTCCTCCGCAACCGGCTCGGCGGCCCGGAACAGGTCATCGAGGAGGTCGAGCGCCGGGCTCCGGATGGCTTCGACCGCATCGAGGACGTGATCACCCCCGCCGAACTGGAGGCCGTCGTGGCCAGTTACACCCAGGTCTCCGGAGGCGACCGCGACCGAGCGGACCGGCCGACCACCGGTCACACGCACGCTTAGGCGGGCAGGAGCAGTCCAGTGCCTTCAGCACCCACGGCGGGACCAGCAACCCGCCGAGCGCTGCGGGCGCGAAGAACGCCAACCGGACCCCTTCGGTGAGCGGCAGCGACGCCGGGTCGCCGTCCCAGTGGCCGCAGAAGACCACCGTCCGTTCACCGTCAGGGCGGTGCGGGAACTCGGGACCTTCTCGACTGTAGGCAGGATGCCAAGGTAAGGGGGTTGGGGGCTAGGGCGCGTCACCCCAGTTCGGCTGGATCCCACGGGCCGGGTCAGCGGTGGCCGACGACGTTCACCACCGTGCCGTCCGGGTCGCGGACGAAGAAGCGGCGCACGCCCCACTCCTCGTCGGAGAGCGGATGGACGATCTCGGCGCCGGTCGCGCGCACCGCCTCGTAGACGGCGTCCACGTCCTCGACCTCGACGCTGATGTCCGGATTCACCGGGGCCGACGCGTCCTGGGTCATGAGAATGACCTGGGCGGTCGGATTGGACGGGGAGACCAGGTTGACCACCCAGCCCAGGTTCATCTCCTCGCGGAAGCCCAGAAGCCGGTAGAACCGGCTGCTGGCCGCCTGGTCGGCAGTCGTGATGTCCGGCACGGCACGGCGGATCGTCATGGGGCGGACCCTACAGCTCGAATCCACCGCCGCACTGGCCTGTAACTCAGGCGCATCACGTGACCGCGTCCCGATGGATCATCCGGTCAGGGACCGTAGGTAGGCCATGAGGGCCTCGCCGCGTGGGGAGAGGCGGTAACCGGTCTCCAGGCTCTCGGTGAGCCCGAGGGCCTTGAGGCGGCGGACGTCGGCCTTGAAAGGAAGCCTGTCGCGGTCCAGGCGTTCGGCCAGGTCCAGGGCGCGCAGGCCGGGGTGCTCCTCGATGAGGCGGAGGACCTCGCGGGTCCAGGGGCCGCGGCGGCTGCGGGTGTCGATGGCGTCCAAGGCGGCCTTGAGGCCGGCCAGCTCCTCATCGGTCAGATCGGCGTTCCCGGCGAGCTCCGACCGGGGGTCGGGGCCGCCCAGATGGAGCATGACGCGATGGTAGCCGCCCTGCTTGCGGCTCTTGGACAGGGCGGTGAGCAGCGCCGCGCGGTCCGCGAAACCCGAACGGAGGGCGTCCTCCTCGGTGATCTCCTCGGGAGTGACGGCCGTGACCGCGTCGATGACGATGATCCCCGCCCAGGTGCGTTGAGTGCTCCCAGTGCGCACCGGGGGCTTGGCCCACACCCGGAACACCCGATCGATCCGCCCGCCCGCGATCCCCTCAAGGACCTCCCGCCTGAACAGCATCGTCCCCTCCCCGGTGCTTCTCCGGCAATCCTCTCCGGAAGTATCCAGGGAAGGCCAGCTGAGAGTGCACGACGTTGTCGAACCCGCGCCCGCGAACACACCTAGGGCTCGGTGAGCGGTTCGGCCTGATGGGCCTGGTGGAGCAGGTCGAGGAAGCGGGGCGCTTCGGGGACGGGCGCCGACCCGATCCGGTGGACAGCGACGCCCGGCGTCCAGGAGTTCATGACCGCCGCGCCGGCCATCGCCGGCACGTCGGCGGGTGCAATCTCCTGGACGCGCTGGGGGACGCCGAGCCGGTCGAGCTGCCTGCGGACGATGCCCATCATGGTGCCGGCCAGCATCGCGGCGTCGGGCCACACCACGGCGTCGCCGTCCCAGAAGGCCAGGTTCCAGATCGTGGCCTCGCTGATCCGACCGCGGCGGTCGACGAACGCGGCGTCGTCGAAGCCGTCCCGGACGGCCCGCCGCATGAGGTAGGTCTTGGCGACCTCACCGACGTGCTTCACCGCGGGCAGGAACCGTTCGTACTCGACCGCGGCCAGGGCCAGCGGCCCCGCCGGGCCGGACGCGGGCGGTCCGGTGCGGATCAAGATTTCGGGCTCCGCGGTCTCGTCCGCGGTGAACTGCCCCGAGGCCACGTACACGGTGGCGGTCAGCGAGACGTCCGCGGGACCGGCCTCCAGCGCGGTCCGCAGGAAGGACCGCACCCGGTCGTCGGGCAGCGTCCGGCCGAACAGCTCCGCCGACGCGGACCGCAGCCGTTCCAGATGCAGGTCAAGGCCCCGGATCCGGCCTCCGCGTACCTGCATGGCGGTGAAGTGGGCGTACCCGGCGAAGGCGAGCGGCGCAAGTTCCGCGATGGTCACCGGCTGCCCGTCGCGGTGAACGAGTGTGGTCATCCATGTCCCCAGCGTCACGAAATGATCGTTTCCGGACGACGTTAACCCTTCACACCGATGAGAAGGTCAACCCGGGAACCGACAGCCCTGGACGACCGCATCGCGGACCTCCAGTCGAGTTCGCTGCGCGCTGCGACAATGACAACTTGGGAAAGCCTCTCCGGATCGGAACCCTCGCCCGCCTCCAGCCCTCCTCGTTCCTTAATTGGATGAGTTCGCGGGCGCCTGGGCCGCGCCGGTGAGGTGGGACACGGTGTCGCCTGGACCATGGAGCGGTCCTCTGCGGCGTGACAAGGCATGTGTGTCGATCTAAAGCGACATCCCGTCTCAACGTTGGTGAACGCCCTTGGGCTGACGATGAAAGTCGCCGTTTCGTGTAGTGAACCGGTGGCAGCGAGCCTGAAGTGCTGATCGCTGGCAGGAAGGGACGGGGCCGGCCCTGATCTGGGCCCGGCCTTTTTTGGTTAGTCTTCGCCGTTGTAGGCGCGCAGTTCGCGGCGTGCCTGGCGGCGGCTGCGGCGGCGGTCGTCGCGCCGGAAGCGGTACCACTCCCGGCCACCGGTGAGGCTGCCGCAGTCGAACAGGAAGTGGTCGGTGGCGCCCCAATAGCAGCCGCTCGTCCCGCGGCGGTTCATGGACGCGCTTTCAGCGGTGATCTCCTGCGGCAGCGTGCAGGGCCCGAAACGGTGGTCATGCACGGGCCGGCAGTTCACCATCGGCGCTTCGGCCATACCCACCCACCAGGGCCGGGTCTTGTCGGTCTTGCTCATACGGTCACCTTTCGGCTCCGCGACGCCCCGGGCTGGGGCTGTCACAAGACCGGATGCACCGTGATCACCTCCACTTCACGCGCGCATCTGTCGGGACCGAAAGCCCAAGAATCTGATCTCGACCTTACCTCGGCGCTCAGCAGCGGGACGGACGCGCCTATGAGACCGGCGTCCGCCTGCACTTGGCCAGCGGAGAGATCCACGAGTGCGAGGTGTCTACGTGTCGGTGGTGGCGTCATTCGAGGACGGCGTTGGCTCGCAGTGCCGCTTGTTCGGTCTCGTCCAGGGCGAGGAGGTCGGTGAGGAGTTCGGTGGTGTGCTCGCCTAGGCGGGGTGCCGGTGTGTGGATGCTGCCCGGTGTGCGGGTGAGCCGCGCCGGGAGTCCTTCGTGCAGGAAAGTGCCCGCTGCCGGGTGGGTGAGCGGCACGTAGAACTCCCAGGCGCGCAGTGCGGCGTCGTGTTCGACGAGCGTGCGGCCGTCGCGTACCGGGTAGGCGGGGATGTTGTTGCGCTGGAGGGTTTCCGCGACGGCCTCGGCGGGCTGAGATCGCGTCCAGGCGGCGATGTGGGCCTCCAGGATGGATTCGTTCGCCTTGCGTCCGGCCAGGGTTGCCCAGTTCGGGTCGTCGGGCAGGTCGGCGACGGCCGCCAGGCGGGCGTACTCCTCGTCCGTCCGGACCGCGACGGCGATCCAGGTGCCGTCGCCGAGGCAGGGGAACACCCCGTGCGGAGCCATCCGCGGATGGCGGTTGCCGAGCGGCTCGACGGTCTCGCCGCGGTCGGCGCGCAGGATCGCGTCGCCCAGGTGCGCGGCGGCGGTCTCCAGCTGGGACATGTCGACGTGCTGCCCGGCGCCGGTGCGGTCGCGGACGGCGAGGGCGGCCAGCGCGGCCAGGGCGGCGTGATGGCCGGCGATGATGTCGGCGAGGCCGTAGACCACCCCGACGGGCCGCTCGCCCGGCTCTCCCGTGAGCGCCGTCCAGCCGGACAGCGCCGAGACCGCGTCGGCGTAGGAGACGTAGTCGCGCCAGGGGCCGGTGTGGCCCATGCCCGACATGCTCACGACGATGATGTCCTCGCGGACCCGGCGCAGCCGGTCGTAGCCGAGTTCGAGCCGGTCGAGCACGCCGGCCGCGAAGTTCTCCACGACGACGTCGCAGTGCGCGGCGAGCCGGAGCGCGAGGTCGCGGCCCTCCCGCGTGCGCAGGTTGACGGTGATGCTCTTCTTGTTCCGGTTGACGTTGTTGAAGTAGCCGCTGGTGTCGGGGTCGGTCTCGCCGGACCGGGAGAGGTGGAACCCGGGGGCGAAGCGGGTCGGGTCGGGCCGGTGCCGCGATTCGATCTTGATGACCTCCGCGCCGTGGTCGGCGAGGGTCTTGGTCGCGTACGGTCCGGCGAGCACCCAGGTGAGGTCGAGGACCCGGATCCCGTCGAGGGCCCCTTGCCGTGGCGGGGCCGGTGCGGCGTTCCGCAGCCGCCGGGGTTCGGCCGGGGCGGGCCGTGCTCGTTCGGTGGTCGCGGCGTGCTCGCCCGGTTCGGGGACGCGCAGTGGGGCCGGTGGGGCCGCTCCGCCGACGCGGGCCGCGAAGCCCACGTCGCGCGCCGGTCCTTCGGGCGTCATGACGTCGGCGAAGAAGCCGCGGTCGACCAGTTGGGCGTTGCCGGCCAGTTCCTCCGGGCGCAGCACCGCGGCCCAGGGGAGCCGCCGCGCCTGTCCCTCGTGGAAGAGCTGGTCGCGTTTCATCTCGCGGACGATGCCGGCGAGCCGGTCGAAGATCTCCTCGCGGTGCCGGGCCCGGTACACCGGGTCCTGCCATCGCTCGTCGGTCAGGTCGCCGGCCGTGCCGTTCTCGGTGAGCCAGGCGAGCGTGGCGTCCCACATCCGCGGGCTGCCGCCCAGGCCGCCGGCGATGAGGCCGTCCGCCGTGGCGAACAGCGTGTGCGGGGCCAGCGGGTGGGTGCTGCCCGTCCGCTCCGGGACCCGGCCGGTGTGGATGTAGGTGATCGCGCCGAACTCCAGGCTCGCCGCGACCGAGGCCTGCCCGGAGACGACCACGCGCTGCCCGCCGTCCGCTCGTGCGGCGATCAGGGTCGCGATCGCGGCGTTCAGCCCGGCGAGCTGGTCGGCCTGCTCGCCGTACGGGCGCAGCGGCGGGCGGCCGGGCCGGCCGATCAGCGCGAGCATGCCGCCCGCGGCGGCGACGGTGAGGTCGGTCGCGGCCCAGCCGGCAGCCGGACCCGCGTCCCCGTACGGCGCCAGCACGACGTGGACGACCCCGTCTCCGGCGGCTTCCGCCAGGTCGGCGGCGACCCGTGCGAGCGGACCGCCCCATGTGCCGTCGAGGATGACGTCGCACTGGGGCGCGAGCGCGAGCGCGTCCTTCGGTAGGGCGGAGGACTTCCCGGCCGTCCGGTGCGCGAAGCCGGCGGGGTCCGTTCGGCGGGCCGCGACGCCCTCGGGCGGCTCGACGACCGTCACCTCCGCGCCGAGGCCGACGAGCATGCGCCCGGCGTCCGGCGCGGCGTAGTCGCCTATCTCCAGGACACGGATCACGCGAGCACCTTTCCGAGCGATTCCATCAGTTCGTGGGGGAGGGTGTAGGAGCCGACGTGCTGGAGCAGGACGCCGGTGACGCCCAGCCCTTCCAGGACGGTCATCCGGTCGGCGATCCGTTCCACGGAGCCGTACAGGCAGAACTCCTCGGCGAACCGGACGGCGTCGGCGTCGCTCACCCATGCGGAGCAGACCTCGACGGCGTGCTCCCAGTCCGCCGCGTGCAGCAGGTCGGGACGGACCTCGGGCACCTGCCGCGGGACGCGCACCTCGATGCCCGCGGCGGCAAGGGCGGCGCCGCCGCCTTTCTGGGCCAGCGCCGCGCACACCGGCTTCAGTGCGGGCGCGTCCCGTTCGAGGTCGTCGGTGACGCGGCAGAACGCGGAGACCGTCACCTCGGGCGACGTGCCGTGCCGGCGGACGATGCTCAGCGCGTCCTGGACGCGGGACGCCGAGGCCCCCGCGAGCAGGATCACGCCGTCGCCGAGCTCGCCGCCGAGCGCGAGGTTGCGCGGTCCGCTCGCCGCGACGTGGACGGCAATTCCCGGCATCGTGGCGCGGAGCCCGAGCACGCCCGCGCGCAGCTCCGCGGTGGTGGACGAGCGGAGCCCGACGGGCTCGACGGAGCTGTTGCCGACGCCGACTCCCAGCACGAAGCGGCCCGGGGCGAGTTCGGCGATGGTCCGCGCGGCGGCGGCGACGACGCTGGGATGGCGGGTCACCAGGTTGGTGACGGCCGTGCCGAGGCGAATCCGTTCGGTGCGCAGGGCCGCGCAGGCGAGTGCGGCGTAGGCGTCGCGCCACAGCGTCTGGGAGTCGGGCACCCAGACGTCGTCGAAGCCGAGCTCCTCGGCTCGCCGTGCGGCCTCGGCCACCTCGCCGACGGGGCGGCAGGGCGGCAGGCGGATCCCGATGCGCACGTCAGCCCGCCTCGACCAGCTCGGTGTCCGCGCCGATCGGGCCGATCCTCGCCGCGCCGCCCGGCGAGCCGACGGGCTCCTCCCGGCCGGGCAGCGGCTTCTCGAAGAATCGCCGGTTGTCCAGCCGGTGGTCCGGGTCGGCGGTCCGGTCGACGGAGATCGCCTGTTCCGGGCAGACCTCCGCGCAGGCGCCGCAGTCGATGCACTCGACGGGATGGATGTAGAGCTTGCGCGCTCCCTCGTAGATGCAGTCGACCGGGCATTCCTCCATGCAGGACCGGTCCATGACGTCCACGCAGGCCGGGCCGATGACGTAGGGCATGTCACTTCCTCTCCGCGGGGCCGTCGGTGGAGTGCCCGGGGAACAGCTCCGCCTCCGGGTCGATGACGGTGGCGGCGTTGTTGACGGCGGTGGCGGCCTCGCCGAAGCCGACCGCGATCAGCCGGACCTTGCCGGGGTAGTCGGTGATGTCGCCCGCGGCGTACACGCGGGGCAGGTTGGTGGCCATGTCGGTGCCGACCGCGATCCGCCGCGACCGGAGGTCGAGGCCCCAGCCGAGCAGCGGCCCGAGATCGGCGGTGAAGCCGAGCGCGGCGATGAGGGTCTGGGCCTTCAGCTCCCGCGCGGTCCCGTCCGGCAGGTGGGTGACCTGGACGGACTCCAGCTCGTCCGTCCCCGCCGCGGCGGTCACCGCGCTGTTGACGAGGATGTCGACGCCCGCCTCCCGGACGCGCTCGACCGTCGCGGCGTGCGCCCGGAACCGGTCGCGGCGGTGGACCAGCGTGACCGAGCGGGCGAGGGGCGCCAGGCTGTGGGCCCAGTCGAAGGCGCTGTCCCCGCCGCCCGCGATCACCACGTCCCGGTCGGTGTGGTCGGCGAGGCGCCGCACGAAGTAGACGAGCCAGCGCCCCTCGAACGCGCGCGCGGCGGGCAGCGGCCGCGGGGTGAACGTCCCGATCCCGCCCGTGACGACGACCGCCCCGGCCCGCACGGTCGCCCCCTGGGCGCTGCGGACGACGGGCAGGCCGCCGTCGTAGGACAGCTCCACGGCCTGATGACCGAGCAGGTACTCCGGTCCGTACGGCGCCGCCTGGGTCAGCAGGTCGTCGACCAGGTCGCGGCCGCGGACCGAGGGCAGGCCGGCGATGTCGAGGATGGGCTTCTCCGGGTACATGGCGGTGATCTGTCCGCCCGGCTGGGGAAGCACGTCCATGACCGCGACCCGCAGGCCGCGGAAGCCCGCGTAGTACGCGCCGTACAGGCCGGCCGGGCCGGCGCCGACGATCAGGATGTCGACCTCGGTGGGCGGGCTCTCGTCCGTTGGCGTCGAGATCTCGGCAAGCGTGCTCATGACACGGGACGGTAGGGACGGCGCCGCGTCCTACCAACGGATCCGGTCCGGTGAGCAGGACGCCTGCGCCGTCGCGTCGATCCGCCTGATGGCATGCCTATGGCCGGCACGGCGAACCGTGCCGGCCGTAGGCAGAAGGGTGATCAGGCGGGGACGCCCACCTGGGCGGCGAGGCTGCCCGGGTCGGTGGTGAGCCAGTCGTAACCGATGGAGTTCCAGAAGGCGCACTGGTGCCGGGCCGCGAACTCGCCGGACGGGAGCGCCCGGCTGCCGCCACCGGGCAGCAGCGACATGTACGTGCCGGCGCGGTACGGCGGCCAAGCGGCCAGCCCCGGAGTCGCGGGGTTCCCCTTATTCACGAACGAGCCCCAGTAGCTCACGATCTCCTTGGACAGCCGCTGTTGCTCCGGGGTCAGCAGCCGCGAGGCCGACGAGGGCCACACGTAGGCCTGGTCGCTGGCGTGCGGCGCCCCGGCGTCGAAACCGGGCGGGCCGGAGACGGGCGGGTGCGGGTCGTCGAACTCGTACAGGTACGTCCGTGGTTGCCGGGCCGCGAACCGGGCCGTGAGGTTCTGGTACCGGCAGCCGCCCAGCCCGTAGAAGACGCTGCTGTCGTTCCAGAGCGAACTGATGGCGTACGTCGCGGCGTACGAGCCGCCGTAGGCGTCGTAGGGGTAGTGCGCGAGCACGGCGCCGGCCTGTTCGCCGAACTCCAGCCGGACGGCGCGCTCGTACTGGTCCTTCGTCGCCTTCGCGAACGGCAGCGACCACTGGCGCACCTCGTCGCGCGTACTGCCGATGAGCAAGGGGACCTTCGCGTACCGGCCGGAACGGACGGCGGCGGCCGGCGCGAGGGGCAGTTCGGGGACCCCGGCCACGGGCAGGGGGCCGGTCACGATGCCGCCGACGAACCCGCTGCCGGCGGCCAGCAGCTCACCGGCCGGCTTGGCCCGCAGGCACGGCACGCCGGCCGGCGGATCGGAGCAGCCGGCGGCCGCCGCGTAGCTCCGCCCCCGGGAGACGGCCTGGGCGACCGTGTGGCTCGGGCATCCGCCGCTCTGGATGATCGCGCCGGCGAACAGGCCCCGCGCCGGGGGCGAGGCCAGCAGGGCGCAGACCGAGTGGCCGCCGGCCGACAGCCCCGCGATGGTCACGCGGCGCGGGTCCCCGCCGAAGGCGCCGATGTTGCGCCGGGTCCAGCGGAGCGCCGCCTCCTGGTCGAGCAGGCCGTAGTCGCCCGCACCCCGGCCGCTCAGCCCCGGAAGGGCGAGGAAGCCGAACACGCCCAGCCGGTAGTTGATCGAGACGACCACGACGTTCTGGGTCCGCGCCATCTGCGAGCCGTCGATGTCCCCCGAACCGCTGGAGAAGCCGCCGCCGTGGATCCAGAACAGCACCGGCAGCGGACGGTTCGCGCGGCGGGCGGGAGTGAAGACGTTCAGGTACAGGCAGTCCTCGCTCATGCCCGAGGCTGCACCGTTGGCCCCTTGGAGGCAGTGCGGGCCGTAGGTGGTCGCCGACCGCGCGCCCGTCCAGGGAGAGGCGGGGGCGGGAGGCTGCCAGCGCCTGGAGCCGACCGGCGGCGCGGCGTACGGGATGCCGAGGAACTTCTCGACCCCGCCTGTCGAGGCGCCCGTGACCAGGCCCTTGTCGGTGGAGACGGTCAGAGGGGGAGGGGTCGCCGACGCGGGTACGGCTGACACGGCGGTCAGGAGGGCGAGCAGGCCCGCCAGGACGGCGAGCGCTCGTCGGACGATGGATCGCACTGATCCTCCCGGGAGGACGAGGGGGAGGGTCATGCTTCGCCGCGCCTGAAAGGCGTGCAATGCCGCCAGTCCGCTCAGCGGACTCATGCCTTCACCGACCACGCCGGCCCGTCCGCTCCGCCGCGGGCGCCCGTCCGCCCTCGGCGTCGTGCCCGCAGCGGGCGTTTCCCGGAGCTCAGTGGCCTTTCCTCGGCCCGCGCGGCGGCGTCCGCCGGCGCCGGGGCGGGCGGTCCGCTGAGCAGGACGATCGGCTGTCCGCCCTGGAAAGCGGCTGGGATCCTCCGCGTGACAGGAGGCGCGGGGCATGCGGGCCGCGGTGCCGAGCGGTACGACCCCGGCCCGGCCCGGATCCTGTCGCGCTGCGGTGACCGCCGCCCGCCCGGCGGTCAGGAGGACCGGATCACCCGGATCGCCCACGATCTCGCCAAGGAGAAGAACTGATGTCCGTCAAGAGGAACGCTCGCCCGGCGAGCGCAGCGGGTCGGGTCCCGGGCAGGGCGGCCGGAGCGCTCACCGCGTGCGCGGCGCTGGTCCTGGCCGCGTCGTGCTCGGCGGGGTCGACGGACAGCGGCGGCGCGAACGCGCAGGCCAAGGGCCCGGTCATCCGGATCGCCGCCGGTGTCGACCCGGCGTACGCGCCGCTCTACCTGGCCGTCCAGCGGGGGATGTTCGCCAAGGCGGGCGTGAACGTCCAGCTGATGCAGACCGAGGGCGGGCCGACCGCGGCGCAGGCCGTCATCGCGGGAACGGCCCAGATCTCCGCCAACGCGGACTCCACCGCGCTGTCTTTGATGGCGAACAACGCGAACCTGCGTGCCCTGGGCGTCTTCCAGTCCTCCGACCGCTACCTCAAGGTCGTGCTGCGCAAGGGCGTCGACGCGCCGAAGCAGATCAGGACGATGGGGTCGATCCAGGGCATCGGCCTGTACGCCACCCACGCGTACCTGAAGCACAACGGCATCGACCCCGCCGACGTCAAGATCGCCAAGGGGTCTCCGCCGGACATGCCGGGCCTGCTCGGCCGCGGCTCCATCGACGGCTACATCCTGTTCGAGCCGTGGGCGGCCAACGGCGTCAAGGAGGGCGGTCACATCGCCGGCCGGATCGGGGACTTCGGCGTCGGCTACGTGCAGTGGCTCCTGGCCGACCAGAAGTGGCTGAGCGGCCACGACGACGCGGCCGGCAAGATCTTCAAGGTCGTCGCCGAGGCCGACCGGATCGTGGCGAAGGACCCGAGGGCCGCGGCCGAGGCGACGCGGCGGCAGGTCAAGCTGCCCGTGGACGCGACCGTCAAGGTCCTCCCCGAGATCGACTTCACGGCGCGCGGCTTCACGGACGCCGACTACGCCTCCGCCGGCAGGGAACTGGACTTCCTCCTCGGACAGGGGCTGATCAAGGCGCGGCCCGACCTCCGGACCGTGATGGTCCGCGGCTGGTACGAGAGGTACGCCAGGTGACCGGCGACCCCCTGGAAGAGGTCCGCGCCCGCGCCGCCCGGCTGCGCGGCCGCACCGAACGCGTCCGCCTCGGCCGGATCACCGTCCGGGACCTGTGCCGGTACGCCATCGCGGTCGGCGACGACGGGTACGCCGTCGCCGCCCGCGCGGCGGAGGCGGCGGACCGCCCGGTCGCCGCGCCGCCGATGTTCCTGACCGGCATCCTGAGCTGGCAGGACGGCCCGCCCGAAGGCGAGCTGCGACCGGACGGCCTGGGCGTGCGGGAGTCGCCCTGCACCGAGGGGCTGCCGGTCCGCCAGGTGCACGGCGGGCAGGCCGTGCGCCTCCTCGCCCCCGTGGAGGCCGGCATGACGATCCACGCGGAGCGCTCCCTGACCGGCGCGGACCGCAAGCGCGGCAAGGCCGGGGACTTCGTGGTCCTCGGACTGCGCACCGAGTACTTCGACGAGGCCGGTACGCCACTGGTGGTGTCGGACGAGTCCGTCATCGTGCTGGGGGACGCCGATGAAGCCTGAACCGGGCACGGTATGCCCGCCGCTGGAGTTCACGCCCACGCGGGTGCAGCTGTTCCGCTTCAGCGCGGTCACCTGGAACTCCCACCGCATCCACTACGACCAGGAGCACGCCCGCGCCGAGGGCTTCCCGGACGTCGTGGTCCAGTCGACGCTGCACGGCGAGATGTTCGCCCGCACGGTGCTGCGCTGGGCCGGTCCCGGCGCGGTGCTGCGCCGCGTCGAGTGGCGCAACCGCGCCAGCGCGTACGCCGACGTCCCCCTGACCTTCTCGGCGACGGTGACGGCGGTCAGGGAGGCCGGCGAAGGCCACCTCGTCGAGCTGGCGCTCACCGGGACGGCGGCCGAGGGCACCGTCTGCGCCGCCGGCACCGTCGAGGTGTACGTCCCGTCCGGTTGATCGAGTGGCCGTTCCGGTCACCAGACCGGACAGGGTGCCCGGAGCAGCGCCGGCTCCTACGCTCGCCGCATGTCGAACATGTTCTCCCTCGCCGGCCGGACGGCGCTGATCACCGGCGGCGCCTCCGGCATCGGTCTCGCCGCGGCGCGCGCCATGGCCGCGGCCGGCGCGCGCGTCGCGATCACCTCGCGGGACCCGGACCGGGCCGCGGCGTGCGCCGAGCGCATCGGCCCCGAGGCCGTCGGGCTGGGCTGCGACGTCTCGTCCGAGGACCAGGTGCGCGCCACGGTCGAGCGGGTGGCCGAGAGCATCGGCGGCCCGGACATCCTGGTCACCAGCGCCGGGACCCTCGCCCGGGGCAGCGTCGCCGACCTCGGCACGGAAGCGCTCCACGCCTGCATGGCGACCAACTTCTTCGGCACCTGGTACACCGTGCGGGAGGCGAGCAGGCGGATGGCCGCCGCCGGTTACGGCCGCATCGTCACGATCGGCTCGGTCCTCGGCGTCGTCGGTGCTCCGGAACGCGCCGGGTACGCCGCGTCGAAGGGCGCGGTGGTGCAGTTGACCAAGTCCCTGGCGCTGGAGCTGGCCGGGTCGGGCGTGACGGCCAACTGCCTGCTGCCCGGGCCGGTGCTGACGGAGATGAACGAGGCGTCCCGCGACGATCCGGTGGCGCTCGCCATGGTGCGCAAGGAGGTGCCGGTGGGCCGCTGGGGCGAGACCCACGAGCTGACCGCCGCGCTGCTCCTGCTGGCCGGCGAGCACTCCGGCTACCTGACCGGCGCGACGCTGCCGGTGGACGGCGGCTACCTCGCGCACTGACGGAGCGTCCCAGGCCCGGGCCCGGACCGTCCGACCCGGGCCTGGACAGTCGGCCTTGGACAGTCGGGCCGGGCCCGGGCGTCAGGCCTGGGCCTGGAGGGTGCGGGAGATGCCGAGGCCGGCGGTGCGGAGCGCGGCGGTGAAACGGACGATGTGCATGCGGCAGGTGGGCGCGGTGATCGAGAGGGCGCCCGCGAGCGTCGTGGGGCCGCTGAAGACGGGGACGGCGACGCTCATGTAGCCGAGCCTCGTCTCCTCGACCTCGACCGCCAGCCGGTCGTGGCGGACCTTGGCGAGCTGCGCGCGCAGCAGCCCGGGCTGCACGACGGTCTTGCGGGTGAGCGGCCGCAGGCCGTTGTCCACGACCTCGCGGAACAGGGACGGCGGCGAGAACGCGAGGATCATCTTCCCCGTCGCGGTGCAGTACAGCGGGAGGCGGCCGGCGACGCGGGACTGCTTGTTGATGCCGCGGTGCACGATGAGCTTCTCGACGTACAGCACGTCGAGGCCGTCGTGGATCGCGAAGTGGACGGCCTCCTGCGTGGCGATCAGCAGGTCCTCCATGTACGGGAGGGCGGCCTCGCGCAGGGTGCGCTGCCGGGGCACCCGCTGGCCGATCTCGAACAGCCGCAGGCCGAGGCGGTAGCGGTTGCCGGCCCGCTCCAGCACCCCCCAGTCGAGGAGCTCCTGCGCGAGCCGGTGCACGCTGGCCTTCGCCACCCCGGAGCGCCGTACCAGCTCGGCCAGGGAGAGGACGTCGTCCTCCGCGGTGAAGGACTCGATGATCAATCGCGCCTTGCCGAGAACCGAATTCATCGCTTCGGCATCGTTCTGGGCGGTGAGCGGGGGATCGGTAGCGGGGCGAGCGAACGGAACCACGGTCATGACGCGAACCTCGCGATGAGATCGGCTACCTCGGAGGAGTGCAGCTCCATCAATGGGACCATGCCGCCCTCGATCACCGCAATGGCCGGATCGCCGAGGCGCGCCGACAGCGGCTCCAGGTCGGGGAAGCTGAACGGATCGGCCGACGCGCCGATGCACAGCACCGGGCAGCGGACGAGGCCGATCCGCTCCTCCATGCGGTACGCGCCGACCGCCCGGTGGCCCTTCTCCGCGTCCGGGCCGAGGACCAGCACGTCCCGGACGAGCCGGTCGAACACGTCCGGCCGGCCCGCGGGGTAGAAGGGCTGCCGGCGCCGCCAGATCTCCGTGAGATGACCCCCGTCGGGGTCGCTCTCCCCATGCTCGATCGGCGGGCGGTGCCGCCGCGCCTCGCGCGCGGCGGCGTCGACGTACGGGGTGGAGGAGAGCACCAGCCGCTCGACGCGCTCCGGCGCCCGCGCCGCCGCCTCGACCGCGATGACGCCGCCGGTGTGGTGGCCCGCCAGCGTCGCGCGGTCCAGGCCGAGCGCGTCGAGGAACTCCAGGACGGCGGCGGCGTAGTTCTCGATGCTGTGCTCGGCGAGCGGCGCGGAGGCGCCGAAGCCGATCGTGTCCATGGCGATCGCGCGGTGCGTCCGGCCGAGGAGGGGGAGCACCTCGCGGTACTCGTCCCAGGAGCGCGGCGTCTGGTGCAGGAGCACCACGGGCGCGCCGGTTCCGCACTCGGCGTAGTGCACCTGCCCGAAGGACGTGTCGGCGTACCCCTTTCGGATCATCGCGCCTCCGCGAGGAACGCGAGGCTGAGCGGGTTGTACCGGCCGGCCTGCTCGTGCTGGGGCCAGTGCCCGCACTCGTTGAAGATCTCCAGTCGCGCGCCGGGGATGGCCGCGGCGATCGCCTGCGCCTCCGGGACGTCGCCGAACGGGTTCTTGTTGCCCCACACGACCAGCGTGGGCGCGGTGATCCGGGCCATCCGGTCGGGGCGGAGCAGGTTGCGCTCGCGGATCTCCACCTCCTGCAAGGCCAGCAGGTTCGGCAGGTTCTTCTGGAAGTCCGGCCGGTGGTAGATGGCGTAGCGCGCCTCGGTGAGCTCGTCGCCGAACTCCTCGTCCCACTCGGCCCAGAGCAGGCGCAGCCGGCCGCGGGTCAGTTCGATGTCGTCCTCCAGGGAGGCGGCGGTCGTCGTCCTCTTCAGGCGCTCCATGACCTCCGGGTTGACCTTGGTCCCGCCCATGCACAGCAGTTGCAGGGACGCGACCCGCTCCGGGTGCTCGCTCGCGGCCCACGCCGACACCCAGCCGCCGAGCGACTCGCCGACCAGGTGCGCGCGGTCGGCGCCGACGGCGTCGAGGTAGGCGATCAGGTGGTCGACGTAGGCGGGGATCTCCTGCGGGACGTCCGGCTTGCCGGTGTAGCCGTGGCCGAGCATGTCGATCGCGTGGCAGCGGTAGTGCCGGGCGTGCTCGGGGACGTTGCGGACGAACGCCTCCAGGTGGCCGCTGGTGCCGTGCAGGAAGACGACGTGTTCGCCGTCCTCCGGTCCGGCCTGCAAGGCCCGGGTCCTGACCCCGCCCGCGTCGACGTACGCGTGCCGGTAGTCGGTGTCGGCCAGTGCGTTCCAGATGCTCATGCGGGGACCCTTCCGTGGTTCTCGGGCTCGATGACGGCGACGGCCATGCCGGTGAGCCATTCGGGGACGGCCTCGTAGGCGAGCCGCCGGCCGGGGACGTGGCCGAGCGCGGCGGCCATGACCAGCCAGGTGCGCACTTCCTGCGCGCCGTTGCCGGCGGCCTCTTCGAGGCGTTCGGTGGTGTAGGCGGTGATGCGGTGCAGCTCGCCCTTCTCGACCATGGCCAGGAACGCGTCGTCGAACTCCGGGTTGATCGCCGCCCGGGCGGCCCGGATGATCTCGCGGCGGCGCGCGTCGTAGTCCTGCCAGTTGTTCCGGCCGTCGAGCCACGCCCGGACCATGAACTCCTCGTCCTCGCCGTCCGGGCTGCGCCAGTCCGGCCAGGGGAGCCGGTGCGACAGGCCGCCGGAGCCGATCACGGCGACGCGGCGCTCGCCGGGGAACGCCTCGACGGCCTCCCGGACCGCGCGGCCGAGCGCGTCGCAGCGGGCGAGCGTGGGCAGCGGCGGCGCGAAGACGTTCACGACGATCGGGACGATCCGCACATCGAGCCCGGCGAGCAGGTACTGGATCGCGTGCGACTGGCCGTGGTCGATCTGGAGCCGGGCCGAGAAGGCGACGTCGAAGCGGCCGCCCTCCACGAGGCTGCCGGCGACGTGGCGGGCCAGCTCCTCGTCCACCGGCTGCGGGCCCTTCGGCGTGCCGGACTCGCCGCTCGCGACGCACTCGCCGACCCCGATCGTGAAGCTCGGGATGAGGTCCAGCCAGAACCCGCGGAAGTGGTTCGAGCCCACCAGGACGACGGTGTCCGGACGGGCCGCGGCGATCCGGTCGCGCGCGGCGTACAGGGCGTCGCGGAACCGCCCGGCCTCGTCCTTGTGGACCGTCTCCTCCCAGTGCGTGTTCATCAGCGTGCTGTGCGACGCGCCGACACCGAGCACGATCCGTGTCACAGCCCCACCTCCCGTCGGGTACGGGTGACGGTGTCGACCGCCGTGCGGACGAGGAGCCGGGTGAGGCGCTCCATCTCCCGGACGTCGACGGCGTTCATCCCCATGGCGAAGTCGATCTCGGACGGCGCGCCGGTGACCTTCGGCATGCCGATCCGCACGGTCGGCACGCCCCGGTTGCGCAGGATGTTGGCGTCAGTGGCGCCGCTGTTGCCGCGGATCACCTCGTGCGGGCGGCCCTCCAGCGCCTCCCAGGCGGCGATCGCGCTGCGGGACGCCCACATGCCCGGATCGGACGCGGAGCCCGGAATGGCGAGGACCATCTCCGACACCAGCTCGACGCCGGGCAGCTCGGCACGGATCCCCTCGATCGCGGCGGCGAACTCCCGCTTGGCCTGCATCGGCGTCGTCCAGGGGCTCAGCCGCAGATCGACCAGCAGCCGGCAGGAGGCCGGGGTGACCGCCGCCATCCGCGGCCGTCCCGCCTCGATCGCGGCGACGATGCCCTGTGGGGCGACCGTGCCCTCGGTGTGCCGCTCGGCGTACTCCTCGAACCAGCGCTCCAGCCGCACGGCCACCTCGCCCGCGCGGGCGATCGCGTTGTCGTACGGCAGCCGGTGGCGGGACCCGACATAGGTGTGGATCCCGCGTACGGTCACCTCGAACCAGGCGAGCCCGACCTCCTCCCACGACACCGTCCAGCCGGGCTTGGCGATCACCGCGAAGTCGGCCCAGTGCCCCTGCTCCAGGAGGAAGGAGCAGCCGGCGCCCTGGCCGGTGTTGCGCCGGACACCGCCGTCCAGCGCGTTCGTGGGCATGCCCCCGGCGCCGAACGCGACCAGCAGGTCCCCGGTCAGCGGCAGCCCCGCCCGGTGGACGGCCTCGGCGGCCATCATCACGCAGGCGGCGTGCCCTTTCGGGTTGGAGGCGCCGAGCCCGGTCACGAGGTCACCCACGACGGAGGCGCTGGGCCGCATGTCGGGTCGCAGGTCCGGGCCCGTCCACGGCGCGTCCTCGGCCGCGTCGCCGGTGGTCAGCGTGTCGATCGGCGCGTACAGCATCAGGTCGGGGCCGGTGCCGTCGCCGTGGAGCCGCCCCCACGCGTTGGCCTGCCGGTCGTCGAGCGGCTGCACCGCCGCCGTGATGCCGGACGCGCCGAGCGTGCCCGCGATGTGCCCCGCCAGCGCTCCTTCACCGCCGGTGGGGCTGGGCTCGTTCACGAGGCCGACGACCAGCTCGCGCAGCCGCGCCGCCGTGACGTGCTTCCACGCCGCCGCGACCAGGTCGCGGCGCCGCTCGTCCAGCCCGTCCAGCCCGTCCGGTCCGTCCAGCGCGTCCGGTCCGTCCAGCGTGTGCAGCCCGTCCGGTCCGCTCACTGGTTGATCCGGTGGACCTGGGTGTTGCTCGTCCGGGCGATCCAGCGCCACAGCGGCGGTGCCGCCGCCGCGAGGGCCGCGCCGATGATCAGGGTCAGCAGGGTGCGTCGCACGGAAGGCTCCTCGGGGATCACTTGGCGCCGATCTCGGCCCGCTTCTTGGCGAACTCCTCCTCGGCGAGGGAGCGCCAGGCGGTGAGCGACACGTCGGGGCGGTAGAGCTTCTCCGGAGGCGCGTCCGTCACGTCGACCATCCAGGCGTCCTGGCCGGAGAACTGGCCGTGGAAGAGCCAGCGGATCGCGCCGAGGTACTTGGCGTAGAAGCCGAGGCTCTTCCAGCCCTCGGTGAAGTTGACCATGATGCCGACGTACTGGTGGTTGTCCGCGTCGACCGGGACGTAGAACTCGTAGTGGATGAAGCCCGGGTAGGCGATGCGCAGGATGCCCGGCATGGACAGCGAGGCGAAGCCGGGGAACCCGCAGGACTCGATGACGGGGTCGACCTTCTTCGGCTTGCCGGTGTTGCCGAGGTTGAAGGTCTCCTTGGGCGGCTGGAACTTCCACCAGCGCTTGGTCGTCCACCGGCCCACGCCCGGGAAGTCCGCCTCCCAGTGCACCTCGTCCTGCACCCGGTAGATCCACCGGCCCTCCGGCACGATCCTCGTGATGTTCCAGGTGGGCATCGGCTTGAGCAGCCGCCACAGCGACGTCCGGTGCAGGTACTTCGCGTGCCCCTCGTCGAAGCCGTTCTCGCACGCGAACCGCCAGTTCCCGGTCCGGGGCTCGATGCGGCCGCCCAGCATGAAGGCGTTGCCGACGAGCTCCTCGGGCAGCTGCGAGTCGAGCGGATGCGGTTCCTCGCCGGCGAGCGGGACGTACACCCACACCATGCCGAGGCGTTCCTCCACCGGATACGTCTGCACCCGCACCTTGCCGCAGATCCGCGAGTCGGGGCCGTCGGTGATGACCGCGCACAGCTCGCCGTCGCCGAGGCGGAACGTCCACCCGTGGTACACGCAACTGAGCGTGCCGGGGAACTGCTGGTCGCCGAGCGACAGGGGGATGCCGCGGTGGGGGCAGCGATCGTGCAGGGCGTGCACCTTCCCGGCGTCGCGGACCAGTGCGATCTTCTCGCCGCAGAGGGTGACCGCGATGGGTTTGCCGGTCACATGGCTCGACCAGGTGACGGGGTACCAGTACCCGCGGAAGCCCGCGGCGGCGGCGTCGTACTCGGGCCACGTCGACCAGTCCTGCCGGCCGGGTCGCTTGGGCCGCCGTGCCGGCGCGCGGGTCTCCCCGGCTCCGGAAGCGGACGGGTCGGGCTCGGTCATGCGTCGTCCTCCCGAAATGCAACTGGCGATGCCGAGATGATCGGACGCCGGACGGGTCCCGCCTACGGGAACGTCTCGCTCAGCAGACCGCCGCCGCCCGGAGGCCGCCGGCGACGGCGATCCGGGGACGGTCCGGTGAGCGGACCCTCGGTCATGCGGCGCAGGTGCCGGGCACCTTACGGTTCAGCGAACTCCGGCCTACGCCGAATCCACGCCTGGGTTCCCGGCCCACAGCCATCGAGGTGCTCTATGCAAGCACGGCCCACCTTCTGGCGCGCCGCCGCCGTCATCACCCTGATCACGACCATCTCCGCCTGCAGCGCCGGCTCGACCGACTCCGGGGGTGCCGGAAACGCCGCCGGGCCCAAGGTCCGCTTCGCGGTCGGCATCGACGCGGCGTACGCCCCCGTGTTCGTCGCCCAGGAGAAGGGGCTGTTCGCCAAGCGCGGCGTCAACGTCGACGTGGTCCAGTTCGGCAAGGGCGGCGACGCCGTCGACGCGATCGCCTCCGGGCAGGTGCAGCTGGCCGGCAGCTCGGACACGACGACGATCGGCAAGCTCCAGCAGAACCCCGACCTGCGGGCGCTCCTCGTCTACGAGCAGTCCGGGAAGTTCCTGAAGGTCGTCCAGCGCAAGGACGTCGGCGACCCGTCCCAGATCAGGAAGATGGCGACCGTGCCCGGCCTGTCGGAGCTCGCCGCGACGCGGTTCCTCGAATCCAAGAGGATCGACCCGAAGAAGGTCGCCTTCGTCACCGCCGACCCGCCGGAGATCCCGGCGCTGCTGCAGAAGGGCAGTGTCGACGCCTACGTCCTGTGGGAGCCGTGGCCCGCCAAGGGCGCGGAGCTCGGCGGGAAGATCACCGAGACCAGCGGAGACTACGGCCTGTCCTACGTCCAGTGGCTCATCGCCGGCAACCGGTGGCTGGCCGCCAACCAGGGCACGGCCGCCAAGGTCGCCGCGGCGCTCGACGAGGCGGCCAGGCTCACCGAGAGCGATCCGCAGGCGGCGGCGCGGGCGACGCAGAAGATCGCGAAGGTGCCGGCCGAGCAGACCGTCACCGCGGCCAGGGAGATCGACTTCGGGGTCCGCGACATCACCGCCGCCGACCTGGAGGGGTACGAGCGGACCGCCGAGTTCTTCCTGGAGACCGGCAAGGCCAAGGCGAAGCCGGACGTGCGGACGGCCGTGCTCCAGAACTGGTACTCCCAGCATGCGGGGAAGTGAGGACGCCGTGACGACCGAGATCGATCGGGAAGCCGCCCGCGGCGCGGCCACGCGCATCGACGGCGTGGGCATCAGCTTCGGCGCCTACCGCGCCGTCGAGGACATCTCCCTCGACGTCGCCGCGGGGGAGTTCCTCTGCCTGCTCGGCCCGAGCGGGTGCGGCAAGTCCACCCTGCTGTCCGCGCTGGCCGGATTCACCCGGGCCACGGCCGGCACCGTCTCCGTCGACGGCCGGCCCGTCAGCGGGCCGTCACCGGAGCGCGGCATGGTCTTCCAGAACAGCGACGCGCTGTTCGACTGGCTGACCGTGCGGCAGAACGTCGCCTTCGGCCCCCGCATGCGCGGCATGTCCCGCGCGAAGCAGGCCGCCCTGGCCGACGAGTACCTCGGGCTCGTCGGCCTCCGCAAGTTCGCCGACACGTTCCCCGACCAGCTGTCGGGCGGCATGCGGCAGCGGGTGCAGATCGCCCGGGTGCTGGCGAACCGGCCCCGCATCGTGCTCATGGACGAGCCGTTCGGCGCCCTGGACGCCCAGACCCGGCAGGTCATGCAGGAGGAGATGGACCGCATCTGGCGGGAGTCCGGGTGCACCGTCGTGTTCGTCACCCACGACATCGGCGAGGCGATCATCCTCGCCGACCGCATCGCGGTCATGACGGCGGGCCCGGCGGCGTCGATCAAGAACGTCTACGAGGTGAAGCTGCCCCGGCCCCGCGACGAGACGTCGCCGGGCGCGATCGCGCTCCACCAGAAGCTGCGGCAGGACATCGGCCAGGAGGTTCGCACGGCCCTGCGGGAGCAGGGCCTCGCCTCCGGAGAGGAGGACGGGTGACGACCGTCGACACCGCCCGGCAGGGGGACGCCGTCCCCCGGATCCGGGCCCGGCGTCCCCGCGCGGCGTCCGGCCCGCTCCGCACCGCCGGCATGTACGCGATCTCCATCATCATCGGGATCGGGGTCTGGCAGCTCCTGGCGATGCGGTACGGCTCCGCGCTCGTCGCCTCGCCGGCGCAGACCCTGAAGGCGGCCCGGGAGCTCGCCTCCGACGGCACGCTGGGGAACTCCGTCATCGCCTCCGGCCGCCGCATCCTCATCGGCTGGGGCCTCGGCGTGGCCGTCGGCGTGCCCGTGGGCCTGCTCATGGGCCGCCTCCCGGTGATCCGGCAGCTGCTCGATCCCTACATCGAGTTCTTCCGGTTCATCCCGCCGGTCGCCTTCGTCACCCTGGCGGTGGTGTGGCTCGGCATCGGCGAGTCGTCGAAGATCGTGCTGATCTTCTACACGTCCGTCTTCATCGTCACGCTCAACACCATCGCCGGCGTGCTGTCGATCAACGAGTCCAAGCTCCGCGCGGCCACCAGCCTCGGCGCGAACCGGTGGCAGGTCATGCGGAGCATCGTGCTGCCCGCCACGGTGCCGCACATCGTCACCGGCGCCCGCCTGGCCATGGGGAACTCCTTCCTGACCATCGTCTCGGCCGAGATCGTGGCGGCGCAGGTCGGCCTCGGCGCGCTGATCTGGACGTCGCGGAACTACGGCCGCATCGACTGGGTGTTCGTCGGCATCATCACGCTCGGCATCCTCGGGTTCGTCTTCGACCGGGTGCTGCGCATCGTCTCCTCACGTGTCCTGCGCCGCTATGGGGTGAAGCTGTGACCACGGAGAACTCCCGCGCGCTCGTCCTGGACGAGTTCGGATCGCCGCCGCGGATCGTGGAGCGGCCCGTGCCCGCGCGGTCGCCGGGCGAGACGCTGGTCCGGGTGCGGGCCGCGGCGGTCGGCCATCTCGACCTGAACGTCATCGACGGCCGGTTCGGCATCCTGCCCGAGCCGCCGTTCGTGCCGGGCACCGACGCGTGCGGCACGGTCATCGAGTCGGACGTCCACCCTGTGGGCTCCCTGGTGCTCCTGCGAGGCGCCGGAGTGGGACTGCGCCGTGACGGCGGCTGGGCCGAGCACGCGGTCGTCCCCGACAAGGCCGCCGCCGCCGCGCTCCCCGGCGCGGACCCCGCCGTCGCGTGCTCGTTCTTCTCCCCGGCGGGCGCCGCCTGGGCGGCGGTGCACGACGTGGCGGCGATCCGCGAAGGGGAGCGGGTCATCGTGACGGGCGCGGCCGGAGCCGTCGGGTCCATGGCGGTGCAGCTGGCCGCGCGGGCCGGTGCGGAGGTGATCGGCGTCGTCGGACGGCCGTCCAAGCTGCCGCACGTCCCGTCCGGGGCCAAGACGATCCTCGCCCGCGACCTGTCGGAACAGGCCGTGGGCGGCCGGGTCGACGCCCTCGTCGACACGGTCGGGGGGCCGGTGCTGACCGCCGCGCTCGCGCTCGTCCGGCCCGGCGGCCGGGCCGCCCTGGTCGGCTACTCGGCGGGGCGGGAGCTCACCGTCGACCTCGCGGAATGGCTGCTCGCCGACGTCGCGCTGCTGCCGGTCAACCTGATGACCCGCGCCCGGGACCTCGCCGAGGTGGGCCGGCGGCTCCTGGCCGAGATCACCGCCGGGGACCTGGCCCTCAACGTGGAGCGGTACGGCCTCGACCGGTTCGCGGAGGCCATCGAACGCCTGCGCACCGGCGAGGCGGTCGGGAAGGTCGCCCTGACAATGGACTGACCGCGTCCGGCAAGGGCGCCGCCGAGCGGACTACCGGTCGGCGGCGCCGTCACCGGTCCCGGACGGCATCGGTGGCGGCAGGACGACGACGGCATGCCCGCGGCAGCAGACGGTGCCGTCGTCGAGGGCCTCCTCCAGGTCGAGCGTGACCTCACCGGTCGCTTCGTCGACCATGCGCACGGTGCCGGTGACGGTGAGGCGGTCACCGGGACGCGCGGGCGCGCGGTTCTGCCATCCGAGCGCCCGGACGGCGCGCGGGTCGCCGCCGGCGAAGGCGGTCGCCGCCCGGTGGAGAAGGCAACCGTGCAGCTGCGCCATCACCACGGGGCCGGCCAGCCCCTCGGAGCGGGCGAACTCGGCGTCGTAGTGGATGCGGTGCGCGTTCCGCGTCACCGCGCCGAACCGCAGCAGCCGGACCGCGTCCGGCACCGCCCGGACGGGCGCGATCTCCGCGCCGGGCAGTGCCGGCCGGCCGCCGGCCGTGGTGGAGGCGTCCTGGTCCGTCATCGGACGATCAACCTTTCCGTGACCTCGACGAGGGCACCGCGCTCGGCCGTTCCGTAGGTCTTCTCGACGGTCAGCAGCAGGAAACCGGCGCCGCGCCCCTTGCGCGCGACCTCCGTCAGCGTGCGCCGTACGTCGATCCGGTCGCCGGGCCGCACATCGGCGATCCAGCGCACGTCCTGGCCGCCGGCCATCAGGGCGACGTCGAGGCCGTCGGTCCCCGGGACCTCGTCGCGGTACATCCCGTCCGGGCGGAACTCCTCGTCGCCGGCGCCCGGCACGCCGCGCAGCAGGCTGACGACGTACATCGGGTGGACGACGAAGCCGGCGTCGTCCGGGTCGACCAGGCACGGGGAGGTCTCCCCGGCGGCCCGCGCGAACCCGGCGGCCTCGGCCGCCCGCACGACGCCGAGCGACCGGTGCCCGACCCGGCCGACGAGGGCGCGGGCGCGCCGCTCGGCGACGTCGAGCGCGGCTTCCACGATGGCACCTCCCGGGGTGGGTTCACCTGCGGTGCACGCTACGCACGGCGCCCGCCGCCGGTCAGGAACGCGGACCGCTCAGCGGACCGAGGAGCTTCGGCGCGCGGCCCCGGCGGCGCGAGGATCGCGCCATGGACATCCAACCGGCTCCCGAGGGGGCGTACGCCGACGCCGACGGCGTGAAGTACCACTACCTGCGCATGGGCGCGGGCAGCCCGACGATCTTCCTGCACGGCGGCGGGCCGGGCTGCACCGCCTGGTCGGACTTCGGCCCCGTCGCACCGCTGTTCGCGCGCGACCGCGAGTGCCTCCTGGTCGACATCCTGCAGTACGGCCGGTCGGAGAAATGCGTCATCACCGGGCCGATGTGGGACTTCCACGCCGCGAAGACCGTCGCGCTCATGGACGCGCTCGGCATCGCCCGGGCCGACTTCGTCTGCAACTCCTGGGGCGGGACGATCGCGCTCAACCTGGCGGCGAAGTACCCCGAGCGGGTGCGCTCGCTGGTGGTCACCGGGAGCATGCCGGTCTTCTACGGCCCGCTCGCGCCGCTGCCCGAAGGGGCCCGCCGCGGCCGCAACGCCCGCGACGCCTACTACGGCGGCGGTGGCCCGTCCTGGGAGAAGATGCGCGACCTCATAGCGCGGCTGGAGTGGTACGACCCCGACGCGGTCCCGGACGAGACCGTCTCCCTGCGCTACCAGCAGAGCCTGGACCCGGAGGAGATGGCGCTCGCCGCGGCCACCGACAACCCGCGTGGCGACTGGCAGGACCTCACCGACGAACTGGGGCGCATCACGGCTCCCGCGCTGTTCGCGTGGGGGATGCACGACGCGTTCCTCACCCCCGACTATCCGCTGATGCTCGCCCGGATGGTGCCGCGCGGTCACCTGTACGTCATGGACCACACCTCCCACCACCTCCAGGAGGAGCGGCCGCACGACTACTACACCGTCGTCACCGGCTTCCTGAACCAGGCCCACGACGGCTGACCGCGGATGCACCGCGCTGGACCCGCTCGGTGCATACTGCGGTGAGCGGGGCGGCCACCTGCGCGGCCCAGGTGCCGGGGACGAACGGCAGGCCGGGGCGGTAGGCGGCTACGACGTCGGCGGTGCTCCCTGAGTGCGTTCAGATCAACTTTCGAAAAGTTTCGAGAGATTTCTGGCGCCAGTTGGGCGCCTGCCGTGGGCCGGACGGAGGCACCTCCGGTTCGCCCGCCGACGGAGACCGACGGAAGCTCACGCAGCACATGACCACCTTTGGCCATCGCGATGCTGGCGTGAACACTCCTCAGCGTCACCGGCTCGAACGCCTTCATGCTCCCTGGAAGAAGGGAGGAAGGCCGTAGATGAACGCTGAAAGCTCTGAAAACCCTCGTGCTGTATCGCAATATTTCGAAGACCATCGCACCAGGATCACCCGGTTCGGTGGGTGGCGGGGCGCGCGACAGGTGGGTGAGGGCGGAGCCGGGACGCTCCCGCATCGCTTCCTCCGCACGGCCGGACCGGGTCCGCCAGAGGAAGGACTGCTCCCGATGAACCGATTCCTCAGAGCCCTGGTGGTCCTGGCGATGCTCCCGCTGGTCGCCGGGACCGCCCTGCTGGGCGTACAGCCGGCCGCCGCGGCCTCGCTGACGCGGGTGACGAACTTCGGCGACAACCCCACCAACCTCAACATGTACGTCTATGTGCCGGACAACGTCGCCTCCCATCCGGCGCTGCTGGTCGCCATGCACTTCTGCCAGGGGAGCGCGTCCGCGGTCTACAACGGCTCCTTCCACGACTACGTCACCGCCGCCGACCAGTACCACTACGTCATCGTCTTCCCCGAGGCGACGCGCAGCGGCAACTGCTTCGACGTCTACTCCCCGCAGGCCCTCACCCGCGGCGGTGGCAGCGACCCGGTCGGCATCGTGTCGATGGTCGACTACGCCAAGTCCCACTACAACGTCGACCCGGACCGCGTCTTCGCCACCGGCGTCTCGTCCGGGGCGATGATGACCAATGTCATGGCCGCCGAGTACCCCGACGTCTTCAAGGCCGGATCGGCGTTCATGGGGGTGCCCGCCACCTGCTTCGCGACCGGCAGCAGCAGCAACACCTGGAACAGCCAGTGCGCGAACGGCCAGGTCGGCAAGACGCCGCAGCAGTGGGGCGACGCGGCGCGGGCGATGTACCCCGGCTACAGCGGCTCCTACCCGCGCATGCAGCTGTGGCACGGCACCGCCGACGCGACGCTGAACTACAACAACTTCGGCGAAGAGATCGAGCAGTGGACGAACCTGCGGGGCGTCGGCCAGACACCCGTCCGCAGCGACAGCCCGCAGTCCGGCTGGACCCGGACCCGCTACGGCACCGACACGACGCAGGCACCGGTCGAGGGGATCAGCGTCTCCGGCGCCGGGCACAACCTGCCGCTGAGCGGCATGATCCAACGTGCCATCGCCTTCCTCGGCCTCGACGGGACGGGCGACGGCGGCACGCCGGCCGCCACCACGCTGGGCGCCGCGGCCGCCGGCACCGGCCGGTACTTCGGCGCCGCGATCAGCTCCGGGAAGCTCGGCGACTCGGCGTACACCACGATCGCGAACCGCGAGTTCACCATGGTCACGCCCGAGAACGAGATGAAGTGGGACGCCACGGAGCCGAGCCAGGGACAGTTCAGCTTCACCGCCGGCGACCAGGTCTACAACTGGGCCGCGCAGAACGGCAAACAGGTGCGCGGCCACACGCTCGCGTGGCACGGTCAGCAGCCCGGCTGGGCGCAGGGCCTCGGCGGCAGCGCGCTGCGCCAGGCGATGATCAATCACATCAACGGTGTGATGGCCCACTACAAGGGCAAACTCGCCTACTGGGACGTGGTGAACGAGGCCTTCGCCGACGACGGCAGCGGCGGCCGGCGCCAGTCCAACCTCCAGGCCACCGGCAACGACTGGATCGAGGTCGCCTTCCGGACCGCGCGGGCGGCCGACCCCAACGCCAAGCTCTGCTACAACGACTACAACATCGAGAACTGGAGCGCCGCCAAGACGCAGGGCGTCTACAACATGGTCAAGGACTTCACGTCACGCGGCGTGCCGATCGACTGCGTCGGCTTCCAGGGCCACTTCAACAGCGGCAACCCGGTGCCCGGCAACTTCCAGACCACGCTGCAGAACTTCGCCGCCCTCGGTGTGGACGTCGCGATCACCGAGCTGGACATCGCGGGCGCCTCTCCCACGGACTACGCCAACGTCACCAAGGCATGCCTGGCCGTGTCGCGCTGCGTCGGCATCACGGTCTGGGGCGTGCGGGACACCGACTCCTGGCGGTCCGGCGACACCCCGCTGCTGTTCGACGGCAACGGCAGTAAGAAGCCCGCCTACACCTCCGTCCTCGACGCCCTCAACGGCGGGACCGGCGGCGGTAACGGCGGTGGCGGCGGTTGCACCGCGACCCTGTCCGCGGGCCAGTCCTGGTCCGATCGCTACAACCTCAACGTCAGCGTCACCGGATCGAACAACTGGACCGTCGTGATGACGGTGCCGTACCCGGAGAGGATCAGCGCCACCTGGAACATCAGCCCCAGCTGGGACGCCAGCGGGTACGTCATGACCGCCAAACCCAACGGCAACGGCAACAACTGGGGCGTGACCATCATGAAGAACGGCAACACGACCTGGCCCACCGTCACTTGCAGCGCGAGCTGACCCGAGCCTGCTCCACAGCGCCGCGAAGGCCAGGTCGTCACCGGTGACGACCCCGTGCCACCGCGGTCCCCGAGATGGACATCGGCACCAGGACGACGCCGGCCGCTCTTCACCGGCCGTCGTCCGGGGCCGCCGCCCATGTGCCTGCGGGCCAGCCGTGTTCGAGGAGGGCGGTGACGACGTCCAGGACGCGGCGGGCGTCGGCGGCGGTGCGGGCCAGGTCGGGGATCTGGAGGACGTAGCGGGCCAGCAGCCGGGCGGTGTGGTCCCCGGCGGGGAGGGCGGCCTCTCGCGTGATGGCGGCGGTGAGGTCGTCCTCGGCGGCGGTCCAGGAGTGGAGCGCGTGGTCGCGGAGTTGCGGGGTGGCGCGGACGAGGTCGAGCACGCGTCTCTTCTCGGGTGCGGGATCCGCCTTAAACGGGCCGCGCGTGGCCATGTGGTCGTGCAGCGCCCGCAGGACGGTCTGCCCGGGCCGGCGGAGGCGGACGGCGCGGACCAGGGCGGCCGTGCGCTCGGCCCGGCTGCCGGGGAAGACCAGGCTCGCCTTCCCGTCCGGGAAGTAGGTGAACATGGTTGCGAGCGAGGTGCCCGCGGCGTCGGCGATCTCGCGGACCCCGACGTCGTCGTAGCCGCGCTCGGTGAACAGGTCCAGCGCCGCGCGGTTGATGGCCCGCCGGGTCTGGGCCTTCTTGCGCTCGCGCAGCCCCGGCGGCCGCGCCGGTGCCGGCGGCGCCGCGGGCGGCGGATTCTGCGGCGGGACGCGCAGCTCGGGCGCGGGCCAGCCGTCGCCGAGCAGCG